>NZ_CP139575.1:1649039-1978847 GCF_034298135.1 Lactobacillus acidophilus
AGTTTTATTTTACAATTACCCTCAATTTTTATCTTTCTAATTTATCCCAAATAACTACTTTATTAGCTTTTAGTGATTTAGGCACATCAATAATTCGTTGATTGCTTGAACCTCTAAATTGCAAAGTTAAATCTTTTTCGGCTTCAAGAAAACGCCCATCAACTAAGATATCAATCTTTGACAACATTTCTTTTTTATCTGGTGTTTCTTTTTGTAGTTCATCCCAAGTATAACCAGACCAAGACCAAATATCCTTACTATGCCCAAATTCTTTTCTAACCCGGTTAATCAATTTTAGACAAACCCAAGTATTTAAAAATGGTTCGCCGCCAAGCAAAGTTAAACCTTGAACGTAAGACTGAGACATATCTTCAATGATTCTGTCTTCAAGCTCCTGAGTATATGGTCGACCATAGTTAAAATTCTGCGCTACTAAGTTGTAGCATCCCGGGCAGTCAAACAAACATCCTGAAACATAAAGACTACATCTTACTCCTTCACCATCAACAAAGTTAAATGGCTTATAATCCGCTATCTTGTGCAAACTATAATCTTCAGTTTTCCATTCTTGTGGCTTAGGATTTTTGGGCATTGCCTTTTGCTTAAGTAGTTTCTTAGCATGATCCACTTGCGGCTTATATTGATTCGAATCCACAAATACCGTATCACCATCAATATTAACCTTGATCAAACTACTTCGAATATCAGGGCCTTCTTGATCATTTTTATCTTTCTTTGGCATTTTCTTCGATTTCCTTTTCCGCTTCTTCGCGAACTAATCCCATACCCATGTGTTTTTCACGGTGAGCAATTTCTTCGTGACGACCATGAACCATTGGTCTCTTCAATGGATTACCAAGATAACCACACGTACGTTTTACACAATCACAAGTCTTAGGATCATGATTCCCACAAACCGGACATTGAAATCCCTTAGCAGTTGCTTTAAATTCACCAGCAAAACCACACTTATAACACTTATCAATTGGTGTGTTAGTGCCAAGATAACCAACCTTATCATATGACCAGTCCCATACAGCCTCAAGAGCAGCAGGATTTTGTTTCAAGTTTGGGTATTCACAATAGTGGATAAAACCACCGGCAGCGTATTTTGGATAATCTTTTTCAAAGTTTAATTTTTCAAATGGAGTTGGGTGCTTACGAACATCATAGTGGAATGAATTAGTATAGTATTCCTTATCCGTAATATCCTTTACTTTACCAAATTTTGCAGTATCAAGACGGCAGAAGCGATCAGTCAAACTTTCACTTGGAGTTGAGTACAAGCTGTAGTGATAGTGGTTAGGATCATCTTTTTCCCATTTAGCACATAAATCATGCATCTTCTTAACAATCTCTACAGTAAAATCATGAGCTTCCCTGTTGTGTTCCCAGTTAGAACCATAAAAGACAGTTCCTACTTCATAAAGACCTATATAGCCAAGAGAAATAGTTGCACGACCGTTCTTAAATAGATCATTAACATTACCATCTTCTGCCAAACGTTTACCAAAAGCACCGTATTGGTAAAGAATTGGTGCATTAACTGGTTTAGCTTCAGTTACACGATGTGCCTTAAATTTTAATGCTTCATGACAAGTTTGCATTCTAACATTGAAGATCTTCCAGAAAAGATCCATATCGCCATGACTTTCCATAGCAATTCTCGGTAAGTTCACGGTAACTACACCTAAGTTCATTCTCCCTGAATTTACTTCTTGACCGTTTTCATCTTTCCAGCCTTGTAAAAATGAACGGCAACCCATTGGACATTTAAATGAACCAGTGATCTTCTTGATCATATCGTAGTTTAATACATCTGGGTACATTCTCTTAGTTGAACATTCAATAGCCAGCTGCTTAACATCATAATTAGGATCGCCAGGGTGCAAATTCAAGCCTTTTTTAATAGTAAATAATAACTTAGGGAAAATAGCGGTTCTGTGTTCCTTACCTAATCCAGCAATTCTAATTCTTAAAATATCTTTCTGAATTTCTTTTTCAATCCATGATGTACCAAGACCGAAACCTAAACTAGTAAATGGAGTTTGACCTTGGCTTGAAAACATAGTGTTAATCTCGTATTCAAGACTTTGCATTGCATCATAAATATCTTTTTTAGTACGCTTCTTAGCAAAAGCCTCTGCCTTTTCTTCATCATCGATTAAGTCTCTAGCATCCTTTAAATGCTTCTCATAATTCTTTTGAGCAAAAGGAGCTAAAACTTGGTCGGCACGGTCAAATGAACAACCTCCATATTGACTAGAAGCTACGTTAGTAATAATTTGAGCTACTTGACTAGTGGCTACACCAATAGAATTAGGACTTTCCATGTAGGCATTACCAATCTTAAAGCCATTAGTAAGCATTTCTTTAAAGTCGATTAAACAGCAATTAGACATAGGTGAAAGAGGTGTGTAGTCTAAGTCATGCCAGTGAATATCGCCGCGAAGATGGGCTTTAGCAATATGTTCCGGCATCATAGTTAAACCTACGGTTTTACCAACTGTACCAGCAGTTAAATCACGCTGTGTGCTGAAGACATCACTATCTTTATTAGCATTTTCATTAACAATCGTTGGATCTTTGTGAACTAATCTTTCCAAACGATTCTTGGTATCAGTTTGACTCAACCACTTTTTTTCATCTGCTTTACGATAAGAAACATATTTCTTAGCAGCTTCAATATAGCCTAATTCGTTTAAACTTACTCTAAATGCATCCGCAACATCTTGTGCTGAGACAATTTTTTCATCAAGTTTATTGACAATTTTACTTAGAATTACAGCCTTAACATCATCTAAGCCAAGTGCGTGAATAACCATTTCTAATTTAAATAATTCAAAAGGATACTTGGCTCCATCACGTTTAACGAATTTAACCGGTGTATCTAATTCTTGATCGACTTCTTGCTTTAACATAAAGACCACTCCTCAAAACTTATGCTTCAATATTACCATAAAGCACAACATCTTGTATTCTATACATATAGAGGCATCTATACCTTGTATAAAGCAAATGACCGGTATTAAAAGCTTTTGAAGCACAAAAAAAGTTTGGAAAGAAATTTTTCCCAAACTTTTTGAAATATTTTTACTATTATTTGTTCTTCTTAAAGTATTGACCCTTATTTACTTCATAGTACTTCTTGTATCTTGCGAAGTAATTATGGAACATATACTTCATCAAAAGCCAACGTTTAAGGCTGCGATCTTTATCATAAAAAACAGTTGTACCATAGCGGCCTTCATGAATTAATTCTTCTGCAGTGTCTTTTGCTTCATTTTCGAATGCATATTCCTTGAAGATTTTAACTGGAACACCCATCCATAAAACATGCTTAGACTTCAATTTATTACCGTAAACTGTCTTTTTGTCACTCAAGTTATCTTCAACATAATCATCAATGTACCACTTAGCTAAGTTGTAACCATTCAAAGTTACGTAAAAACTTGAACGACCTTGACGTAAATTGATTTCGAAGAACTTGTATTGGCCATCACGTTCATCGTACTTGATATCAAAGTTAGCCATACCAGTGTAGTTTAACTTTTCAAGGAATGATTGAACTTGTTCATACAATTTTTCATCGTATGCTGGCAAGATAGTCATGTAGTTACCGATTGATTGTGGAGTTGGATCTTCCAAAAGTGGGTGACCCAAGCACATCATTTTAACTTGGTGATTCTTATCAACATAAGCATTCAAAGTTCTCATGTTTGAATCATCGCCAGGGATAAAGTCTTGTAAAATAAGATCTTCAGTATAACCGTGAGTATAAATTTTAGTTACAATGTCCTCAAATTCGTTTTCATCATGAAGAGTAAAAGTCTTCTTACGGCCTTCAAATTGGCAGTTAAGCCATGAAACTGGGTCTTCTGGTTTAAGTTCTACTGGGAATTGGAAAGGTACATCCTTATATTTTCCTGACTTGTAATCATCCATAGTAATGATCTTAGTCTTAGGATATGGCAAACCATATTCTTCAGCTACTTCATAGAAGCCTTCCTTAGAGATCAATTTTTCAAGCAAGTCATATTCAATGTAAGGTACGATAAATACCTTGCTCAATTCATCCTTATGCTTGGAAAGAAGCTCTGCATAACCATCACCACAAGCAATCAAAATGACTGGTTCCTTGTGATCCTTGTAGATTTCCATCTTCTTGCGCATAACGTCCATAAATGTTGGATCTGCGCTAAAACCATGATGAAGTTCTACATCAACAATTTTGGAATAACGAGTTGCAGCAAGCTGTACATCAGCAAGCGCCTTAACACGAATACCATAGGCTTCATTAAATGAACGAGCCATACCATAAACATTAATATCACTACCAAGTAAAATTGGCGTAAATTCTTTAGTCATTATCCTCAATAATCCCCTAACTTAAAGTAACTTTCCCTGGCTAATTAAATTAGCAACTTCAGGTTGAACATGTTGGTACTTCTTAACAGTATTTTCGTAATCAACGAAGAACAACTTGTACCAAACAAGGAAGGTGTAGATAGCCCAGATTTGTCTTCTGTGTGAGCCGTCACCTTCGTAGTTATCATCAAGAAGCTTGATGATCTTCTTTTGATCGAAGATATCATTAACAAATTCTTCTTCAAACAAACTACGTACTTGCTTGTAAAAGCGTGGTTCTTTAAGCCATTGCTTAATTGGAGTTGGGAAACCAAGTTTTGGACGCTTTGCCCATTCATCTGGTAAAACCTTTTCTGAAGCCTTACGAAGTGCATACTTGGTATCATGACGGTTAACTAAGTACTTAGTTGGAATTGAGTTAGCAAGTTCTGCAATCTTCTTATCAAGGTATGGAACACGTACTTCAAGTGAATGAGCCATTGAAATCTTGTCAGCTTTTTGTTCAATATCGTTAAGCATAAAGTGGTGCAAATCGATATATTGCATTTGCTTAACATTATCAATACCCTTAACCTTCTTAAAGTCCTTTTGGTAAATACCATTAACAGTCAACTTATTACGGTAAGTTGGTTGTAAGATGCTGTTAGCATCCTTGGAAGTGAAAATAGTTGGATAATCCATATCATAAATTACTGATTGACCAACGTAGAATTCACTTGGTTCAGCCAAGTTAGTATACATATGAACTTTACCTGGGAAATTAGGCATTTTCTTAATCTTGTGAGCCAACTTAACTTGCTTGTTCTTAGGCAATTTCTTAAGTTCGCTAGTGAAGACCTTAATAACGTCGTTATGAGTATGCATACCATAGTTAACATAGCCAGCAAACAATTCGTCCGCACCTTCACCAGAAAGCGCAACAGTAACGTGCTTACGTGCTAACTTACACAAGTACCATAATGGAATAATTGATGGGTTAGCATCAGGCTCATCCATGTGATATTGCATTTCTGGGAAATCTCTCATTGCTTCATCAGCGTCAACCTTTTCTGAGAAGAATTTCCAGTGATTGATGTCAGCTAAAGCCTTTGCCTTTGATGCTTCATCATAAGTTGAATCATCAAAACTTACTGAGAATACGTCATCTGGGTTAAGCAAACTGGTTAAGTATGATGAATCGATACCTTCTGACAAGAATGCACCAACCTTAACATCAGCATTTCTATATAAATCAACAGTTTCCTTTAAATCATCATTGATACGCTTTAAAGTTTCCTCAAAGCTTAAACTGTTTTCCTTATATTCAGCATCCCAGTATTGATGGGTCTTCATTTCGCCATCTTTATATTCAAACCAGTGGCCTGCTGGGAATCGATAAACACCCTTAAAGAAAGTTTCTTCAAGATCATTATATTGATTCATTAAATATGGCTTAACTGCTTCTACGTTCAATTCACGCTTAAATTTAGGATATTCCAAGAAACTCTTAAGTTCTGAACCTACAAGAAGGTGACCATCTTGATTGCTATAATACATTGGTTTAATACCAAAGAAGTCGCGAGCACCATAAAGAGTCTTGTTGTTGTCATCCCAAATAAGGAAGGCGAACATTCCACGTACACGCTTAAGAAGGCCATCCATTCCCCATTCCTCATAACCATGGAGCAATACTTCAGTATCAGCCTTTGTAGTGAATGTGTGACCTGCTTTAATCAATTCTTCTCTTAATGGCTTAAAATTATAAATTTCCCCATTAAAGATAATCGCTCTAGTTTTATCTTCGTTATAAATCGGTTGGCTTCCCCCGCGAAGGTCAATAATTGACAATCTTCTGAAACCAAGGGCAACCTCATCATTAGTGTAGTAACCGTCGGAACTAGGTCCACGGTGCTTGATCGTAGCCATCATTTTACCAATAACGGCTTGTTTGTCATTTATTTTTGGATCATAAAATGCGACAATTCCGCACATAATTAAACTTCCCCTAAGTTAAACTCTCTAAATTAAAAATATACAATTTTTCACTTTAACTTTTTTATTATAAGCTAAAGACTTGTAATAGCCAAACGGCTTTACTTTTATTTAATTAAATGAAATAAACTCGGCGTCTCGAAGCTGCTCCATAACCAAATGCTTGGATTCGATGACGCTTTAAATCGATATTAACAATATAGCCGGCAAATTCATTATTATGATCGATTTGCCGATTCAAATTCTTATTATATTTAGTAGTTAATGAATGATTAGGGCCCATTAACGCTGAACAATTAAATAAAATATATTGGATGCCATTAATACGGTATTGATCTTCACGATGACGGTGACCGCATAAATATGCCACAATTCGCGCATTTTTAATACCAGTAAAATCGAAATCGTTAGATAAACGAAATTCTGCTGGTTCACCATTGCTGGCGTGCATTCTTCCCTTTTCACGTTGATTGAACGCCACCAGCAATTCGTGTAAAGATCTACCATTATATTTAAGGGCATTACTACCCTTACGATTTATCGGGTTGGCATGGCTCATGAAAACGATACGCTTATTCGAAGATCTAGCCAAAATTTCAATAATTTCTTCAATTTGATCTTCACGAACGGCTAACGTAATTTTAGCATCATACTTTTTTTGTCCTCTATTATTCAAGACATATGGCAAATCAGAAGTATTAACCGAAATCACACGCACATCATCAAAATCAAAGTAAGCAACACCGTGCTGGCGTGAAATGTACTTAATATTCTTCTGGTGATACATGTCAGGCCACATAATATTCTCAAATTCATTTTGAGGAAAAGAGGCCTTTAGGTCATGATGTTCGTCGAACTTGTCATTTTCATCATGATTACCTTTGATGCTTAGATATGGCACTGTATTTGATTTAAATGATCTTTCTAACTTTATGAGTTCACTTTCACTAACCAAACCAGCATCTGAACCGTCAATCCAATCACCTAAATGTGCCTTTAAATTTAATATGTTTAATTGATCAAGATAGGAAAATTCTTGTACATGTTGTAACCCATTCCAACCATAAAAATCGACACTATCTTTATCCTTAAAATGTGTGTCAGTGATTACTCCGATATTAACAGAATTTTTTCCTTCACGAATATGCTTTTTAACTTCATCAACATAACTATCTAAATAAGTCTCAACTTGATAGCGACGCCCCGTTTTTTTACTATGAAAAGCACGAAAACGACCTAATTTTTCATTATATTTACGCACATATTCTGGTGCTAGTTCAGTAGTGTTTTCTGAACTTAAAGCTTGATGTAATACACCGTCTTTGTCTTGATAAACTGTTAAGACAAAATTCTTTCCATCCGGTGTACCATCTTCTGCACCAACATGATATTCACCAATTGTGGTATATTTTTGCATGGGATCAAACATTTCACCATTTTTATCCATTGATGAACGTTTTCTTACTCCCACAATTTTATCGACTATTCCTTTTGTTTGCTTAAAAAGATTCATTCTTTTCGCCTCAAAGACAAAAAAAGCCGGCCCAACACGAACCGACTAAAATAATTTATGCGTTGTGTGCTAAAGCGTAAGCAGCAAGACCAATTGATAATACAGCATCCTTAGACAATACTTCTTGTAAGTCTCTAGCAGCAATAGCTTGAACTGCTCCAATAACTTTCAAACTGTAGACAATTACTCGATAGTCAGTAGCAGGATCGTACATATCATCTTCATATGGATCTTCATGGTTATAAGTTAAATTGATTTCATCTTTATCAACATAACCATCAACGTGATTAGTCAAAATACGATCATGCAAACTAGTTAATTTGTCTGACAACTTAATCAAAGTTAACTTGTGGTCGCTTTCTGCTTCGTAGTATTGTTCTTCGGTCATATTGAAGTAATCTTTAATAGGGTTATTTAAAACTCCCAAGTTATCAATTACTTTGTAAACAGCTTCTGCATCAAAGTCTTGTTCACCATTTAAAATTTTGTCTTGTGATAAGGCTAAATCATCAGCCAACATCATGGTATCTAACTTTTCCATAAAGGCCTCCTCGAAATTCACCCCTAATTATAGCAAAAAAAGGCAGTAAAGCTCTTATTTCACGCATAAAAATGTATTTATTTTGAAAAAAATTGTAATTTTTGACGTAATA
This sequence comes from Lactobacillus acidophilus, assembly GCF_034298135.1. Taxonomy (NCBI): domain Bacteria; kingdom Bacillati; phylum Bacillota; class Bacilli; order Lactobacillales; family Lactobacillaceae; genus Lactobacillus; species Lactobacillus acidophilus. The sequence goes on from NZ_CP139575.1 coordinate 1,657,545, forward strand.
ATAATTAGAAAAGATAAGAAAATAAAAGGAAGTACAAAATGACTAATCAAACAGCGCACCGCTGCCCATGGGGCAGTGTCGAAGACACAGAGATGCAAAACTACCATGACCACGAATGGGGGAAGCTCAATTTAGACGATCAATACTTATACGAAATGTTAGTCCTCGAACTTTTCCAATCTGGACTCAGCTGGAGTACAATTTTACACAAACGAGAGAATTTTAGACATGCACTTAAAAACTTTGAGATAGAAAAAGTTGCACAGATGGACGAACATAATATTGATGAATTATTACTCGATAAGGGAATTATTCGAAATAAATTGAAAATAAATGCCGCAATAAAAAACGCACGAGCTATTTTAAAAATGAAAGAAGAATACGGCAGTTTTGCTAAATATTTACAAAACTTTATTCCCTCACCGATCATGCACCATCCAGAAACCGTTAGTGACGTTCCTGTTTCAAATGAGCTTTCTCAAAAAATATCTAAACAAATGAAGAAAGATGGCTTTTTCTTTGTAGGACCAGTGATAATCTATTCTTATTTGCAAGCTATTGGCTTAATTAATGATCATTTAGAAGACTGCGATTTCAAATACAGAGCATAAAAATAAGCAAGGACAATGTCCTTGCTTATTTATTGGGAATTTAAAAATTAAACTAACTTCTTACGGATCCAACCAGAAATCCAGTCAATAATTACTACCATAATGATGATACCAAGTAAGATAATACCTACTCGATCCCATTGACGATATTGAAGTGCAATGATCAATGGGTAACCAATACCACCGGCACCTACCAAACCAAGGATAGATGCAGAACGGATTGAAACATCAAAACGATACAAAGTATTTGAAATAAGTGCTGGCATTAAGTTAGGCATAGTTGAAAACATAATTACGTGGAACTTAGAGCCACCTGCAGCAACAACTGCTTCATTTGGTCCTTCTTCCAAGTTTTCAATTGCTTCTGAGAATAGCTTAGCAAGCATCCCCACTGAGTGGAAACCTAATGCCAATACACCGGCAGCAGAACCAGGTCCTACAGCTTTAATAAACATCAAAGCTAAAACAATTTCTGGGAATGATCTAATAATTGCCAAAACAATTTTACCGATTCTAGAAGTATACCAATGCTTATGCTTAGTATGAGCTGCCCAGAAAGCAAATGGCAATGAAATAATTGCAGAAATAAATGTACCTAAGAATGCGATACAAATAGTTTGCCACAACTGTGAAATAAGATCTTCACCAGAGCCGTTATAAATATAACTCCAATCTGGATGGAAAATACCAGCGAAAATTGCTCCAGCAATTTGACCAGCAGTTGCCTTAATACCACCAAAATTAATACCGGTAAATGACCAAATAATAATAACGATGGTACAAATTGCAACTAACCAATGAGTGACTTGCTTCTTACGGTCAACGGGTTTAGCAGGTAATTTTTTCATAGTTGTATTCATTATTTCATTAATGCCTCCCGTGACTTAGATGATACATAGTCAATCAATACAACGACTACGATGATAACGATGATAATTGTACCGGTTTGGGCGTAATTGAAGACTTGCAAAGTTTGTTGCAAGTTAAGACCAATACCACCGGCACCGATATAACCAAGAACTGTTGATGCTCTTACATTGATTTCAAATGCATATAAAACATAGGAAATGAAGTAAGTCATAATCTGAGGCATAACTGCATAGTGAATAATTTGGAATTTATTTGCACCTACAGCAGTTAATGCTTCAATTGGACCTGGATCAATAGTTTCAATTGCTTCATAGAAAAGCTTTACAACCACACCAAAAGTAAATACAGCCAAGACCATAATACCGGCAACAGGACCAATACCCACAATGGCAACAAAGATAGCACCAAGTAAAAGGTCAGGAATTGTTCTGATGATGTTCATTATAAATCTGAGCACACCAGTTACAGCCTTATTCTTAACAATATTACGAGCAATCAATAATGAATAAACAAAGGCAACTGCAGAACCGATTACTGTACCTAATACAGCCATCTTAATCGTTTCAATTAATTTGGGCCAGATAACACTCATGTAGCTCCAGTCTGGATGTGACATTTGAACAAAGATGTCCGCAAACTGATCCCAGTTTTCAAATAAAACACTGATATGAGTATTAGTGACATTAATTGAAATGAATAATCCTGCAACCATAATGATTGTCCAAACTAAGTTCATAACTTTGAATTTACGCTTAGGCAAATGCATTAAATCTTGATTTTCAGGCATTATTCTGCCCCCTCATTACCGTCGCCACCGTTATAAATATCGGTAAATACTGACTTAGGAGTGTCTTCCATCTTACCATCGTAAACTACTTGTCCTGCACGAATACCGATTACTCGCTTACCAAATTGTTGAGCAAGTTCGATACTGTGCAAGTTAGCAACTACAGTCATGCCATATTTTTCATTAAGCATCTTCAAGTCATTCATAACTCTAACTGAAGTCTGAGGATCAAGTGAAGCTGTTGGTTCATCAGCCAAAATGATCTTAGGATTTTGCATTAACACACGAGCAATGGCCACACGTTGTTGTTGACCTCCTGATAATTCATCTGCACGTGCGTATACCTTATCTGCCAAATCAACTTTTTGAAGTGCTTCATAAGCTTTTTGCTTATCTTCTTTGGTAAACAAGTTAAAAGTAGTCTTCCAAGTTGGGTAATAAGCAACTCTACCTACTAAAACGTTACGTAATACGCTAGAGCGCTTAACTAAGTTAAAGTTTTGGAAAATCATTCCAATATCACGACGTAATTCGCGCAAATTTTTACCCTTAGCGTTTGTAATTGACTTACCATCAATTAAAATATCGCCTGAAGAAATATCATGTAGACGATTAATTGAACGAAGTAAAGTTGACTTCCCCGCACCAGACAAACCAACTACTACTACGAATTCGCCTTTATTAATTTTTAAGTTGATGTCTTTTAAGCCGACAGTTCCATTGTCATAAATCTTAGAAACATCTTTTAATTGGATCATTGGCTTATCTGCCATTTAATCGTTAACTCCCTTGATAAAATTATTTTTTGTTTGATTCAACAATCTTGTCATACTTACGGATAATGTTGAAGTCACTATCCTTTGCGTAGTCATAACCTTCGTGACTATATACGCTTTCGATAATCTTCTTACCTTCCTTTGACTTACCTACAGAAATGAATGCCTTAGCAAGCTTCTTACGGAATGACTTAGACATGCTTGGAATTACTGAGATAGTATCGTTAGGAATTGGCTTAGTAAAGTAAATAGGAACAACTTGACTCATGATCTTTGGGTTGTCCTTTAAAACAGTGTTACGAGCATCTTCAAATACAAATGCAGCATCAGTATCACCATTTAAAACATTCAATACAGCTTGATCGTGACCAGTTACAGTAACCAACTTACAATCCTTAGTTACGTCCAAACCTTTTTCCTTAAGTTCAGCAACTGGGAATACGTATCCAGCAGTTGAAGTTGGGTTTTGAACTGAAATTGACTTACCCTTTAAATCTTTCCAGTTCTTGATCTTTGAACCCTTCTTAACAAGGATTTCTGCACGATAGTTCTTAACTAATTGATTAGTTGCTTTACCACCTGGTTGCTTAACACCGTAACGTTCAGCTTGTAAAAGCAAATCAGCTGCACCTTGCTTGTGAGCTAAAACGTAACCATCTGGTGGAAGGAAACCTACATCAACTTTCTTTGACTTCATAGCTTCTACAACAGTGTTGTAGTCAGTTGACATAGATACGTGAACTGGGATACCCAGTCTCTTTGAAAGCATCTTTTCAAGAGGCTTAGCACGGGCTTGCAACTTAGTTGCAGCCTGACTTGGTACAAATTGAATATTCAATGACTTTGGAGTGTAGTTTTCCTTTGAACTACTACTCTTATTTGAACAAGCTGTTGCAACTACTGCTACAAGAAGTGCAACTACTGCTACCAAGATTTTTCTAAATCTTTTCATTATGTCCTCCATAAAACATAAAATAGTGATAAAACAAACTATTCGCCCACAAAAAAGGCTTAATTACGGGTCGTCAAAAACGATCAGTAATTAAGCCTGCTTGTTAACGATATTATTAATCAAACGAACAGAAAAAACGTCCTCACGAGTGGAAGACTTGCCCAAAACAATAAATTTTTCATTAAAACCTTTAAATTGCTTAAGCACTTCTCCCACTTCCCTTCACGCTTTACGTTCATTTTATAAAATAATACCAAAAGCATTCGTATTCTATCAAGGGATTTTGTAATTTTTTCATAAAAAATCACCAAGTGAAGCAAAATCACTTGGTGATTAACATATGATTAACCTTTTTTCACACTTGGCTTAACAGGGCTATTATCCATATCTGTTTTAACAATTAAAACATCAGCTAAAGCATGTTGATTTACATATTCAGTAACTGAACCCATAAGCATTCTTTCAACGGCATTAAGACCTGTTGCTCCCATAACGATTAAGTTGTTATGGTGATCTTTGATGAAGTCATAAGAAATAATTCGCTTAGGGCTACCGTAACGAATGTGATAATCAATATCATCAAAGTTAAAATTATCGTGTGCCCATTTCTTTAAGCTCTTCAAATATTCCTCAGAGTCTTGAGTCATTTGATAAATGGTATCACCAGAAATTAATGTATCTTGCATTTCACCCATAAATTGACGAGTATCAACAACATTCAATACATCAACATGTGCGCCATCTCTTAAACCTACACGAACAGCTTTATCAAAAGCTCTTTCAGCTGATTCTGAACCATCTACTGGAACTAAAATACTTTCTTTTACCACGTTTTATCATCTCCTATTAAATTGCACTAATACTTAATTCTTATTTTAACATAATTTTGTAAGCCGTTACTTCCTTAAATAATTGTTTGCTTTGGTTTTTGTTGTTAGAATATTTTTGATAGTAATAAATAAAGAAAGGGGAGAATTTTTTGACTAAAAAATTAACCAACCAATTAATTGACGTAACTAGTGGACGTAACTTCCGCGAACTTGGAGGATATGAAACCAACTCTGGCAAAAAGATCAAAATGCACAAATTACTTAGAACCGGTAATTTAGCTGATCTTTCACCTTTTGATAAACAATTTTTAACTGATTACGGTGTAAAATACGACGTTGACTTCAGAAGTAAAGAAGAAGTCGAAAGACAACCTGATCGTGTTCCAGATGGCGTTGAATATATTTATGATCCTGTCTTCAGTGAAGACTTAACTAATTCATCAAAAAGTATCAATGATTTAAATACACAAGCTAGCGATGATGCGGACTTCGGCTTTAACCATATGCATTACGCTTACGAAGACATGATCGAAAGTGAATCTGCACAAAAAGCATACCGCAAGTTCTTCGATGTATTGCTTAAAAATGATGTCGAAGGTGAAAGCGTAATTTTCCACTGCACCGCTGGTAAAGACAGAACCGGATTCGGTGCACTTCTCATCCTTAGCGCATTGGGTGTTCCATTTAACACAATTAAAAAAGATTATCTTTTAACTAATATTACTACTAAAGAATTTGTCGAAAGCATGGTTGAACATGCACGTCAAAATGGCCGTAACGAAAATGTGCTTCAATCAATCCGTGATATTCAAAGCGTTCGCGCTGAATACATTGACCACGCAGTAAAGATTATCAATGATGATTACGGCAGTATCCATAATTATTTACGTGATATGATGAAGCTTTCAAGTGCCGATATCATGAAATTACGTAATATTTACCTTGAAGACTAATAATAGTCTTCTTTTTTATTTTATTTAACAAATTTTTGTTCTAAAAATTCATATATTGCTTCGGAATTCGTAAAGTTAAATACTTCTCGTAATTCATTTGCTGGCGTGTTAGCTAAAAAGCGCATTACACTAGCCAATAAACTAGCCTGCCCATCTGGATTATTGCCCAAAAGCATAAATAAAAATTTCACTTCTAGTATTTCATCTGGTTTGATCATATTATGAAAAATAACCGGATTTTTTAATGCAACCGGAACAATAAGACGAGTATTCACAAATTCACCTTCTGTATGAGGAATCGCAATATTAGGGATATCTTTACCTAAGGTATCAGTATCTAATCCTGTTGGAAAGTTATGCTCTCTTTCAATAATGTGGGATAAGAAATCACCTTTTACATATCCTAGTTCAAGCAATTTATCATAAATCACTTTAAGAACTTGATCTTGGTCAAATTGATCTACTACAAACACAGCATCAGGCACAAAAAATTTTTTTGAATTAGTCATTGGATTTTCCTCTCTAATGTGGAATTAACATTTTCACCATAAGTTAACAAGACGTTTTTTTCAACCCAAAAGATGTTAAAGTTAAACTAAATGATTTTTTAAAGGGAGAAAAATGATGGCAAAAACAAAAACTTTATATTTTGGCGCTGGTTGGTTTAATGAAAAGCAAAATAAGGCTTATAAAGCAGCTATGGAAGCTTTAAAACAAAACCCTACTGTTGATTTGGAAAATAGTTATGTTCCACTTGAAAATCAATATAAAGATATTCGTGTTGATGAACATCCTGAATACTTACACGATATTGAATGGGCATCTGCTACTTATCACAACGACTTAATTGGTATCAAATCTTCAGATATTATGTTAGGGGTTTACTTACCTGAAGAAGAAGATGTTGGTCTTGGTATGGAACTTGGCTACGCATTATCACAAGGCAAATATATCTTACTCGTTATTCCTGATGAAGATTACGGTAAGCCTATCAACTTGATGAGTTGGGGTGTATGTGATAACGCTATTAAGATCAGCGAATTGAAGGACTTCGACTTCAATAAGCCACGCTTTAACTTCTATGATGGCGCTGTATATTAAAAAATAGAACCAAAAAAATGACCCTTCGCAGTATATAAATTGCGAAGGGTCATTTTTTAATAGAATTTATCATGTATAAATATCTTTCTATATACATACTATTGATAATATTTTCTTCAAATGACTATCATGTATTCTTATTTCATACCCACTTCACAAGGTCCGGGCCACTTATATTAAATATTTAGTCATTTGGTGAAACCATATTACTGGTTCAATTTACGATGCCCATTGGTATCACAAACCTTTCATCTAGTAATATTTTTCTTTACACAAATAATATACCACAATTTTGCTAAAAGTAAAAGCGCTTACATAAAATTATAATAAAAAATACCGTTACTTTTTTAACGGTATTTTTTATCATCATTAAGCTTTGTATCTTGATTCACCATTCATGTAAGTCTCACTAAGCGTCATATCTGGATTCAAGATTAAGAAATCAGCATCCTTGTCAGGTGCAATAGTACCGCACTTATTCAAAATATGAGCACTCTTAGCAGGAACGTAACTAGCCATCAGCACAGCTTTTTCTGGAGTTACAATATTCCAATCAACAACATTCTTAATTGCTTGTTTTAATTGCAAAATTGAACCTGCTAAATTATCGCCATCCTTAAGGCGAGCCATACCATCTTTTACATAAACTGGAAGTTCCCCTAACATGTAGTCGCCGTCTGGCATCATCCCGGCTTCCATACAGTCAGTAATCAAAGCAATGTGCTCTGGACCAACTGCATTAATTAATGCTTTAGCCATTGATGGTTGAACGTGGTGGCCGTCACAAATTAATTCATCAGTTACATTATTCAAGGCCATTGCAGCATTTGAAATTGATGGCGTATGATGACTTGGATCTGGCATCCCGTTAAAAGTATGCGTAAACATCGTTGCACCTGCTTCAACACCTTCGACAGCTTCTTCAAAAGTGGCACTTGAGTGACCCAATGCAATAACTACGCCTTCTTTTACAGCTTCACGAATAAATTCTTTAGAACCTTTTCTTTCAGGTGCCATAGAAATCTTGCAAAGCATGCCATTCGAAACATCACGCCATTTGTTAAAGACATTAATATCCGGATCCATCATATATTTAGGATTTTCAGCACCGGCATGCTCTTCAGTAAAGAATGGGCCTTCAAAGTGAATTCCTTGAATTTTTGCCCCAGTTTCTTGACCTTGGTGATCTGCAAACATCTTACAAATTCTAGTTAAAGTATCACTATCAGCCGTAATTGTAGTTGGAAGCCATGAAGTTACACCTGCACTAAGCAAACCTTGAGAAATTTTATCGATTCCTTCCCAGTCACTCTTCATTACATCTTCACGAAGAGAGCCATGAATATGCGTATCAACTAAGCCTGGTGCAACCCACTTACCTTTGTAGTCGAGGATTTTTCCTTCTGGCTTTTTAGTTTCAGGATAGAAAAAGCCAAATTTACCATCATCTTGAACTTCAAGATAGCCCCCATTTTCAGTTCTATTTTCTAGGAAAAATTTATCTGCATGAATGTAATAAGTCATAATTTTTCTTCTCTCTTTTTTAATAAAAATTCACTTTCAATATTATCATTATAGCTAATAAAATTGGTCAATACCAGTTTAAATATATTTGCTCAAAAAGTTTTCATTTTTTCGCTATAATAGATGTTAACAAGTTTAATTAGGAAGAAAGCAATATGACACAAAATACGCAAATAGAAAGACACCAATTAGGTCAGCTTATCGGTGCCAATAAACGCGATCATTATTATGAACTCCACTATTCCACCGGAGAAGTTGCTCGTCTTTATATTTTAGCTGAAGGAATATTCCGTTATTTTCTTGATCCGGCTAAGGAATTCGACGAAAATCACTCCTCTTTTGTTGACCTAACACAATTTGATAATAGTTATTTTGAAAAATCCAAGCCTAAAGCTACAAGCGATTCTTTGATTATTCAATCTGGTAATTACCAATTAATCTTTTGGCAAAAACCAGCAGTAATGAATATTTTTGATGAGACTTTACACCGTAACCGCGTTGTTCAGCTTAGTCCGCTTGAACTAGATCAAAATCAAACTACCGAAATTTTAAAGCAACATAAAAATGAATTTTATTTCGGTGGTGGGATGCAAAATGGCTACTTCAGCCACAAGGGTCAAATCATTGATATTAAACGTGACAAAATTACTGGTAAAGGTGGCGTATTAACACAGGTTCCATTTTTCTGGGCAAATTCCGGCTTTGGTGAATTAAGAAATACTACTGCCCCTGGTCAATATGATTTTGGCAAAAAAGATGAAGATGCCGTAATCTTACGTCATGACTCTCAAATATTTGATACATTCTATCTTTTGGGTAACTCTCCTACAGATATTTTGGAAAAATATTATGTTCTAACCGGTAAGCCATTAATGCCACCTAAATATGCATTGGGCTTGGGACATGTCGGCAACTTTTTGACTACCCTATGGCAACCTGGTGAAGCTAAAGAACGCAACGCCACTATGTTTGAAGATGGTAACTATTACACCAGAACTACTAATCCGGAAAATGCTAATGGTAAGGCATCATTAAATGGTGAGGAAGAATATCAATTCTCCGCTCGTGCAATGATTGATCGTTATCAAAAGCAACATTTCAAACTAAGCTGGATTGTACCCAACTACAATATCCAAGATGTTGATGCCGAGCAAATGACCAGTTTTAGCGATTATGCTGCGTCAAGAGAAGTTAATGCTGGCGTTTGGAGCGGTGACGAAACACCAAAGACTGCTCCCGACACTACTTTTATTCAAACTGATACTAGTGATCCTAAAACACTTAAAAATGACTCACTGATCTTACGTGATAATTTAAAGCGTAAACGTCCACTTATTTTTTCAAATACAGGTATTGCCGGTAGTCAAAACAGAATAATGTTGGCCTTTGGCGATATTGGCGGTAATTGGGAAAATATTCCAACTCAAGTTGCCGGCTTTTTAGGTGCAAGTTTATCTGGTCAACCATTAGTTGGTAGTGCAGTTGACGGAACTGTTGGTGGAGGTAATGCTCAAATCAGTATCCGTGATTTTGAATGGAAGGCATTCACGCCTATTCTTTTCAATCTTGACGATCAAGGCAATTTTAGTAAAACGCCATTTGCTTATAACAGCAAGATGACCAAGATTAACCGCGCATATCTAAAGCTCCGTGAACAACTTCAAACTTACATGTATACGCTCATCTATCGTGCGCAAGTTGGTGAACCTATCATGAGACCATTATTTTTAGAATTTCCTCATGAGCAAATCAATTACACATCACAAGTTGGTCACGAATTCATGCTTGGTCCTAACTTGCTTATTTCACCAATTGTAAACGGCCGAGAAGATGGTAATGGGAATTCAAGAAAAGACAATCTTTACTTACCAAATCACCGTACCATGTGGATCGATTTATTCGATGGTAAAAAGTTCTTAGGTGGCCGCGTTTATAACAAACAGTCTTATCCATCTTGGCATTTACCTGTCTTTGTACGTGGCGGATCAATCTTTGACTTGGGTGATCGTAATTACGTTCTTTACCCACAAGGACGTAGCAAAATGGTTACTTACGATGATAATGGCTACAATGATTATTCTAGAAATCATGTAGCAACGCAGATTACTAGTGATCTTGAAGCAAGCAAGTTAACTATTACCATTGATCCAACTCAAGGTGATTTCAGTACTTTCCAAACGGAAAACACCACTAATCTAAATATTATGTGTGATGGTTATCCAGACGGTTTAACCGTTAAGATTAATGATCAAGTTGTCAATATGCAAGAATATGGCACTGTTGATACATTCGCACATGCAAAAGAAGGTTTCTTCTTTAATACCAACTACAGCTGGATGCCTGAATTTGATCAATATCAAGAAAAGAAGCAAACAGCTTTACAAATTAAATTGGCTAAACGGGATATTACTGATTCAAAGATTGAAATCACTATCCGTAACTTCAGATATGGTAATGAAACTTTGGTTCACGCAATTACTGATTCATTGCTTCACTCACCAAAGCAGCCAATGGTCGATCCTGATAAAATTAGTTCACATTCATTGACTGTTGTTTGGCCACAATTAACCGATAAGGTCCAAATTGAAGTTAACGGCATTTTGCATGATGGCATTGATGGTAGCTCATTTACCTTCCACGAATTAGTGCCAAATACTCGCTACACTTTACGCTTGAGATATGTTGCTGGTAATAAAGTTTCTGAATGGTCAGAACCATTTGGTGCAATTACCAAACCGGATCCAATGAATTACGCTATCAGTAATATCCATGTCACCAGTAGTTTAACCAGTCAAAAAGATCATCCAATTGAATATTTGACTGATCTAAAGCTTGCCAGCGAATGGGAAACTATTAACGGCGTAAGTGAAGACAAACCACTTGAATTAAACTTCAAGTTCGACCATTTGGAACACTTAAGTAGAATGGTTTTGGTACCTAGAAAGATTGATCATCAAGGCGATCCAGTTGAGGTCAGCGTTGAAACCTCAATGGATGGTACTAACTTTAAGCCATACGACGAACGACTTACTTGGAAGTCTGACAGCAAGAATAAAGTTGTCGGCTTGAGGGATGTAGAAGCTAAGGCAATCAGATTAAAGGTTTATAAGTCATCTGGCCCATTTGTGGCAGCTAAGGAAGTTATCTTCTTTAGAGAGAAGAAAGATTAGATAAAAGCTATACAATGATGAAACCAGGCTTAAAATTAGCCTGGTTTTTGTTTCAGATACAATGGAAGAGAGTTGAAACAGTTCTAGCTTTGATACAGCATATAAATGGAATTGTTTATTTTAATAAAACAACCTCACATTCTGTGGCTGTACGACGTAGACGCACAATTATGCTCAAGTTAAAAGAATATACGCATGATAATAAAATTTAATAGTATAGGCGAAAAAAGTTCTCATACGTGAGAACTTTTTTTGGATATCATATTGCTATACCAAGAAGGAGGAAGGTGGACCTCCATGAGCCTTTGGAAAATAAAAAAGCCAGCTACGATCAAGCTTACTCTTAAGATTAACTTGATTATAGTTAGCTTCAAAATCCATTTGGCTTGGGAATAAACCCTTTGAAAGGAACGGACCCTTTTTATTATTCGCCCCATTCACTCTTCAACCATTCCATTGCTAAATTAAACCAATGAGCTACATGCGGATTTTCTTGCCATTCGCGTTCCTTAGTTTGTACATTGTGGCGTGCTAAAGAAAAGCCATGATAACCGTGATTAAATAAGTGTGCCTCAGCTGACACCTTATTCTTATTTAACGCTGCCAGATATTCAATTGAATTGCCAATCAGGACAACAGGGTCATCCCAAGCTTGAAAAACAAATGTGTCTGGTGTTTCACGTGTAACTCCTAATGCACTATCAAGAATTTTCTTCTCACTAGGCATCTTATCCATTTGATCTTTTGGAATAGGAAATCCAATCTTCTCAATATTAATCAGTGGATAGCCCAAAATTGATTTATTAGGTAATACTTCATCTTTTTTTAAGCCATACTTTTCTTGATATTCTGGATCAATCGCCATATTGTTAGCCACACTAACTACATGTCCACCAGCCGAGAAGCCAATCGTTAAAATGCGTTCAGGATCCAAATGATACTCATCTGCACGATCTCTAAAATATTTTACTGTAGTTAAAACATCAAGACCCGCATCTGGATAAATTTTTCCTTCATCATGTACTAAGTTATATTCCATGACAACACTGTTAAATCCTTGATTATTAAAAGCTAATGCAACTGGTTCGCCTTCTCTTTTAGATAAATGCTCAAAACTGCCACCAGGAACTACGATAGCCAAAGGCCTTTTTTGTTCTACCAACTCTGGATTTTGCTCCAAAATATAAGTATGTACCTTATATTGGCGATCATTAAAGTTAGTTAGTGTCAGATTTTCTATTTTCATTTTTTACTCCCTTCTTGCTCATTCCTCTAGATAACATAAATGAAGATAACGGTACTGTTAATATAACGCCAATTAACGAATACATGATAATTAATGCTTCATTAACAAAAAGTTTTTCATTAACTACTTCACCTGGAGTATATCCCAAACGGAAATACCATAGAAATAATGACAAAAAGCTGCCAAACATCCCAAATAAGATAGTGTTCATTGCAGTACCCAAAACATCATTACCAATTGTCGTTCCACTAGCCATTAATTCTTCTTCACTAATATTAGGATTATGCTTTTTTATTTCAAGCAAACCTGAACTCATCGCAACCGCTGCTTCTGCAATTGCACCTAAAGTTGAAAAGATGGCTACTGTTACTGCAATCATCGGATAACTTAATCCGGGCATTTGTGATAAACCAACTAACAATTCTCCAGCTTCTGGTCCCAGGCCTGCAGCTTGTGCTAAATATTGGCATCCCCAAATAAATAAACTAACTATCAAACACACCAAAAAACTAGAATAAAATGAGTTCTTAGCTACCGTATAATCATGCGTTCCCAAGAAAATGATCGTCACTAATTTCAATGGAATAAAAATTAAAGTTAAGACAGCAATATTTATGCCCCATGAAATTAACATCGCTACCAAAATTAATAGCAAAGTATTAATCAAAACACTAAAGAAACTTCGAATTCCAGTCTCACCACCTACGATTGTCATTAATATTGCCAAAACAATAATTAAGGCCATTAAGGTACTCATTTATTCTCACCTTCTTTTTTAAATAAGCTCTTCCAATCTCTATCCTTTATAAAGAATAAGCTACATCCCGTTGCAAAAATTACCGTTAGAACTATTCCGATGGCCGAAATTACACTTTGAGTAGCTCCAAGTGATAATGTGAAACCAAACGTTGAAGCTAGAGTATTATTATCGCGTAAATATAAAATTGTTTCTGGTAAAGCACCCGCAATAAAGATTAAGACTAATACATTAATAAGTGGTCCCATAATTTCTTGTCCCATTGTACGACCACTTTGGACTAACTGCTTCATCGTGATATCTTTCTTAGTTTGGATCAATTCATACAAACTAGAAACAATATCTGTAGCTTCATCCATTACAGCACCTAAAATTCCAATTAGGGTTTGCGCCAAAAATAAACCACGTGGATCTTGCGTTGCATAATCACCGGTTTCATATTTCATTTCAGACTCACCAGTTAACTTCATAATTACATAGCAAAGCGCAAATGAAACAAATACTCCTAAAAGGGTTGCTAGCCAAGTTACTAGCATCTTTTTATTAAATCCTTGCACAATTAATAGACTAAAGAATGAAAAAATAATATCTGCAAGACCGAATAACAAAATAATGTGTGACTCATTTAAATGAACGTCCCAAACTATTATCAAGTAAAAAAGCACCCAACTAATTGCCATCGAAATTACTAACGCAATCGAATGTTTACCAGAAATTGTCACCATTAAAGCTAATGTGATCGTAACCACTAACACTAATACCCAATCACGTTTAGGATTAACAATTGCTGGATCTCCCTTTTTGATATTAACAAAAATTCTCTGGTGAACATGGTACTTCTGCGTAGTTAATTGTGAAGGATAATATACATTTTTAGTAGTATACGTCTCCCCCTTATGTTTACCAGATAAAATCTTCAAATGTAATATCTGCTGTCTAGTTTGATCTTGATTTTTATAGACATCTTCATTCTTCTCAATTAACGTATCTTTGATCTTATCATCGGTAATTAGTGCAACCTCGTCCTTTTGATAAATGTCTGTTGCAAAATACGTTAATACTGTTAACACGGCGCCAACTATCGCAACGATAATTGCTGCAGTGTATTTCTTTTTCCATTTAAAATTCATTACAACAACTTCCTAAATTTATATATAGCTTTACTGTAAAACAAAAGGTGACCCAATGTTAGGTCACCTTTCAATTCTTAACTTTTTTGTTTAAAATTTAAAAATTCTTTGCCACCAATGCTCTTTTGGAGTTGAAAGCTGCATATCTTCCAAAGTGCGATGAACGTTTGCAGTTGCACGCTTTTTAGCATTTTCTTTTGCTTTAGAAATAATTTCGTCACGCATTTCATCTTGACTCTTATGCATGTCCTTTTTTACTTCTTCACGTTTTTCTTCAACATTCTTCTCTTTTTCATCTGCACTAACGATACCTGAAATATCAGGTAAAGCAGCTATCTTATCAGTATTATCTGGAGCAGATAATTGCTTTTGTGCTTCAATTAAATCTTGATTTTGTTTTTGAATTACATTTAATTGTTTTTGCAAAGAACTAATTGCGTCATTTTGTTTTGAGATAGTTTGTTGCAAAGTATTGAGAAGTTTAACCACTTCTTGAGTATCCATCATATCAGTACTCGTGTACGTGGTTTTATTTTTATTTTCTTCAGTATTATCTACTTTTTTCTCACTAACTGCATAAATTTGACGAGCTGCTTCTTGCAAAGTTAAACCACTATTTTTAGATAATCGGTGAAATGCCTTTAAGTCATCAATATCCTTTTGATGATATAAACGTGCCTTTTGCTTAGTACGGGCAAAGTAATCCGCATTGCCTGTTACTTTTTCCACGATTAGAGAATACTTTCTCAATGTGGCAACACTAATACCTAATTCTTGTGCAGCTGCCTTAGGTGCAGCTAATTCTTCAAAATCATGCTTGTTAGTTGTCATTAAAATCTACCTCTACAAAAATTCGGCGTTTAATCATGCTTGTGAAGCAATGTCTTCTTGTGGTCAAAACGATCCATACCTGCTTGGATTAAGCGAGTAATCAATTCAGTGTAAGGAATACCAGCTTCTTCGAATAACTTAGGATACATACTGATATTAGTAAAACCAGGAAGTGCATTCACTTCAGTTAATACTACTTTACCATCTGGAGTAAGCATAGAATCAATTCTTGCCATACCACTACATTCAGTAATTTCGTAAACCTTCCGAGCATTTTCTCTGACAGTATCAACAATATCTTGTGGTAAATCTGCAGGAATTTGCAACTTAGAAGTTGAATTATCATCATACTTATTTTCGTAAGTATAGAATGAGCCTTTTGCATTGGTGATTTGTCCAACACCTGCTACAATTGGCTTATCGTTGCCAAGGACAGCAGTTTCAACTTCGGTGCCAGGAACAGTTTCTTCAACTAAAACCTTATCATCGTACTTGAATGCTTCTTCTAATGCTGCAGCATATTCTTCAGCATTAGTTACATGGTTAACGCCAACTGATGAACCTTGGTTAGATGGTTTTACAAACATATCATGACCAAGCTTTTCAGCTACTTTTTCATAATTAAGTTTATCATTATTCTTATCATCGTATTCAAAACGCTTGATTGAAATCCAATCAGCTACTGGAACACCAACTCTTTGAGCTAAAATCTTGGTAAATTCCTTATCCATAGTTGCAGCTGCAGCTAAGACATCGTCACCTACAAATGGCTTGTTCATCAAGCGAAACAATCCCTGTAAGACCCCATCTTCACCTAAATTACCGTGAACAATTGGGAAGAATACATCAATCTCTGGTAAATTCTTCAATTCAATAATATTTGAAATATTATTTACCTTATGTGGATTTTCCACTTGATACGAAGGATCTTCTAAGACTTTGAAGCTTTCTTCTTCACTTGCAAAGTATCCTTCATTAGTAATCCAAATTGGATGTACATCAAATTTATCTTTATCAATTGCCTTATAAATATTATGACCTGAAACGATTGATACTTCATATTCTGATGAGTTACCACCAAAAATTAATCCGACTTGTATTTTTTTAGTCATTGTTTTATACCTCTTTTAAATGTTCCAATCCTTAATTATACGCAAAGAATACCAGAAAAACTCAAAATAGTAGAATATTTTTAACTAAAGCCTTTTCATTATGTTTTATAATTAATTAAATGGATTAATGTAGCACTAGAAGGGAGTTAAATATGTTTACCAAAAAATTCTCCATTGCGACTGCCATTGCAATATTTCTTACATCTTTTGCCAGTCAAACTACTTCTGCAGCAACTTTTACTACACAAGAAATTAACGAAATACACAATTTTCAAAAAGAATATGCAGCTCTAGACAAAACTAATTATGACAATTCAAATATTTACGCTAAAAAACCACATTTAAGTAAAAAATTTAATGCTGGTAGTTTGAATTCTAAATACATTCAAACGCAGATTGATTATATCAATTATTACCGCTCTATTTTTAACTTGCCCGCAGTTGCCACTACTAAAGTTTTAAATAGTAATGCACAAAAAACTGCAGCGGTCATGGCAGCTGTTAATGCAAATCCTTTTATAAATCAACATGGTCTGCCTAGCGAAAAAAAACCAAATTATATTTCAAAATCTATCTGGAAATTGGCTAAAGATACTTCTGAAACTTCCAATTTAAATTTTAACGTATCTCCGCAATCTGCAGGTGATGTAATTACTGATTTAATCACAGATCATTATAATTTAACTGGCTCAGATACTGGACACCGCGCATGGATTCTTTCAACTAGATTAACTAACACTGGAATTGGCGCTGCTTATGGTAATAATGGATATCGATATTCTGTTCAAAAAGTTTTAAACGCTAATGACATGTTTCATGTAGCCAGTCAACCAATCGTAACTTACCCAAGTATCCGTCTTTTTCCTTTTGAGCTTGCTAAAGGAAAAAACATTGTCTGGTCAATTTACTTATCAGATAAAACCATTAAGTCTATTCCTTCAATTACAATTACTGATTTAGATACTAATACAGTTACTTCTGGTGTAAACGTAAAAAATTATAGTTCAAGTGGTTATGGTAATTTTAAGACACTCCTTACTTACTCACCCGGTAAAACTCAAATTATTCCAGGTCATGAATATGAAATAAATATTCAAGGAGTGTATAAATATACATTTAAATTATTCAAACAAGATGCCACCAATGATACAACTAATTATGCAACTGCTACTAAAAATATTGCCAATAAACCAACTGCATCTTTGAGTAATATGACGAATGTCCAATCACCGCTCTTACTACAAAATAAAATTTTGCGTGCTGTAATTATTCCAAAATCCACTACTGCTTCTAACACTAACATCATAATTAATACCCTCACTAAAAAGGGATGGAATCAAAATTTTTTTATAAAACAGTACGCATTGCAAAACATCGCCACAATAAATTGAAATAAAAAGCAACTATTGTCAAATTCACAATAGTTGCTTTTACTTTTATAAAACTTTGGATAAAAAGTCTTTTGCTCTATCACTTTTTGGATGTTCAAAAATTTGTTCAGGTGTGCCTTTTTCTTGTAAATAGCCATCTGCCATAAACCAAACTTCATCGGCTACTTCTCTAGCAAACCCCATTTCATGGGTCACAATAACCATTGTCATTCCAGAATTAGCCAAATCTTGCATAGTTTTCAAAACTTCGCCTACCATTTCAGGATCAAGAGCACTCGTTGGTTCATCAAAAAGCATTACTTCTGGATCCATTGCTAAAGCTCTAGCAATAGCTACACGTTGTTGTTGCCCCCCTGACAAACTACTTGGAAATTGTTTAGCTCGATCAACTAATCCTACCTTTTCAAGTAATGCCATTCCTTTTTCTTCAGCAGACGCTTCATCTACACCCTTTACTTTCATAGGTGCAAGTTTAATGTTCTCGATCACATTCATATTAGGGAAAAGATTAAAGTTTTGGAAAACCATTCCCATCTTTTCTCGTAATTGATCAAGCTCCTTACCATCCTTTAAACTAGCTAAATCAGTGCCATCAAAAACAATTTTTCCAGCCTTTGGATGTTCAAGCACGTTAAGACAACGCAACAATGTACTCTTCCCTGATCCTGATGGACCAATAATACAAATTACCTGTCCTTTGTCTACTGAAGCTGAAATATCCTTTAAAACTTCGTTTTTTCCAAAATTCTTCTTCAGATGTTGAATATCTAGCATTTTAGTCATTATGTTTCATCCGTCTTTCGAAATAATTAAGTAATCTAGTTAAAGTAAACGTCATGATGAAGTAAATAATCATCGCAATGAATAATGGTAAAACACCACGGTAAGTTGAAGTTTGGATCAATTCAGTTTGGTACATTAACTCCGTTACTCCGATTACTGAAACCAAGGAACTGTCCTTTAATAAAGTAATAAACTCGTTACCAAGGGCCGGCCAAATATTCTTCAATGCTTGGGGAATAACAACATAGCGATATGCCTTAGCTTGACTCAAACCTAATGATCTAGCAGCTTCTGTTTGACCTTTAGCAACAGATGCAATACCTGATCTAATATCTTCAGCAACATACGCACCTGAATTAAGTCCAATAGCAATAATACCAGCAACAAGTGCGGATAAATTAGAAATAAGAGTCCCAACACCGAAGTAAACGAATAAAATTTGAACCATTTGCGGAGTACCACGAATAAATTCAATGTAGCAAACTGCTATACCATGTAATAATTTATTCTTAGATAAACGCATAAGTGCAAGAAGCATCCCTAAGATAATACCGATTAAAACTGAAAAGATAGTAATTACAATTGTGTAGCCAATACCTTTAACAAAGTATGGGGCATATTTGGCCATTGTGTTACTCTTTTGCGCAGTTTTCATATACTTAGCAGCTTCAGGTAAATATTCTTTATTAATTAAGTTTTTCTTTTCAACCCGATTTATAGTCTTGTTAACTGCTCTAATTAAGCCAGGTTGACCTTTAGCAACAGCCACGGCGTTACCTGCTTGTTCTTCACGCAAATCACTTCTAACTGCCATCAAACTATTATCATTTTTGGCATAAGCTTTAGCAGTCAACTCTTCCATAACAACACCAGACATCTTGCCTGATTTTAATGCCAAAACTAAGTTATTAATTTTACCCAGTCCTTTTGCCTTGGACTTTTTCATTTGTGATTGAATTAATTGATATTGAATACTACCCGTCTGTGCACCAACGGTTTGACCAGCAAAGTCTTTAATTTTCTTATATTTAGCTTGATCACGTTTATTGATTAAGAAATATTCACCACTCGGCTTGTAGTAAATCTTTGAGAAATCCACACTCTTTTTTCTTTCAGGATTAGGTGTCATAGCTGAAATAACCATGTCTACCTTTCCTGTTTCAAGTGCTACAAGTAGAGAATCAAAACTCATATTCTTAATGACTAGCTTTGCATGTAGATCTTTTGCAATATCCTTAGCCAATTCTATATCGACCCCTACGTATTTTGTATTGCCACCCACACTGGTTGTAAATTCAAGTGGGGGATAATCAGCTGAAGTACCCACCACTAATTCTTTAGATTGTTTAATCTTCTTCATTACTGTGCCATCTTCTACTTTTTTGGCTGCAGAAACTGACTGATTAAACAAAAAAAGAGTTGAAATCAGTGTTATGAAAGCAAGAAAAATAATCTTTGCTTTTTTCATGTAACTCGCCTAGCTCTTTCGTTAAATATATAAAAATTTATTAATTATTTTTTAATTGTACGTAAAAATTAATTTTTTTGCAAGAGAAAACGTAACCATCCTTGAATGATTACGTTTTCTGAAATTTTATTTAGCTGCTGTTGCTTGCCATGGAATAGCACAAATAACATAAATGATTACACCAGTAATTACATAATCTAAAAATACGCTGCTGCCTATCTCCAATAAAAAGCCAAATTCAATATTGTCAACATCAAAAATAACGGGCACTATGGCCATTAATCCAAAAATAAGAATTAACCAAAAACCGGCCCACATTCCTGCTGCGGCGATATCATGGATAAGCATACGAACAGTAGATTTAGTTTTCATATCATTTAATAATGAAATCATCGAAATTATCGTCACAATGATAATAATAATGTTCACTATAAACAATAATCCTGCAATATTGGCTCCTAAGGTAACTATATTCAGATTAAATGCTCTAATAATCACATATAGTGCATTCGATTTTTGCTTTTTCAACTTACTGTTAACTTCTTGTGCACCACTTGAAGAGCCTTTATCTATTCCTTTATCAATATCCGTTAAGATTTGATTAGCGAGTTTAGAATTATTAACCTTAATCCAGTGAATTCCTAGAGAATAATCAATTACATGGTCAGCAATGGGTTGGGTTTGCGCACTAGCAAGCAAATTTGAGTTATCTACACTGCTTGCACCAACAAGATCAGCTAATGAATTAAAGCCTTTATTCACCTGTCTTACAACTACCGCTTCATTATAACTAGTTCTAATTTGCTTTTTCATAAAAAATGGATTTAGAAAAGTAGCTGTTATTAGAGACAGTGAAGCAATTAAAAAGATTACAAATGCTAACGTTCTCTTATATTGCGTGTTTTGCTCCTGTCCTATTCGTCGCAAATCAGCTCTTTTGCCTTCAACCATGACGATTCCCCTTTAGCTGAAAATTTCTTTACCTTCATCAAACATTGTATCAATTGCTCGGTGAACTGCTTCCATATCAGCTGTTTCAATAATATCGTGTCCATCTTTTAGTGCTTGTTCAATTTCACTAGAAGAACAACGTAAGAAACTATACATTAACGCACTAGTCGCATAATCAGCAAGTTCTTCTGCTGATAAATGATGCTTTTTGCGATCATGATACAAGCGGCCAATCCCATTTGTTACAAATGCAATTCCTGTTTCTAGTTCAGCTTCATCAACATCAATATCATCAAACAAATGATTTTCCTTGATCCAATCATTAAGCATGATGCCCCAATTATCTAAGGAAGCATTACTGATGAAGGCTTCAGAAATAATTCGATCCAAACCTTCATCATGCATTCCCAAAATGGCAATTGTATAAATAAAAGCCTTGGTTCTAGCATATGGTGCATTGCTATTAGCCATATCGTAATTATTTACTTGTTCCCCTGATGTATTAAATAAATTACGAATAATATCATTAGTTAATTTGGCTTTATGCGGATAATATGATTGCAACAGGGATTTGGAAATGCCTGATTTTCCCGCAATCATTTGCAAAGAAACATTATCCATTCCATTTTCTCTGATCAGATGAAAAGTATTTCCAAGAATTACTCTTCGTCTCTTCATGTTTTTCCGTCGTGCCATTTCTATTCCTCAAACTTTCTCTGTTCTATCTATACAACACAAATCAATTATATCAATCATTGCTATTTATAAATAGTTATATGTTTTGTGGTTGATTAACAAAAAATAACCCTCACTATAACAATGAGGATTATTTTTATCAACTTAATTATTATATTTTATTTTAAACGATTTTGCTCATCAAAAATTTGGTGAATTGAACGATCGTTGTAAACATAGTCGATACCGCGTGCAAGAAGTTGATCAACAGAAATACGAACCATTCTATCTGGATAACGATTATGCTTGATAGTATCAGTTACAACAATTTGTTCAATTGGCAATTCGTTAATTACTTCAGTTGCGTTCTTAGAAAGAAGTGCATGAGTTGCAGCAACATAAACCTTCTTGGCACCTGATGCTAAAACTGACTTAGTTGAAGATGAAATACGAGAACCTGTGTCGATTAAATCATCAACTATAATACACTTCTTATCCTTTACATCCCCAATAATATCGTGAACTTCTGTATCATAGCGTGCACCACGTTGGTCAACAATAGCAATAGGAGCATTGAAGTATTGACCGAAGTTACGTGCAAGCTTAGCACCTGAGTGATCAGGTGAAACAACAACAATATCATCGTCTTCCTTAGTAGCAATACCATTGTCTAAGAAGTATTGTGCAAGAAGTGGAATAGCGTGTAAGTGATCTACTGGAGTATTGTAGAAGCCTTGAATTTGTGAAGCGTGCAAATCAACAGTGATCAAACGATCCATACCAGTTAATTGAAGCAAGTTAGCAATAAGCTTAGCAGTAATTGGTTCACGTGAACGAGTCTTTGTATCTGAACGTGAATATGCCAAGTATGGAACTACTACGTTAATTCTGTGAGCTGAAGCACGGTGAAGTGCGTCCAAAACAATTTCAAGTTCCATGAAGTTTTCGTTAACTGGATCTTGGATAGATTGGATAACGAAAACATCGCAACCTCTGACAGTTTCGCCAATATTAACTTGAATTTCACCATCGCTAAAGTGATGAACTGCAGTTTCAATAAGTGGTTGATGCAAAATTGAAGCAATCTTTTCATTTAATGCGGGATTACCACCTAACCCGATCACCTTCATTGGGTGCAATAATTGATGGAGTTCTTCCTTGTTCATAGCTACCTCTTCTGAATTTTAAAAATCATATACAGGTCCATTATATACGAAAAAGCGCCTCTTATAAATAAAAGAGACGTTTCTTTCTATTTTGATCGACGATATCTTGTGCCACGACCATTTCCTATCTTTACTACATAACCTTTTTGAATTAATTCATCCAAAAGTTTTAAAACCTGATTTTTACTAAAAGAAGTCTCTTGACTGATGTTAGAGCTTGATAGTGGCATATTTTGTAAAATTGTATACACCTCATTGCCATCTTTTGAGACACCTTGAAGTTCTGTCTTAACTACCGGCAAAATGATCTTAATGGAATTTTCGTAAATTAAAAATTGAGGTTGACTTTTACTATCAGCGTAAGCAGCGAGTATCCTTTGAATTCCTGTACCAAATTGCTCAATTAATCCTAATCTAAAGAAAATATTAGCAATAATTAGATTACGCAAAATAGAAAGCTGGCCAGCTAAATATTCTTCTTTACTTAAACCTTTAGGCAATCCACCTGGGGATGTCACTTCAACTCGATCATCAAACATTGCTACTTTAATCTGTGCATTTACATCCCAGGTTCGATGAACGATCGTATTAGCAATTGCTTCTCTGAATGCCTCTTCAGGTATCTGCTCAATTTTTCTACGATATGCACCATCGATTACTTTATTTTGATAATATTGACGCTATTTTTGTAGTGCATCCTGATAAAGCTTTAGTATAGAAACATTTTCCACCTGAGTGCGATCAAGCATGACATTAATATTATCGTCAAATTTAACTAAATCGATGCCTCGGTAATCATTCTCGTCTGCAAAAAGTGCACCAGCATTGGTATATCCACCGTCTTTTTCTCGCAAACCTAATGTAATTAACAAATCCGATGTAAGTTTTTTGATACCAATCTTTTTTGCAAGGCTTTTTCTAGAATAGAAAAGTGCAGATCGGTTGCATGAGATAGCAAACTATCGTATGAACGATTCTGTGCCTCTAAGATGAGACGAGATAATTCTAAAAAATCTACTGGTACAGACGCACTATCATTCCTTTTATAAGCTTTTTCTTTGTAAAAATATGGGGGGGATATAGTCCCTGATAAACTTTTAACGTAATTACATTAGTCTGTTCATCAATATGTAAACGATAATCGACTTGCGGTCTAATTGCATCATTAATCTTATTTTGAATATTTAAGCATGTTTGAACTGGATCTTTCACTCCAACTACTGTTCCGTCATCTTTAATACCGAATTTAATTTCTCCATCACCATAATTTGCAAATGTACTGACTGTTTTCAAAAAAGTATTAGTTATCGTTTCTTTAAATTCTAAATTATAGCATTTGCGTCCAAAAAAGGACGCAAATTTACAATTTTACGTTTCAAAAAGGACGTAAAAAGGTGAAGTGGGCCGTAAAAGTTAGACACTTTTACGGCTTTTACTATGTCCAAATTAAACAAAAAACAAAGACTTAAAATTTATAATGATTGGAGAAATGGAAATAAATCCTTATCTGTAATCGCTTCTGAAATAAAATTAAATCGTTCTACCCTACAATATATGGTTAATTTAATAGATCGTCATGGGATCGAAATCTATGATAAATCTAAGGAATTGTTTACCAAAGAATTTAAGGAAAAAGCCATTGTTAGATCATTAACTGGTAATAATTCAATTAATCAGTTGTCTTTAGATCTGGGACTAAGAAGCAACGGTATCTTGTATAATTGGATTCGCGAATATAAGAAAAATGGGTATAATGTCGTTATCAAGAAGAAAGGACGGCATTCCGTTCATGAGTCAGAAGAAGCAATCCCAAACATCGCGCAAAGATTTAGAGAAGCAGATCCAGCAACTCAAAGAAGAAAACTTGAAATTGCGTATCGTCAATGCCTACGTAAAAAAACTAAACGCCTTGGATCAGAAACATCACAAGAAATAGCTCAGGCAGTCACTGAACTAAGGCAAGAATTCAAGGTTAGCTTGGACTATATATTTACAGTCTTGGCTCAAAATAAAGATCTGCCTTTAATAGCTCGCAGTACTTACTACAACATTATCAAGCCTAAAGATAAGCCTAAGAGAAAGAAACCAGGTTTCTTATCCAGAATGAAAGAAATCTTCGATTATCATCAAAGACGTTATGGCTATCGTCGTGTAGCTATGCAATTGCGAAAAGAAGGCTATGCCGTTACAGATCGAGCAGTTCGATACTGGATGCACAAACTTAAGCTCAAAGGTCGAAGACGCAACAAGCGTAAGTATTCCAGTTATAAAGGTACGATTGGTAAGATAGCTCCAAATCTGATTCATCGAGGCTTCTTTGCCATACGACCAAATATGAAGTGGTATACAGACATCACTGAATTTCACTTAAATGGTCAGAAACTTTACTTATCGCCAATTCTTGACGGCTGTGGTGGTGATATAGTTTCTTATTCAATCTCACGTCATCCGGATATGAATTTAGTTATGTCCATGCTCAATAAGGCTTTTGCCAAGCATAAGGCACTTAATGCCTGTATTTTTCACACAGATCAGGGCTGTCAATATCAGAGCAGAGTTTATCAGCGAGCCTTAAAGCTTCATGGCATCACGCAAAGCATGTCTCGTAAAGGTAATTCCATGGATGATGGTCTAATGGAAAACTTCTTTGGCCTGCTCAAAACAGAAATGTTCTATGATCAGGAGTACAAGTATCACAATCTTGAAGAATTAACACAAGCAATCGAAGAATATATCAAATACTATAACAACGAAAGGATAAAGAGCAGACTAAAAGGCTTAACCCCGATTGAATATCGAGATCAAGCCTTAGTCAGCTAGAACAAATATTTGTCTAATTTTTACGTCTCAGTACAAGGACGCAATTTTTTGCGTCCCTTTTTATGTTTAAAATAAAACGTAAATTTAGTTAATTTTTCTTTCTTGAAAATACAAACAATAAAAAGCCAATAATAACTGAAAGTTCTGGTACAAATAAATTTATGAAACTTAGATCCAAATTATGAATTAAATAAATTACACAAACTGCCGCAATTTCCATTGCAATTGCTACATCTCGCAAACTAACAATTTTGACTGCTCTAGTTACTAACCCAATAATCAGTGTAATAATACCTAAAATACTTAAAATTCCGCCAATAAACATTAATAGCGATGATTCATTGAAATCGTTAAACACAGGAATCGTGCTTATTAATAATATTAATCCAAATACTATAAAAGCACCGCTAGCAGTAAACCAACTAAAATTTTCATTTCTTTCTTTAAGCCCAAAATAAGTAAGAACAATTGCAATCAGTAAATTTATTATTAATACTGTCCACATTTCTGTTTATCTAAACAAGATTTTCCTCCTCTTTATGATTTATATCCAATATTATAATTACTAAACTTAAAGCTCTTATCATCTGCGGTCTATAAACTGCTATTTATTTTTTATTAAATCTGCATACCCTAAATTGTTCAATACCTCTTTTAATTTATTTGCTACATCCTTATTCTGATTAATCAATTCATAGTCCATCTGCCCAATGATTTTATAAATCATTAAATGTATATCTTGCATATTAATTAAGTAATTCATTGTTCTTTTAACATTACTTGAATTAAAATTTTCTTCATAGCACATATGCAAATAATTATCACATAATCTTGCCATTTGCTCTTCCTGCAAAAAAGCAATGCTATTTTTTTCAATCTTGTTCAAAATAGTTCCCATAAAGTAGTCCACGCGATTAATATCCATTGCCACCATTATATTACTAAAAAGACGTATAGCCTCGACATCACTCGAAAGATTTTCATGTTTATCGAGCTCGTAATCTATACTTTTCATAATTTCTGAATCTATTTTGTCCAATTCTCCTTTTAAATACGCTATTAATACTTTTAGTCTTAACCAGGTGATACTTTTTCCTTCGCTTTTATAAATCTCGTTCGCACATTCTTCAATCGTTAAAATATCATGTTTTTTAACTGCGTCATCTATCCTAAAATTTAGCTTTCTTTTTAACTCATTAAAAGCAGAAACATATGTATTTTCTATTCTGTTAAAAAAATCTTCAATATCAATATCATGCTTAAATAGTATTTTTACTAATGCTTCTGATCCAATATTTCTTCCTTTATTTTCAACTTCACCATAAAATTTTCTATCAATAATACCTTTAGAAAATTGATATTTGGACATACCCAATTTTTCTCGTTCTTCTTTTAGTGCTTCACCTATTGTCATTCATATTTTCCTATATAACATTACTAAAAAAGCATTAACTACTAAAAAACTAGTTAATGCATCCAAAATTTGATTTTAATATTACTTTTTTTACTCTAAATCAATAAACAAATCATTTCATTTGCAAAAGCCCTTAATCAAATCAAGCAATTTTAAACTTCTAACCGCATAACTATCATGCGTTTGACGCGGCATAATTACCAAACGCGCATTAGGCATCAATTGACTGTACCAACGTACATGTTCAACCTTAACCCAATCTTTTTCACCAACCACACACAAAGTTGGTGTCGTAATTTTTCTTAAATCATCTTCTGAAATAAATGATTCAGTTAATTCTACTCGGCTATCGCGGTCAAGCTTTAAAAAGCGGTGAAAGCCCTCAGTCAAATAGTGGTATGGACGAATACCTGCACCATTTACAAAAACGCCTGCCACAATCATTTTCTTAAAAATATCAGGATGCTTTCTAGCCAGCATCATTGCAACTAAACCGCCAGCATCAAAGCCGAAACAGTAGCATCCCTCAATTCCTACTTGCTTAATAAAAGAATAAACATCTTCCACTTCAGTCTTGTAGTGTTCCGCAATGTCACCTTCACTAAGGCCGTGACCACGCATATCTAAAACGTATACCGTGTAGTAAAGAGAAAGTGGAGCCACAATTTTATCAAACATTCCGCCGTCTAAATGGTGTCCATGAAGCAGTAGTAAAGGTGCTCCCTTACCTAATTTATGATAATAAAATTCGACACCATTAACTTTTTCTTTCATACAACTTCCTCTTTATTGAACATCGCTATCACGAAGAGGTGAACGATCTAATTTTTTACGCATCTTCTCATCTTCATGATCTTTAAGCATCGTCTTAATAATTCTGCGCCATACTCGATAATTACCACGGAAATTATCGGCTACCTTTTTAACATTAGGTTGATGAATAATACTTCCTTTTCTTTGCCAATAATGGTAGTAAGGACGCTGAGTATAATAAACTCCTTTAGCTACAGAAATATATTTCACATTAAAAATTTGATCCTCAAGTAGTGAAATATCGCGATCAAATTGTAAATGGAATTTTTTAATAATTGCTGTCTTATAAGCTTTATTCCAACTATAGCCTTTCATTGGCGAACCAAAAACATTGGTTAATTTTAGATAAGTTTCACCCCGCGTTAAAAAACCGCCTTCAGGTCGTCCAACAACACGTGACTTTTTATCTGGATAGTCCATCCAATATCCACAAGAAACAAGATTTACATCAGGATGTTCTTCAAAAGCGCGAATAAAAAAAGACGTATAGCCTGGATCCACCCAGTCATCACCATCATGAAAGGTGACATATGGCGTGTCAATATACTGCATACCAACATTACGTGCATCAGATGGGCCGCCATTTTTCTTTTTAATTAATTTAAAATATGGAAAGCGATAGGCATAGTTTTGGGCTACCTCAACTGAATTATCAGTTGAGCCATCATCAACCACGATCAACTTAAAGCTTTTGTCGATTTGCTTAAGTAAAGCATCAAAAGCGCGTGGCAGATATTGTGCCGTGTTGTAAACCGGCATAATGATAGTTAACTTAGGCACTTGTAACATAATGTCCCCCTTTTATTGTTATTTATTATACCATCTTAAAGAATTAGATCGAAATTATGGAAGAGGGACATTTTCATTTTCTAATATTTTAGGAATTTTTAGATTATGCTTTATTACCTTTTATTCATTTTTTAGTATAATAGCTCTACTGAATCAAAAAATATAAACAACAAAGAAAGAAGTATATCAATGAAAAAAATATTTACATTTCTAACGGCAATTTTACTAAGTATGGTCGCGGCATTTACCTTTACACACCATACAGTTTTAGCAGATGATGACACACCAGTGGTTACACTAGGTACTTCATTAACTGATTCTCAAAGAAATGGTACTTTAAAAACTTTAACTGCTCCTTTAAACGGTGGCAATTACCAAACAATCACCGTTACTGGTTCTGATTTAGTTAAATACTTAAATCCATCAGGCGACAACTTCACCACTTCTTCTGGAGTGTGGTCCAGCGCAATGATTCAAAAAACAAGCAGTGGTTCAGGTATTAACGTAAAAATTTTAGACTACAATGGCAAAAATAATATCACTACGATTACTGCCAACCAATATAAAAATGCAGCTTTAACCGCCGGTATTACTGATGCCAATATTTACGTTACAAGTGCTGTACCAATCGATGGTTCTGGAGCCTTAGCCGGTGTTTATGCTGCCTATGCCAAAAACGGTAACGCATTGAATCAAAAACAAGTTAATGCAGCTCAAGATGAAATGAACACTTTGAGTGGTATTACACAAGATAACAAAAATAAAGAAGGCTACTCCGATGCTCAATTAAATAATGCGGTTGCCGGTGCAAAATCAGAAATGGCTAAACAAGGACAAAATATTTCTGACAGTCAAATTCGCGATATCGTGAATAACCAAATTAACATTAACCACCTAGGTAATACGATTAACAATAATCAAAAAAATCAAATAGTTAATTTGTTAATTGAAATTCGTGATTCCGGCGCTTTAAAAAATGGTAGCTTTAAATCACAAGCTTCTAAACTTTCAAGTCAAATTCAAAATGGTGCTAAGAACATCTTTAACAAATTTAATACACAAGAAAATCGTAGTTGGTTACAACAATTGTGGGACAATGTTGTAAACTTCTTCAGTCATATTTTCGGTTAATAATTAAGGCATGATTATCAAAATGATAGTCATGCCTTTGCTTTTACATTTTCTTATCCATATAGCGATTTAACTCATGATCTACAAATTCATTACCACGATTATTCGCATGCCCCTTAGTCCATTTAAACGTGCTATCTGGGAAATGTTTTAATAATTCATCTAATTCTTTCCATTCAGATACATTCTTAAGTGGGCCAGATGATCGTTTCCAACCGCGCTTCTTCCAACCTTCTAACCAGTGATTATTAATAGCATTTAAAACATACTGAGAATCAAGCACAAATAATAAATGTTTTTCGTTAAAACCTAACTCTATCAACTTCTTCAATGCATTGATCAAAGCAGTTTGTTCCATTTGATTATTAGTTGCTCCATATTCCCCACCAGCATCGTGAACGGATTGGCTATCCCATTCAATTAAATATGCCCAAGCAGCCTTGTCAGTCTTTTTAACATGACCACCTTTAAATACACCAGTATTACGCGTACCACCATCTGTATAAATTGTCGCAAAATATTTAGTAGAACTACTTTTAGCTTTAGTATTTATTGGATTAGTTGCATCAACCGCTTTACTTTTTTGCTTTATTTTCTCTACTGCATTTTCTAATGTATCATTATCAGGTTCAATTAAATCTTCATGGACATCTGCAAATTCAATTGCATCAGTAATATTTTTAAAAGATTTATATTCTGCACCGGAAAAGCCATCAACTTGTGCTTTTGCTTCATCCCAAGTGCGATACATACCTGGTTTACGTCCTTTTTTTACTGCAAAAAATTTCATCGATATCTACCCCAAGAAAAAAATTACACCACAATGGTAAAATGTATTTATTCTAATTAATTATAAAAGATTTTGACAAGAAGGTGGCAAAAGATGTTCTTTAATACAAAAAAATATGCAGAAGAAGCCGAAAAAAATAATCGACACGATCTCGAGCAAGAACCCAGCATGTTTAACATGATTTCTTTAGGGTTAATTGCCACCTTTGCACCTACAAGAATATTCTTAAAATTACATAAACGTCATATTGAAAATAAGGCCATAATTGAAAAAAGTACGGAAAAACAAGTTCCAATTATCTATTTTCACGGTTTTCGTGGCGGTGACTATACCACCAATGTCATGATTCAACATGCCACTTCAGACAAGGGAAACAAAAAATTTCTAAAAGTAACTGTAGATTTACTAGGCAATTTCAAACTAGAAGGTACTTGGACTGGCGATAAGCACCCCATCGTTCAAGTAGCCTTTAGACAAAGAATTGTCGGAATTTATGGTATTGATTACTATTTAAGCTTTGTTTTACCATTTTTATCTAAAAGATATGGATTTAAAAACTATATTGCCGTTGCTCACTCATTAGCCTGTCCTTGCATTATTAGAACAGAAATGAAGCACTACTTAAGTAAATCGTTTCCGCATTTAACAAAATGTGCTTTAATTGCGGGGCCCTTCAATGGAGTTACTTATTTGGGCGATGTTCCTAATGTTAATCTTTTAAACGAAAATGGACGCCCTAATATGATGAACCCACATTATCTATATCTCTTATTTAATAGAAGAAAATTCAATCCTAATATCTCAGTTTTAAATATCTATGGTAATGTATTGGATAATACAAATACTGACAAATTTATTTCAGTTGTTTCTGCCAAAAGTATTCGCTATATTTTGGCTCCTAAAGCTCACTTTTATCAAGAAGTTGAAGTTCGTGGTAAAAACGACGCTGAGCATAGTTGGATGCATGATAATCCGTTTGTAATTGATATTGTTGATAAATTTCTTAATTTAAAAAAGTAATTTTTATTTTGGAGGAGAACTATGGTCTGGTGGCACGACTTTATCAGAATTATCTTTATTACTAACACGATCTTAGCTTTTTACATTGTTTTCCATCGTAGACGTTCAGTATCAACAACCTGGGCTTGGTTAATTATTTTGCTCATTTTCCCTATCGTTGGAATTACACTTTACGCATTTTTTGGTCGTGGTATTTCCCAGGAAAACATTTTTGCAATTAACAAACAGCACCACATTGGCTTACGTAATGTACAAAAATCCATTGCAAAAGCTCCTAAAAAAACAAGTCCTTCAGATACATCAAATATAGGACAAATTGCCATCAACTTTTTTAATCAAGATGATGAAGCTCCTGTAACCAAAAATAATAATGTAAAACTATATACAGAAGGCAATACTTTTTTTCATGATATGTTAAAAGATATTGTTAGGGCAAAAGAAACTATCAATATTGAATTTTATACTTTTTATAATGATGACATCGGTAATCGTGTCCTGCAGCTATTGATAAAAAAAGCACAACAAGGTGTTAAAGTTCGCGTTGTCTATGATGCATGGGGATCAATGGGAGCTACTAAAGCTTGGTTTGACCAATTACGCAAAGCCGGTGGTAAAGTTCTCCCCTTTATCACATCAAGAAATATGATTACGAGATATCGGATCAATTACCACCTACACCGAAAAATTGTTGTTATCGATGGTAAGATTTCTTGGACTGGTGGTTTCAACATCGGGGATCAATACTTAGGAAGAAAAAAGAAATTTGGTCATTGGCGTGATAGTCAGGTACGTATTGTTGGTTCCGCCTCACTTTTATTACAAGAACGATTTGTCATGGATTGGAACGCTTCTATAAATAATGATGATGAGATTATTCGCTTTAATTCCACTTTATTTCCTGATCTTGACGAAAAGAATATTCATCAAGATGACGTTGCCACACAGATTATTTCAGATGGACCGGATCGTTATACATCTTAT
The DNA here is from genome assembly GCF_034298135.1 of Lactobacillus acidophilus. Taxonomy (NCBI): domain Bacteria; kingdom Bacillati; phylum Bacillota; class Bacilli; order Lactobacillales; family Lactobacillaceae; genus Lactobacillus; species Lactobacillus acidophilus. The sequence goes on from NZ_CP139575.1 coordinate 1,690,387, forward strand.
ATGCGTAACGGCATGATGCGTCTAATGCTACTTGCTAGGAACCGCTTGTGGGTACAAACGCCTTACTTAATTCCTGATGATGCAGTTTTTGCAACTTGGCAAACTATCGCCATGTCTGGAGTTGACGTCAGAATTATGATTCCATGCAAGCCAGACCATCCATTCATCTATCGTGCAACTCAATGGTATGCCAATGAATTAACACGTTTCGGCGTAAAAATTTATATTTATGAAGATGGATTTTTACACGCTAAAACTACTATTATTGATGATAACTTCTCCTCAGTGGGTTCAATGAACCAGGACTATCGATCATACAGTCTTAATTTTGAGGATAATGCTATTTTTTATGATAAAAATTTCAATAAAAAAATGGCTGAGGCTTTTGAAGAAGACATGAAAAAAAGTCACCTGCTTACTCCTGAAGAAATAAAAAAGCAAGGTCGCTGGCTGCGAACCTTACAAAGTTTCTCTCGTATGCTTTCACCAATTCTGTAGCAATTAAGCTTGAATTTCAACTGGAATATTTTTGTCAATATATTTTTGAAGTGCTGGCAATACTTCATTAATTTGAACACGAAAACGCATCATATAAGCCCTATTGTTATTGGTTCTGAAAAGTGCCATTACTAAGGGCTTATTTTGATTAGGAACATTAATTATCGTGATATTAGCGATTTCCTCATATTTAACTGTTCTTTTAAAATAGCCTGAGACAACCATTCTTTTTGTACTAAAACCAGAAAATCCATCTACAATACTAATTAATAAGAATAAGGCTAAAAATACGTTCAAGCCTGGATCACCTTTTTCAATGTAATTCCATGTAAATCCTAGCCAAATAAAAATAATTGCCCAAATAATTGAGGAGATACGGTAACGCCCGCTAAATTCTATCTTTGCTTGCCAATACCAGCTATAGCAAGCATAAGCCAACATTAATATATTAACTATAATGTAAAAATAAGACATGTATGTCATAAAACTTCTCCTCAATTGTTATATTTCTTTCCATTATAACAAAGCACTGATTTATAATTAAATTAAACAGACCTATGAGAGTAAATATTATGAAGCCAAATGATATAACTGAATTACAAAAAGATATTGATCAAGCAAAACATATTACATTTTTAACTGGTGCTGGAGTATCTACCCATTCGGGCATCCCAGATTATCGTTCTAAAAATGGTATCTATAATGGTATTAAAGAAAGTCCTGAAACTATTTTAAGTGAAGCCACACTTTTTCATCGTCCAGAACTTTTCTACAATTTTGTGATGGAAAACATGTATTTTCCAAGTGCTCAGCCCAATTTAATCCATAAAAAAATTGCCCAATTGTGTAGTCAAAAAGGAGATTTAATTACGCAAAATATTGATGGTTTAGATACAAAAGCAGGAAATACTCACGTCACAGAATTTCATGGCAATTTATATAATATTTATTGTACTAAGTGCCACCAACAAGTTTCATACTCAGAGTATGCCAATGGCTATCTTCATAAAAATTGCGGCGGAATTATTCGTCCTGGTATAGTACTTTATGGAGAAGCAATTAATCCTGAAGTATTAAACGTTTCGATTAACAATATGCAAAAATCTGATTTAATCATTATTAGCGGAACAAGTTTTGTCGTCTATCCTTTTGCCCAATTATTAGCATATAAAAAAGGATCTGCCAAAATCTACTCTATTAATAAAACTGCCATCCCTGCTCCACAAGTTACACAAATTATCGGGGATGCTCTTGATGTATTTAAGCAATTGAATTAAAATGACTGGTTTGTTATTCTAAGAATACCAGCTTTTTTCATGTATATGGGTGGTGAAAACATGACAGATTTTTTTATTATGATTATGTTACGATTGATTCTTGGACGTATTTCTTAACTGCATCTGAGTTCGGCTTAACTTATGTTGGCCTTAAAGGAGACGAAACTGTCTCTCCTATTTTTAGCTTTTATCCTCATAGAATGCTAATTCACGATCCTAAGCGATTAGAACCTTATACTACACAATTAAAGGAATACTTCGCAGGCACTAGAAAAGAATTTGATGTTCCAATCGATATTTCTAAATTCGGAACCGAATTTCAAAGAAAAGTACTAGAAGTTGTCAAAAAAATTCCTTATGGTCTTACTGTAAGTTACGGCACAGTAGCAGCTGGATTACCAGATGCTACTTCTTCACGATCGGTAGCCCATGCAGTAGCTCTAAATCCTGTATTAATTTTTATTCCAGACCATCGAGTTATTTTATCTAATAACAAGGTAGGAACATACCGTCTAGGTCAAAAAGAAAAACTTAAGTTAATAGAATTAGAAAAGAGTCATTTACATGGCAATTCTTAAAATGTATGCTCCATTTTTTGATGGTAACAATTGGTTGCATGTTTTAACAAGCGGCAAGGACTGGATGATCATTCTGACTTTAATTATTATGGAATGTCTTCTTTCAGTTGATAATGCTGTAGTTTTAGCAGCTCAAACACAGGTACTACCCACAAAAAGTGAGAAAGAAAAATCCTTATTATACGGACTTTGGGGAGCATATCTTTTTAGATTCATTGTAATTGGAATAGGTACTTATTTAATTAACTTCTGGGAAATCAAATTAGCCGGTAGTATATATCTATTCTATTTATCAATTAAATTCTTCTATGATCAACGCCACCCTAAAGAAGTTGTTGAACACGAAAAAGAAAAAGAAGCCCGTGAAAAAGCACACTATAAAAATAAAAAGAAGAAAAAACACGTTCTTTCACTTTTTTGGCGAACGGTTATTTCGATTGAATCAATGGATATTGTTTTCTCAATTGACTCTGTTCTTGCAGCATTAGCTATTTCGGATAATCCCGTAGTTGTTTTGATTGGTGGAATGATCGGTATCCTCTGCATGAGAGGTGTAGCCGAAATTATAATTAAATTAATGGATATAATTCCAGAATTAGAACCTATGGCTTACGTTTTAATTGGAATTATTGCATTAAAATTATTATTAGCTCTGCCACCACTTAAATGGGAAATGCCAAATACGGCATTTGCAATTATCGTATTTGCAATATTGGGTTTAACTATTATTTTCCACTTCTGGCGTGTTAAAAAACATGGACATAAACATTTATAAGCAAAAACCTAATCTTGATAATGAGATTAGGTTTTTGCTTATTTGCTTATAGGTGATTTTCTACATATTTTTTCAGCACCACAGCTTGATTATGTTCTCTATTTTTCGCACCGTAGAGAAACAACACATCGTCAGATTTCAACTTATTCCGCACTATTTTAATAAATTCAGTTGTGAAATTATTATCATCTAGTTCATTAATATATTTTGCTTTGAACTCAGGGAATTTTTCGTCTTCATGATTAAACCATTTTCTTAATTCATTTGTTGGACCAATTTGCTTAGCCCATTCATCCAAGTTTGCTTTGACTTTACTTATTCCACGTGGCCACATCCGATCAACCAAAATTCGGTAGCCTCCTGGTTGTTCATGATCATAAATTCGTACTAATTTAATTTCCGTCATTTGAAATTCCTCGTTTCTTCTTTTAGTGTATTACTAAAAGATGAATTTAGAAACAACGAGGCACTTTATGAATTACGCAGAATATTTTACTAATCGATCTACCGATGAAATTACTCGTGACTTAATCGGACGGCCACTTACTTTTAATGATGGACAAGAAAAACTCGGCGGCTATATCGTAGAAGCAGAAGCTTACATGGGCAAACTTGATCGTGCTGCTCATTCATATGGCGGCCATCGCAGCCCGGCCAATGAAGGTCTTTACCGCACCGGTGGTACTATTTATATTTATGCCCAACGCCAGTATTTTTTCTTCGATGTTGCTTGCCAAGAAGAAAATGAACCACAAGGTGTGTTGGTTCGTGCCATCGATCCTGCTTGGGGTATTGATTCTATGATCAAAAATAGAAATGGAAAAAGCGGTGTACTTATTACTAATGGTCCTGCTAAAATGATGCAGGCTTTTGGGATTCATGATAAAAATTGGAATCTACATTTTCTTTCTGATTCTCCGTTTACCATTGATTTAGCCGACAATCATAAGCGCATTGCCCAGGAAATAATTGCAGATAAACGCGTCGGTATCAACCAATCTGATCCTATTTGGGCAAACAAAAAACTGCGTTATTATGTTGCTGGAAATCCTTACGTTTCAGATATGAAGAAAAGAGATTACGCTTCCAATAATGGTTGGACTTGACAAATATATATTTTTCCTTTAATCTGTTTGTCAGTTAAATAATTTTCCAATGCAATAGAGGTTGCGACAATCACAAGGTATTTTGGAGTCCGCGAAGATGAAGAAGAATATCTCAGGGTTGCCGCCGAAATGGATTCAATATTCGCGTATTAATCTGTTGGGCTACAGGAGCATATCCTGCAGACTGTCTCGGTTAGTCCCCGAGGAGCGCTATAAGATTTGGTTTGAACACTAATGATTATTATCCTCGTTTGTTTTGGCAAGCGAGGTTTTTATTTACGCTTTATTGTATTGGCTTTGGATTAAAAACTATTTTTGGAGGTTTTTACAATTGAAGTCAAGATTTAGATGGATTGCTGCATTAATGACAGTACTCCTTAGTATTTTTATCGGATTCAACTTTAACAGCCATTCAACTCAAGCTGCTAAAAAAGATTCTGGTACATTAAAGATTGGTATGGAAGCCAATTACCCACCTTACAACTGGACTCAACCAACTAAAACAAATGGTGCAGTTCCAATTGATGGCTCTAATTCATATGCAAATGGTTATGATGTTCAAATTGCCAAAATTATTGGTAAAAGACTTCATAAAAAAGTTGTAGTTGAAAAGACTCAATGGGATGGTCTTCTTCCTGCTTTAACTTCAGGTAAGATCGATTTGATCATTGCCGGTATGTCACCTACTGCTGAAAGACGTAAAGCAATTAACTTCTCAGAACCTTACCGTAAGAGCACATTTGTTGTAATTACTAACAAGGCAAGTAAATATTCAAACGCCAAGAAGCTATCTGACTTCAAAGGTGCTAAATTAACTGCACAACAAGGTACTTTGCACTACGACTTGATCAAGCAGTTAAAGGGTTCTAAGAGAGAACCAGCTATGCGTGATTTTTCAGCCATGCGTCAAAGTCTTTCATCAGGTACAATTGATGGCTACGTTGCTGAAGATATTGAATTTGAAAGTTACCACAATGTTAACCCTAATATTATTGCCATTAACTTAAATAAGATGGCTGGTTTTAAGGTTGATCATGATGACTCTGTTACAAGTATTGGTGTAAAGAAAGGCAACACTAAACTTTTAAACGAAGTTAACGCCACTTTAAGAACCATTTCTAACAAAAAGCGTGATCAATTGATGTCACAAGCTATTAGAGAACAACCTAAGGCTGGTAACGAAACCAAGAATGAAAATTGGCTTGTTACTACTTGGAAGCAATACGGTGGCATGATTATGTCAGGTATTGGCATGACATTACTTTTGGCTCTAGTTGGTACCATCGTCGGTTTCTTCATCGGCTTACTTGTAGGTATTGTTCGTACTATCCCTACTCCAACTACTCGTGGTAAGCGCTGGGCTTTAAACTTTGTTAAATGGTTATTGTCAGTTTATGTTGAAATCTTCCGTGGTACTCCAATGATGGTTCAAGCTGCAGTAATTTATTATGGTATTGCTCAATTCTGGCACTTAAACTTGAACAGAACTGTTGCCGCTTTAATTATCGTTTCTATTAACACTGGTGCTTACCTTGCCGAAGTTATTCGTGGTGGTATTATTTCAACTCCAGAAGGACAATTCGAAGCAGCTAGTGCTCTCGGTATGACTCACAACCAAAGAATGTGGCATATTATCTTACCTCAAGCTATTAAGAATTGTTTACCTTCAATTACTAACGAATTTATCGTTAATATTAAGGATACTTCAGTATTGAGTATTATCTCAGTTTCAGAATTATTCTTCGTTGGTACAACAATTGCCAGTCAATCATTCAAGTTCTTCCCAACTTATTTGATGATTTCAGCAATCTACTTAATTTTGACATTTACTATTACTAGAATCTTTAACTTTATTGAAAAGCGACTTGAAGGTAATAAGAATTACAACTTGATGGCCAACCAAGTTCAAGTTGGTACTCCAAAAGATGCGGAGGCAAATAACTAATGACTGAATCAAACGAAACAATTATTTCTTTAAAACATATGCAAAAGGCCTATGGCAGTCACCAAGTCTTAAAAGATATCTCTGTTGATATCAAAAAAGGCGAGATTGTAACTATTATTGGTCCTTCCGGTGGTGGTAAGTCAACTACTCTTCGTTGCATCAACTTACTTGAAGAACCTACCGGCGGAGAAATTGATTTCCACGGCGAAAATATTTTAAAACCTGGTTATAATCGCAATGCTTTCAGATCAAAGGTGGGTATGGTTTTCCAACAATTCGATTTATTTGAAAATAAGAATGTGTTAGAAAACTGCATGATCGGTCAAGAATTAGTTCTTAAGCGTTCCAAAGACGAGGCACGTAAGATTGCTATGGAAAACTTAGAAAAAGTTGGTATGGGGCCATTTATCAAGGCCAAGCCACAACAATTATCAGGTGGACAACAGCAACGTGTAGCTATTGCTCGTGCGATTTCAATGAATCCAGAAGTTTTACTCTTTGATGAACCAACTAGTGCCCTTGACCCTGAAATGGTTGGTGAAGTGCTAGATGTTATGCAAAAACTAGCTACAACCGGTTTAACAATGGCAATCGTTACTCACGAAATGGGCTTTGCTAAGAGTATCTCAGACCGTGTATTATTTATTAGTGACGGTGTAATTACTGAACAAGGTTCACCCGCTCAAATCTTTGATAATCCGCAAAATGAAAAGACTCAAAAGTTCTTAAGTAACTTTAGAAAAATGGATTTTTAGATATTAACAAACGAGAAGTAAGCAAACTTCTCGTTTGTTTAGTTTATAATTAAGAAAAATTATTTGGAGGAAAAATATGAATGAAAAAGTATATTACTTCATCAAGTCTTATGATGATAGTTTACCCATGCCACCCGCAGAAAGTTTTGGTCAAATTCTAAATGAAACTTACTTACATCCCTTTGATTGGAGTGCTAGAACAACACGTAAATCCTACTGGTGGAGTGTTTTAATCAACTTCATTCTTTCCATTTTATGTATTGTGCTTGGTTTCTATGCTTTTAATAAAAACATCAATCCCGGTATTAGAGTAATTGATGCCGTTGTCGCCATTGTAGTCTATCTCTGGGTATTTCTAGCAGGTCTTGGTCAAATGGTCCGTCGTTTGCACGATGTTGGCTATAGCGGCTACTGGTATTGGTCTACATTTACTGGCTACGGCACAATGTTTCTATTTTATTTAGCACTGCAGCCTTCAGCTCAGCGCAAAGTAAAGTGGGGTAAATACTTATTTAGCGATCAAGATTATCCCGAAGGAAAAAAAGAAAAAGTTCCCGTGCCAACAATCGGACAAATTTTGAAGGAACATTTCTTTGACTGCTTTAATTGGGATGCCAGATCTACTAGAACATCATTTTGGGTAGGTACTGCTATTAATCAAGTGGTTATGGTAATCGGTGTGCTTGCATGCTACTTGATTGCTTTCTTGCTTTTTCTTCCATTCAGGGTCACTGGCTTAAACTCTGACGATTCAAAAGTCATTGCTGTATTCTTCATCATTTTCCTTATTTTCTTCGCTGCTGTAACCATTTGGGCATTCTTAGCACAATTAGGTCACACTGTTCGTCGTTTGCACGATGCTGGTTTTAATGGTGGCTGGTGGTGGTTAAGCGTAATTCCTTACGTTGGACAATTACTTTTAGCATTCTTGCTATTCCACCCTACCGTTAAAAATGAAGTTAAGTGGAACAAATATTTATTTGATCCTGAAGATCGAATTAGATAAGCAAAAAAGATCATTCTCAATTATTGGGAATGATCTTTTTATTATTTTCGTTCAACTATTTTAGAATTAATTCTAAAATAGCTATCCAGCGGCTTAAATAATATCATTATTTTCTTTAATTCGTGCTAGTTTCCAACCTGTATCAAAGTATGTCTTACGAATTTGACGTAAATCGTCATAATCACTCTGCAAACTATCAATTGCATCCTGTAAACTTTTATTTTGCTTTCTGATTTCATTCAACTCAGGATCATTAATTATACCCTTAAGATGCACTTGCGCAGCTAAATAACGACGACGATGCTCAAATTCTTCTCTTAAAGTGCCTAATGCATTTTCATACTTAACAAGTTTTTTATTAATATCAGAAATTTGATCATTTAGTTGAATAAATAGCTTATATGGCATATCCGACTTAATTCGATTACATTCTGCACAAGCTAAAGTCAAATTATCCAAACTATTATTATGACTTAATGAAACGGGGTCTTTATGATCTACACTATGACCGCGTCTACCACAATACTGGCAGCGATACTTATATTTAGCTCTAATGCGTTCACGGTCAATAAAATCCACTTCATTTAATTGAAAATTGATTTCCAAACCCATTTTTTTCAGATTCTGCTCAAAGGTTATATCTTGGTTAGGTACATAATCATTTTGTCCATCTTCACTTTTGATTACCGCTAGATTAAAATCAGACCGTTTAATCTGTTGGCGTGCAATTTCATTACCATCATAATCTTGCAAAAAAGCTTCGTATTTTTTACGAGCTTTTTTATTTTTTACAATAAAATTTAATTGATCTTGCTTTTTATCTGCACCAACAAATGTATATAGCAAACTTTGAGCAAATGTAGATACTGCATTATTGGAATACTCTTCTGGATTTAAATTACGCGTTCTGCAAATATCACAAATACTGGTTAATTTAGGATTCATTAATCCTTCTTGCTTAAAATGCAAGGAGTCCATGCGGAGCCCGCATGAACTACATTGAAATTTCACCTATTCATCATCCCCTAACAATAAAATGCTAAAAGCTATCCGTTGCATCTTATCTTTTCCTGCAAAATCACCTTTAAAAAGATCTGGCAAAATCTTCTTAATAAAATATTGTACACAAACTAAATCATCAAACTTCTTGATTGTTTCAAGACTTTCTTTAAACATTTGCATATAAACTGGATTAGGATTACCTAATTCAATTTCCCCATAAGCTTCATACAACAGATCTAACTTGTCACAAACTGACAAAATCTTTCCTTCTAAGGTGTCATCTTTTCCTTCTGAAAGACGTCTAGTATAAATTTCTTGAAATTCTTTTGGTATCTCTTCTTTGATGAATTTGGTAGTCATTGTCTCTTCAACATCACCAATCATCTTTCTAAGTTGAGGAGTAGCATATTTAACTGGTGTTTTAATGTCACCGATAAATCGTTCAGTATAATCATGATTTAAACTCTTTTCATAAAGAGCCTTCCAATTAATTTTTTTATTACCATGCACTTCTTCAATATCACCCATCATTTGTGCAAGTTCTGCTGTTCTAAAGCAGTGATCAGCAACTGAATGATGATGATACTTAAAATATCCTGGTGCACGATCAATCGACTCTAAACTGTTAAAACCTTGAATGTATGCATTTAATCCCATTTTTATCCTCCTCAATAAATAAGTTAAAAATTTTTACTATGTTACCAAAAAATAAATAATACTTCAACTACATTTTAGCAGCATCTAAAGCTGCAATAGTAGTTAGAGCTGCATCATAATAATTATTTTGTGGTAAACGTTTAGCAAAAATATATTGCTGTGACATAAATAAATTATCATAGCCTTCTTTTCTATTAAAACTCACAGCACAAAAAATCGGTGCACTAAAGCTTGCAGACACATAATTATTAATTGCTTTGCCACTTAAAGTATAGCCAGCTGTTACTACATTCTGCTTACTGAAGAATTTAAGCATTCGATTTTCAATTTTTTTAGCCACTTTATTATTACTATTAGCTAACATCATTGGAACACGACAAGCATTTGCGGAAAAATTACCATCATCTTTGGTAGCAACTGTATTAGCTTTGACTGGCTGAGCATTTGTTGCACTAACCCACGCAAAATCTGGTACTAAGCCTGTTTTATGCTGGCGACTAAGCTGATAAAGACGCTCAAGCATAGTTCGTTTTATCGTCAACCAGCGATCATCACCCGTAGCTTTATAAAAACTATCAAAGAATTCCGGCATTACATCTGATGTACGCATTAAATCATAATATTTAGAATTCTTATTAGCCCAATTTCCTACCGTTAGCGTTCTAGTTTTAGCATTATATTCATAACGTAAAATGTCTTGCAATATCTTAACAGCTTCATCTTGATAATAAATATCTTTATATACCTTACTTGCTAGCAACAACGCCTCGGCAATAAATAAATCACCGTCAGTTGCACTATTTTTATCTACCTGCCACTTACCATTTTCTTCAACTTCACGCCAAGACATTAAAGCAGTTTTTCTTTTATTAATTGTTTCACGGTGTTTTAAATAAAAATTATTTAGACGTTCAAACGTGGCTTTATCACCAAAACCATTCTGAGCTGCTAAAGCAGAAATATACATCCCATATCCTTGCCCTTCAGACAAAGCAGTATACTTATTTGAATTAGGCGTAGTATTAATATAACTTTCTTTTTCATTAATTTTAACAACGTAATATTTTTGCCATTGTCTATAAAAATCCTGTTTTAATTGATGACTATTATCCAGTCGTACATAAGCCATAATCGCTGTAAAAATTACAATTATCAATATAAATGTTAGGGGCACTAATTTTAGTCTCTTCATTTTCTCTTCCTAAATTAATCAGCAAATCTCTTAGTTTTAACCCACTTAGTACCATCACGATGAAAAATTCTGTCACAAAATACTGAACATACGGCATGAATTGAAACAATAATGAATAACTGAGAATAAGTAAAATATGATGCTATAGCAAGCCAAATTTGTTCGGTAGTTGCTTGGCCATATTGTGTACACATAGCAACATTGATTTGCAAAACATATAATAAAATCATTAATAACCAATTTAACAAAAGAATTTGAGCTAACAATATATTATTAGAAGTAATCGTAAATGGCAGTTGAATATTTGGATTCCAAACATGTGCAATCATTGTAAATAAATTCGCTAAAAAAATGAAATCGGATAAAACGATCGCCGCATTGAACCAAAAGAAAGTACAAGAATAATAAAAAGTTTCGAGCTTCACACGCCAGTTACTCTTATCAAAGATATGCTTAAAATTATTAATAACTACTTCATAATTTCCTTTAGCCCAGCGTAATCGTTGGAAGTAATAATCTTTTAAACGCTCTGGTTCCTGCTGAAAAGCTTCAGAATTATAAGCTAAAGCAATCAATTTGCCAGATCCCATAATTTTAAAAGAGATATCAGTATCTTCTGTTAAAGCGCCGTTACGCCAACCACCAATTGATTCAACGTATTTTTTATTAATAATAAAATTTGTTCCTGGAATACGACCTATTTTAAATAATTGCCAAATGCCACAATGTTGAATTCTCTGTGTTACAACGATTTCTTGGTTAATACATCTAGTTAAAAAATTCTGTTTAGCATTACGCGTTTTATTACGTCCAAAGGCTGCCATATAACGTTGCGGATTTTCTTGTACTTTTTTAACTAGAAAGTATAATGCATTCTCTTCTGGCATCGCATCTGCATCATAAACACCTAAATATTCACCATGAGCAATCTTCAAAGCATCATTCAACACACCAGCTTTACCACCAGAACCAGTTCGTCTAATAACTCGTGCGTTACATTTGTAATACTGCTTATTTTTTAAAACTTCATCTAAAACATCAGCTGTTTTATCTTCACAATTATCAGCATAAAATAATACTTCCAATTTATCCTTAGGATAATTTAAATTTAAAATCGCTGTAGCTGTTTTCTCAATTACCAATTCTTCATTATGAGCTGGAACAACAATCGTTACTTTGGGATACCGCTTTAGTGGCACTATTTTAACCAAAACCTTACTATGTTTAAGCCAAAATGCAATTGCTCCACTTAAAGTAATAATAGACATCAGTAACGACAGCCAAATTGAAATAAGAGTGATTATTTGCATTACATCATTCATTTTTCTTTTTCCTTTTTCCTTTTTGCTTTAATTAGTGCTTCTTCAACATTGCCGTAAATTTTTAATGCACAGAAGAAAATAATTACAAAACTAATTAAAAAAATGGCGGTAATAATAATTGCTAATGAATAAAACCAATTAATCATTTTGATCATCCTTTAAATATTCAACGATAATATCCGTTTCTAACCCTCGTTGGAGATATTTTTTTATTTTGTTCAGATCAGAAAACTTTTTACAATTATTTATATCGATTTTTTCAGATGCCATCTTAAGTTCTAATGGTATATCTATATCCATACGCCGCAAGTTTTCCTTTGTTTTTTTATTTATTTCTTTATATGTTTGTAAACTTATTTGTGGGGAAATAATCATAAACATACCATCGCCTACATAATAAATAAATTCACTCTTTAAACGTGTTTTTTTTCAAAATCATAGAAATACTTCGTAAAACTTCAGCATGATATTCTGGATGATATTCTTCAATCTGTTGATGTCTATCCCAACTAATTAATTCAACATTAGTCCACAAATCTAGATCTGTATATGCTTCAATTTGATGCAATTCGCGTTTATAAAACTTATTAGCATTATAGTAGGTCTGTAATTTTACATTTAGATTGTAGTGCGATATATATCTTTGAATATCATTTTCTCGTTTTTTAGCGATACTCCAATGCAGAATATGATGCCTTACTATTCCTAATAAACTAGCTTCAATTGGAAAAATTATTATCAGTAATATTTTTTCATCTATAGGCATTACTACATATCCTAATAAAAGAAATCCAATAGCAATTGTAGTAAGAATAATTATTAACCAGCTAACTGTATATCTAGCTGAAAATAATCCTACAACTATTGCCAGTATGAAAATCATAGATATGCCATTAACTACATTGGATGAAAAATCATCTGCTATCCCCAATACAATTACTGGAAAAATCAATGCCAATAGTAATGCAAAATATACTAGTCGAATATATTTTTTAGTCATTGTTTTCAGTCCTCTCAAATCCCTATGCATGAAAAAAGACTACTAAGAAAACTTTACTGATCTCTTAGTAGTCTCTCTGTTTCTATTTTTGAAAAACAATTTTACTTGTTTTCGTCTTTTGCGGCCTTGTTAAGAAATGCAACAACTGCTGCTACGTGAGCAACACGCTTCTTAGCATTTCTCTTGTTTTTAGGTCTTTGGTTTGGTTCACAACCAGTGTTGTAATTTTCACCTTTACGCATAGTACTATACTTCCTTTCAGATTTTCGAAAATCTAGTATAGTTTACCATGATCAATTTTTTTAATCAAGTATAGGAAAAGCCATCATATAATTTAAGATACGATTAGCATAACTTTGACGAGACTGAAACTCCTTAATTGCCGTATTAAGCATAGAAATATTATCCGTAATAATCCCATCAACGTGTTCATACATCATCTTTTTCATTTCTGATTTATTGTTGACGGTCCATGCATAAACAACATGGTTTTGCAGATGCGCTTGCCAAATAAAATCAGAACTTAAAGTTGAATACTCCATTGAATAACCATCAGCCACACTCTGCGGATAAATCAAATTATATGGTTGGATATACAAAGTCTCAATTTTAGGATTAAGTTGCTGCATTTTAGTAACTACTCGATAATCAAGCGACTGTAATTGATAATGATTTTTCAAAATTTCATGACCATATTTTTTATTAAACTTTACCAAAAATTCATTCGAATCATTGGGTGTGGTCTTTATTTCAATTAACAATTTTTGCTTTAGTTTTTGTGCAGCTTGCATGTATTGATCTAGACTTACTACTTTTCCTTTGTACCCATCTTCTTTTGCAATTAATTTAGTTAACTGGTTCAAAGTTAATTCTTTAGGTCTTTTATCCTTCCCAGTTAATTTTTTTAAATTCTCATCATGCATGATTACAAACTGATTATCTTTAGTTTCATGAACATCAATTTCTACATAATCCGGTTTTAATTTGGCAGTTTTTTTCAATGATTCTATCGTATTTTGTACACCATTTTTATCATTTACACCTCTATGAGAAATAGTGACAGGCACATGATCATCCAAGCCAGCTAAATAAAAGACATTCTCAATAATATTTCCAGTTATTGCCAAACTCCATATAGAAATAATTGTAATCAAGATTATTTTATTATTCGTGACTTTCTCTTTTATTTCATTATTATTTTTAGTCACTAACTTAACCAAAAAGTATAAAGAAACTGCACTAACCCAAATTAAGAAAACCTCACTAATTATCTGAAAAAGTGTCAGATTAATAGTAGCCATTATTAAGGCAAATTTCCCAGGGAATGTATCCCAAATTAGTTGCAATAGGTACGCTCCACCAACATTAATTGCCATAATAACTATTGCCAGTATGCCTAAAGGAACAAAAAATCCTATTACTTTACGCCAATTCTTTTTCATCAAAAAAGCACTTTTCTTCATCGCTTCTCTAGTTGTAGTTTTATAAATCACCATAATCGGTAAAGTCAATAAAAAGCGAAATGCAAGCACAAAAATTACAAGATAAAAAATAATTAAGATAGCTAATAAAATCCCACTCCTAGTCATGTAGTCAATAATAAATTGGGGAATTTTTATTTTAGCTAAAAGTGGCGTTCTAAAAACAACATTAGCAAAAGGAATCACCAATAAGAAATATATTGCCAGCAGCAGTAGTGATCCTAGTCTAAAATGTCGTAAACATTGCCCAAACTCACTAATACTAGCTTTCAACGCAAAATTATTTTTTATAAATAAAATAATTAAAGCAAATTGACTATAAATAACGAATAAAAGCAACGCCAATTCTATTAGTAAAAAGAAAACTACAAATGGATGCTCAGACAATATAATCACTAAATTAGAATACGATATAAATGGAATCGCACCTGCTTGCAATACAAACGTAGTAATATAGCGAAACAGCGGAATAAAGACAAATTGGTTTAAAATACTAATACTCGTAAACAAGATTAAATATTGAAACCAATTTTGTTTAAATTCCGCTGAAAGATTTTTTATTTTTTTAAATATGTTCATTAATACCGATTAGCAAGTCTTGCCTTCTTGCATTTCCTTTTTGGTCAATTTTTGCGGTACATACTGTTCAACCGATACCGCACCATCAAGGGTGCCACTATTGTCAGATAAACTCAATGTGGAATTTCTAGCATTAACTACTAATCCATCTTCAAAAAAGCTTAATTCATCAGATGATGTCCATAAGTCAAAACCAACATTATTATCTACTTTAATATCATATTTTGGATCTTTTTCATCAAGAACGACAAATTGAAAATTCGCACCAATTGTACATGTTCCGCCTAGCTTTGAATACTTATTTGATCCATCATTCAAGGCAAGCAATAAAATTTTATTATCCGGATTATTTTTTTCAATAACTTCTTTTGCGTCTGGTTTAATATTGATTGAAATTGTTTTTTCTGTCATATTCAATCCCTCATTTCGATCTATACATTTACTTTAATATAGCATCATAACCTGCTTTTCACTAAAAATATGCTCAAAAACATTGTCTATCTTTAATTTTTTAAAATTAATCATTGCAAGCAACATTAAAAAGGCTCAAAATGGTACATAGGGTTTTTAGGCGATTGTAATACGTAAGGGGGACCTTTTATGACCGTCTTAAAGAATATTGCTAAAGATAGAATTTTACAGATTACAGTTTTAATTACAGTAGTTAGTCTTTTTTTTGCTAGACCGCGGTTAGCGGACATTAACTTTCATACATTATGGTCTGTTGCTGCGATGCTAACACTTATCCAGATTTATGCTTATTTGCACGTTCTGGATGTTTTAGCGTACAAACTTACAAGTATTGCAGATAATACTCGTAAGCTGAATATGCTATTCTCGCTTCTTGCAGTTATTGCCGGAATGTTCTTGGGTAATGACATTACTGTATTAACTTTAATTCCACTTTATTTAAATATTGCTAAACGTTATAAGTTACCACAAATATTACCAGTCACGTTGATTGGTATGGGAGCAAATATTGGTGCCGCATTTACACCATGGGGAAATCCGCACAATATTTTCTTAGTTAGCCGTTTTGATGTTAGTCCACTGGTCTTTTTCCGTTGGTCTGTACCTTACTTGGTAACATCATTAATTATTATGGGGATGGTTTTCCTACTTATTCCTAAAAAGGAAATTCCTACTCAAAAAACTGAACCAATTAGAATCAGCTGGCGTCCAACTATTATTACAACTGCAGTATTTGTTTTCTTCTTCTTTGGTGTTTTCAGAGCGATTGATATTATCTGGCCAATGCTTGCATCTGTTGTATTAGCTCTTGCAATTAATCCACGAATTATGCTTAAAATTGACTACGCACTTTTATTAACTTTCACTGGATTCTTCATTTTTATCAGTGATATCCAACAAATTCCTGCCATAGTCAACTTAATTCATATGACTGTACACTCAGAAATATCAACTTACTTTGCTTCAATTATCTCAAGTCAGGTAATGAGCAACGTGCCATCAACTATTTTGGTTGGTAAGTTTACTAATTATGCTCAAGCGTTGTTTTTGGGTTCAAATATTGGTGGATTTGGTTCTGCCATTGGTTCAATGGCCAACATGTTAGTGCTTAAAACATTTAATCAACATGGTAGCGTAAGTCGCAAAAAGTTCTTTATTCAATGGACTATCATGCAATTCGCTGGGTTAATCATTTTGACCTTAGTTGGTTTAGGACTACTAATGTTTAGACTTTAAATTTTGTTCAAGAATGCTTTTATAGCATTCTTTTTTATTGCTCTAAAGCCTATAAAAATTATAAAATTATATAAATACTTTTTATGGAGGATTCTATCATGTCACCATTACTTTGGATAATTTTAATTATCATTGTTTTAATAGTAGCTATCTATATCACTACTTATAACGGTTTACAAAGATCTCGTGTATATGTAGACGAAGCATGGAGCCAAATTGACGTTCAATTAAAACGACGTAATGACTTAATTCCTAACTTAGTTGAAACTACCAAAGGTTATGCACAACACGAAAAATCTACTTTTGAGAGTATAGTTAAACTTAGAGATGAATTAACTCAAGTTCCACAAGGTAACCATGAAGAAGCAATGAAGCTATCTAATCAGCTTACCGATTCCTTGAAGTCCATCTTTGCTTTAGCAGAGGCATACCCTGACCTTAAAGCAAATCAAAACTTCTTAAAACTTCAAGAGGAATTGACTAATACTGAAAATAAAATTGCTTATTCTCGTCAGCTTTATAACTCATCAGTTGCTACATACGATCAAAAATTATTAACTTTCCCCTCAAACTTAATTGCTAAAATTCACGGCTTTACTAAGGTTAACTACTTGGAAACTCCTGCAGAAGAAAAGAATGTACCTAAAGTTAAATTTTAATTAGGAGGGGCTAGATATGTTGTACCAACAAATTGCCCGTAACAAGCGTAAAACTGCGCTAATTATGGTTCTTTTTGTGGTAATCTTGACCTTAGTTGGTGCTGGACTGGGCTATCTTTTTAGCAATAGTCCATGGACGGGAATAATCATTGCATTAGCTGGTAGCTTAATCTATCTATTAATTATGTGGCAAAACCCAGCTAACATGATTATGAGTCTCAATCATGCTCAGGAAATTCAAGAAGCTGATAACCCTGAGTTGTGGCATATTGTAGAAGATATGGCAATGGTAGCTCGTGTACCAATGCCACGCGTTTTTATTATTCCTGATCCTAGCCCGAATGCTTTTGCAACGGGGCGTGATCCTGAACACAGCGCTGTTGCCGTAACGCAAGGAATTCTTGAATTAATGAATCGAGAAGAGCTTGAAGGCGTTCTGGGTCATGAATTATCACACGTACGTAATTACGATATTTTATTATCAACAATCGGTGTAGTTTTGGTGGGTGTTATTTCCTTTATTTCTGGAATAGCTTCTCGCTATATTTGGTTTTTCGGTGGTAATCGTCGAGACGATGAAGATCGAGACACCAATGCATTTGAAATAATTTTTAAAGTCATCGCTATTGTCTTTGTATTAATTTTAGGTCCTATTTCTGCATCCCTCGCACAAATGGCCCTATCACGTAATCGAGAATATTTAGCTGATGCTTCTTCTGTTGAATTAACCCGTAATCCACAAGGCTTAATCTCCGCATTAAGAAAGATTGAAGGCAGTCAGCCTATGCGTCAAGCAGATCGTAGTAGTGCCGGGTTATATATTGAGAACCCATTTCACAATCACGGTCTATCTCACTTATTTGACACACATCCACCGACAGAAGATAGAATCAAACGATTAGAACACATGTAAAAAATAAGAATCTGGATTGTTCCAGATTCTTATTTTTTTATCTCAAATTGATATTTGCTTGTCTGAATAATTCTTTGCGCATTGCTGCAGGAGTCATATTGTAATATTGGTTAAACTTTTTATAAAAGAACGACTTACTCGAATAACCTACTCGGCTAATAATTTCTTTTAATGAAATATCAGGTTGTGCTAATAATTCGCGTGCTTCTTGCATTCTTCTTTCACCAACATGATCTACAAAGCTTTTACCAGTCTTTGCCTTCACCATATTAGAGAAATAATTTGGATTAAAACCAAAATATTTTGCAGCATCAGCCAGTGAGATATCCGCGAAGTGATTATCAATATAATTATCCAAAGACTTCTTTTCAAATTTAGTCTTATCTAGATTAGTTGGCGTTGCCATTCTCTGTGTTCTAATTGAAATAATTAACATTGCAGTTAATTCAGCTTGAATCAACGCCTTCGCAAATAATTCGTCGTCTAAATAGCCTCCAATAATGTGTTGCATTACCTGAGAAGCACTAGTAATTTGATTATTTTTTAACCACAAAACATGTTCATTTTCAAGACTATCCGAAATTTGTTCAATTATCTTATTTTCACGATTTCCTTTATAGCTAAAATCATTAAAATATTTACGATATTCAAAACCAGGAGCAAATTTCAACTTAGCTAGTACCGTATCATCATTTTGTCCGGATACTTCATACTTACATCCTTCGGTAAGTAAGAGAACATTTCCAGTTCTCATATTGATAACTTTTTCAGCGCTCTTAATTGTCACAGTACCTTTTGCAACATACAGTATTGTAGAAACATCCATCCGATAACGATGAATTCCTGTATTATGATTTTCAAGGTAGATAGTAAATAGATCAAAATCTGGATTTCCGGCTTCTAGCTTGATTTCATTCTTATCTGATGCACTAGATTTCAATACGCTAGCCAGATATTGATCCAAAGCAACAGCTGCCATATGTCCACCTTCCTAAAATTAAATCAATTATAATAGTTTTATAAGTATATTATAAAACAAAACAATAACTATTATTGTATAAAACGGCTTATTCGTATTGAAAAAACTTATAGACAGCATTATCAGGAGTTTATAAAATCAACTTATGACAATAACAATTAATACACTTACTTTTTCTTATGAAAAAGATCCCATTATTTATCAGCTTAATACTGAAATTCCAGCTGGATTTTCACTTTTAATCGGACCAACAGGATGCGGCAAGTCTACTCTGTTAAAAATCATTGCTGGCCTCTATCCCAAATATGCAGGAAAAATGACAGGATCCATAAACTTACACCAGCAAAAGGCTGCAATGATGTTTCAAAACGCAGCAGAACAGTTCACCATGGCTACCCCACGTGAAGAAATTATCTTTGCCCTGGAGAATTTGCAAACTACTCCTGATCAGTTTCAAGTTAAGTTAAATAAGGCAGTAGAGTTCACTCAAATTGCTGACTTATTAGATCAAAAGATCAATACAATGTCTGGCGGACAGCAGCAACGAGTTGCCTTAGCAGTACTACTTGCAATGGATGTCGATGTTCTTTTATTAGATGAGCCTTTTGCCAGCTGCGATCCTGAAACGCGCAGTTTTTTAATTGATAAACTAGCACTACTTGCTAAATCTGGTAAAACAATTATTTTGAGTGATCACGTATTGAAAGGGTATGATAGTGTCTGTGACTATGTCTTTAAATTTGAAAATAAAATAATCAAAGAATTATCTGTTAGTGAAAAAGAAAAATTATTTACAGAAAATAAAAAAGTACACGATCAGCACTATTCTTTTTCATTACCTCAGGGCGAGCCTGTTTTTAAATTGAAAAATACACAAATTTTTCAAAATAGACGTTTACTTAATCAAACAGAACTTTTTATTTATCCAAAAGCCACTCTAATTACTGGACCAAACGGCGTGGGGAAAACCTCTTTGTTCAAGGCAATGACGCAAATGATTCCTTATAGTGGCAGCTTCACATATTATGATCAAGAAATCGCCAAACTGCGACCTAGAAAATATCTGATGCATGTTGCTCAGAT
The DNA here is from genome assembly GCF_034298135.1 of Lactobacillus acidophilus. Classification (NCBI taxonomy): domain Bacteria; kingdom Bacillati; phylum Bacillota; class Bacilli; order Lactobacillales; family Lactobacillaceae; genus Lactobacillus; species Lactobacillus acidophilus. Next base: position 1,710,901 of record NZ_CP139575.1, read on the forward strand.
TTTTCAAAAAGCCAGTGATCAATTTTTAATGGTTAGCGTAAAAGATGAAATCGAGCTCAGTAAAAAAGATCGTAATAGCTTTTTTACCGATGAAAAAATTGATGGATGGTTAACTAAACTAGGACTAGCCGACCATTTAGATCAAGTCGTTTACACTCTATCAGGCGGACAGCAAAAAAAGTTACAAATCTTACTTATGCTAATGACTAAGCACAACGTTCTTTTAATCGATGAACCACTCAGTGGTCTTGATCAACAATCAATCTACCTAGTGCTAACATTAATGCGAGAAAGCCAAAAACAGCTTAATCAGACGTTTTTGATCATTAGCCATCAGATAGACACATTAGCAAAATTTTGTCCTTATCGCCTTGTTTTTGACCAACAGCAGCTTAAATATGTAGAGAGGTAAATATGAATCCAAGTTTAAAATTTATTCTAGCGTTTATTATTTCCTTGGAAATATCTTTAAAGGCAAGTTTAGTTACCAATTTAATTGTTATTGCTTTCTCTTTAACTTATTTATTGATTACTAGAATAAAAATTAAAGAGCTAATTTTACTGATAATCTTGCCTTTCATTGCTGCCTTTACAATTTTTGCGACTCTGTATTGGTTTTCACCCGAACCTGATCCATATTATGCGTGGAATTTATCAACGCGTGTTTATGTCTATATATTTACTATCGCCAGCGTAGCACGCAATACCACTGCGACAGAATTCGCCCGCTCACTTGAGCAAAACCTGCACTTACCCAGTAAATTTGCTTATGGCGTTTTAGCAGCGATCAATATTATTCCTAAAATGAAGATGGCAGTTAAACAAATTCGCACATCGGCGATGATGCGCGGGATGTACCTTAGTTTTTGGTCACCGGTACTTTATTTCAAGGCAATTCTGGTTGCGCTAAATTCTGCCGATAACTTAGCTCAAGGTATGGAATCACACGGCTATATTGAAAATCAAAAAAGATCTACAATAGTTAAAATTCCATTGACGACAAAAGATTGGATTGTCTTTTTTACATTATTAATTTTAGTAAATATCTCATTATTTTGTTTTAAGTAGGTAAAAAAATGGAAATCATTGAAGGAAAAATGCCTTTTATGGGCTATGAAACTCACTATCGTATTGTTGGTAGAAGAAGCGAAAAATCGCCACTAGTTTTGCTTCATGGTGGCCCTGGCTCAACTCATAATTATTTTGAAGTGTTGGACAAATTAGCCAAAATCGATGATCGCCGCATTATTATGTATGACCAATTAGGTTGCGGCAATAGTAGCATCCCCGACGATCATCCTGAACTTTACACAAAAGAAACTTGGGTGAAAGAATTAAAAACACTACGTGAACATCTAGCTTTGCGTAAAATTCATTTGTTAGGTCAAAGCTGGGGCGGGATGCTCGCTATCATTTATATGTGTGATTATCACCCAGAGGGCATTCAAAGTTTGATTTTATCAAGTACCCTTTCATCAGCTTCACTATGGTCAAAAGAATTGCACCGCATGATCAAGTACTTACCAATTGAAGAACAAGCTGCAATTCATCGTGCTGAATTAACGGACACATTTACGGAGCCTGACTATTTGAAGGCTAACGAACACTTTATGAATCAACATGCAATTGATATGAAGAAGAAATGGCCAGAATGCGTCATGCGTGAGAAAAAAGGTGGCACAGTTGCTTACGAAACTGCCTGGGGGCCTAACGAATATACGCCTGAAGGTAATTTACATGATTATGAATACACTGATCAATTGAGTAAAATAAAAGTTCCAACTCTGATTACGAGTGGAACCGATGATTTGTGTACTCCATATGTTGCTAAGACAATGCATGATCATATTGCGGGCAGTCAATGGAAACTATTCGAAAATTGTAGTCATATGTCCTTCGTGCAAAAAACTGACGAATATATTGCTATGCTTAAGAAATGGCTTGATGCCAATGACTAATGAAAAACGCCTCTGATTTCTCAGAGACGTTTTTAAATTCTTTTGATTAATATTTATGTGCAAAGCGATTATCGGGTAAATCAATGAAATATTTGTGACCACCTAAATCATTCTCAACTCGGCGATAAAGCTCAATCAAAAAATAATAAGTAAGACAATAAACTACTCCTATTACACCAAAATAAATGTAATAAGCTAATACATTACAGTTCAACAAAACCACCGCAACCATAATTAGCAAAATAATTCCTGCAGTTACTATTTGGTAGAATCTTTTCCAATTATTTAGTTGAATATGAAAAATTACTAAACAATTTTCAATTACTCTGCTACCAAAATAACAAATACTGATAAAGCAAAGGCAAGCGACAAAACATAAAAAACTTTTTACTCTCATCCAAGCAAGTAGAATGGTTGACACTAATACCAAAATAATAGCAACCCACATTATTAATTTAACAAGGTTATCTTTTCGATGAGTAAAAACTTTCTTCTGAGGATCGTATAATAATCGATCAGCTAGCCAATTATAACTATCAATGAAATAATAAAAATTGGCAATAAAGCCTAGTTCAGTTAGAAATAAAAGAAGGCCACACATTATCAATGAAAAAACAAGTACTAACATTCCTAAAATTCCAAACCAAGGGAGAATTGCACCAATTCTACGAGATCGAATGAATTTTTTTGTTTTAGTGTCTTCTGAAGACTCAGTCTGAGAAACATATTTTTCCATTATATTGCCTCTTTATTAAAATAATAAAAATGCTGATAATTTATTAATATCAGCATTTTTATAAATTAATCTTGAATTTCATGTTGTCCAACACCAGCACCTGGAAGGCGATGAATATAACGATTGGTAGAGTAAGTAGTCGCAGAAGCTTTTGAAACCGTAAGATTACTTGCTAATCCTAGTGACAACACCAAAACCAAACTAAGAATGACTTTTTTCATAATTAAGATCTCCTTCTTATAATTGTCTACTTCCAATTAATTATTACAGGTAACTCCCATAGCATTTTTTGCCTCTTTCCTATTTATTTGAGATTACAACAATTAAAGCACCATATTTCTCGAATTAATCCAACTGCAGTCTATAAACTACACTCCCCATTTTTTTATCATTACTTCATATCCATAGGTAATTATTTCTTGTTTCATTACTTTAGCTTGTTTTTTATTTCCATCAATTAAATTCTTACCCATCTTTCAAAAGAGTAAGCTTCCTCAACAGTCGACTGATTCATCTTTCTCTGCCAGCAGTTGTACAAATAGTTGTTACAAGTAATCGCTATTCTTTTAATGCTTCGCCAATTTTCATTTTTTCTCCTATTCACAAAAACGTCTCTGATTTTTCAGAGACGTTTTTTAGATTCTTTCAATTAATATTCTCGCATTATTTTGCATAACTATTTTTCGTTTTCCCCACAACATCAGAAAGACAACTAATAAGTTAACTGCCAAAACTAACGCTGCACCGATTCCTTCAACGTTGCCATAAAGCGATAAAAATCCGACGCCTCCATTACCTACCGAGTACGAGACCAAATCCAATGTAAAGTGGGACAACATTGATAGCCAGATTTGCCCACTATACAAGTACAAAACAGCTAAAAAACAACCATAGCCGAAAGTGTATAGTACTTCATAGAAAATGCTAGATACATTCGCATCTGCATCAAGAAAGTGGGTCATATGAAGCAGACCAAATTGTACAGCGCTGAAGAAAATAGCTATCTGAATTTGAAACCTGGAATTACGTGCAATATACAAGAGTAAAATCAAAATTAAATAGCGTTCAGTTTCTTCAAAAATCGCAGCACCAGCACTTCTGAGTACCGTCCATTGAGTTGGAGCTAAAATACTCAAATCCCAATTAAAGAATAATTGCTCTGGCACAGTCGCGATATATACGTAAGTATTAAAAAATGTAAGCCATGCAGCAAAAAGCACCAGTAAAATTAAAACTAGTAATTGAAAATTTTCCTGCTTTCTGGGAAATACATTCATCCGAAACTTGAATCCCCACTGTCTTAACAAAAATGGAGTCAAAATTAGAAAAGCCATGCCAGAAACAACATTCACCTTCAGTAAATTATCAATAAAATCAACATTTACGGACAAGCTTGAGTTGATACTAGACAAAAAAACTAGGAACAAATAGATACTTGCCGCAATGCGTAAATATCCATTATGAATTTTGCCAAAAGCAACCACAGATGTCGGAAGCAAATATAGCAAAATCACCACTAGATAAATGGTAATAATCTCTAATTTTATTGCTGGTAAAAAGTGTACCAATGAAATGACTAGCCAATTCAAATAATATGTTAACAAAATCGGCAAGCAGATTATTTCTAGTACCAAATTAAACTTTTCTATGTACTGATTTTTAATGAATAATCTAGCAATAATTATATACAACAGAATAATGCCAAAGATAATTTGAATATCTAAGTTCTTGTTTTCTCTTACCAGTAAATATCCTGCTATCAAAATATTTATGATTAACTGAATATTCAGTATCATATTCCAATTCCAACTTTTTGCTTTCACACGCTTTTCCTCCTTATGAAAAAAACATGGTTTCATCAAACCATGTTCCTTAATATCTATTCTGTCTTTGCTTTCTTCGTTTTTGAACTTAATTTCAAATAATTCTCCAATCATTACCAGGAAAGTAAAGGCAATTGCAATTTTAAATTCAATGACAAAAAGTGGAAAGTAAAAAACTAAGGAAAGAAACATGCTAAAAACATAGATTGCTTCAATAATCAGCATTCTTACTTCCATTTTTCTAGCATGCAGCCATTTATTTTCTACCATATCTGATCCTACCTTTTTAGATTAAATTTGGTTAAATAAAAATTACCATCTATGCCAAACCTTCCAACCAGTATCACTATGACCAGGTACTCTACTCCAACCACCTGGTACACCTCCAGGAGCTGCTGTATGTGGTAAAGCATTTTTCATAGAAAAAATAGAATTTGCTAACTGTTCATTATTAGTTACGTTTTGAACATTAAAAGATACAGTCTCTTTTGAGTCGCTATTAGTGGCTGCTGAAGCAACAGAAGTAGTGCCTGCTACACTAATACCGAGAGTTAAAACTGCTGCACTAAATAATAAAAATTTTTTCATAAGTATTTCTCCTCATATTTTTCAATATTACAAAAATTATTGTCATTTTTTATTGAATCTTACAACTTATTCACCTAAGATCACTGGCAATTCCCATAACATTATCTTGCCCCTTCTTTCTATTCGAATTACTCACATTAAAGCACAATTTTTTAATAATAAATTAATTGTAGTCTATAAACTACATTTTCCAATTTTTTATCATTACTTCATATCCATAGGTAATTATTTCTTGTTTCATTACTTTAGCTTGTTTTTTATTTCCATCAATTAAATTCTTACCCATTTTTCCTAAAAGTTTATAAATCAATAAATGTGGCTCTTTTAATCCCATCATAAAAGAGTAAGCTTCCTCAACAGTTGGCGAATTCATCTTTCTCTGCCAGCAGCTGTACAGATAGTTGTTACAAGTAATCGCTACCCTTTCATCATATTTTTCCGACTTATTTTCTACATTCTTCGCCCTCACTAACAACATATGCATAAAATACGTTAGTTGCTCATCAGAAAAGACAGGCATTGCATTTGTGAACAATCTAATCGCATTTACATTGCTACTAAGTTCGTCATTTTTATCCAATTCATCGTAAATTTTATCCACAATTTCATGTGGTAATTCTTCAATTTTATCTTCTAAGTACGCTATTCCAACAATTACACGTAGTTTGAGAATAGGATCATCTAACTTAGATACTTGCTTTAAACAATCTCGCATTGTCGCAATATCATGATTATTAAAAGCAATTCGAATTTCTTCTTCCAAGTACGCTTTTTTAGTTGTTTCGCTTGGAGCATATGTATCTTTTATTTTATCGAAAAACTCATCAATATTGATTTCACGGGCAAATAAGATTCTTACCAGCGCCTCAGATCCAATGTTGCGATTTTCTTGTTCTACTCGTGAATAAAAGGTAGGATCAATTATTCCTTCCGCCATCTTTCTAATTGATAACCCTAATTTAAGTCGCTCTTCTTTTAATGCTTCGCCAATTTTCATTTTTTCTCCTATTCACAAAAACGCCTCTGATTTCTCAGAGACGCTTTTTTACTACTTATGATATGGACTACCCGAATTAATCATGAACGCCCGATAGATCTGCTCAATCAACACTACACGCATCAATTGGTGTGGCATAGTCAATTTACCAAAGCTGATCAAGTCATCTGCACGTTTATTAACTGCATCGCTTGTTCCCAGACTTCCTCCGATGACAAAAGTAATGTCGGAATGTCCATAAGTACCCAAATCTTGAATTTCTTTTGCAAATTCTTCGCTACTTCTTTGCTTTCCTTTAATCGCAGTTACGTAGACATATTCTTTATCTTTAATCTTACTCAGGATTCGTTGTCCCTCAATCTCTTTTACCTTTTCATCTTCAGCTTCACTAAACTTCTCAGGTGCTTTTTCATCAGGTACTTGAACGATTGTAACTTTAGCAAAACGGCTTAAACGCTTTTGATATTCCGCAATCGCATCTTTAAAATATTTTTCTTTTAATTTTCCAACACAAACAATTTTTATATTCATAATGGTCTATTTTAACATTGTTTCCCAAAAATTCTATATTGTTTTTCCACAATCTCTCAAGAGTCAATCTATATTTTGTGGTATTTATATTTATTCCCTACCACAAATTGTATTTATACTTTTTTGAAAATTTTTTTGTATTTCTTTTATATTTTGACTATTTGTGAAAGCGATTTTTCACAAACTTTCACTATTCATCCTTGATATACCTGCTTGAACATTTGTTTTAGCAAACAATTTTCACAAAATACCGGTGATTTTTTACAATAATATCATTTAATAGAATATATCTATAATCCTTAAGTTATACACAATCCACAGAGTTATCCACAGGATAAATGTAACCTTAATCTTATTTGACATTTTCAAAATACGAATAATCTTTTGTTACACACAGCAATTGTTAGTAAAAAAGGCTAAATTACGTTTATATTTCGTAACCTAGCCTTTTTCTTTATCTAATAAACTTATTAATTACCTTCAAGTTTTACCTTTAAGTTGACATCTCTACCATTTCTATTAATAGTTATGTTCACAGTGTCACCAACCTTGTGACTGTAAAGGATACTGTGTAATGATGCTACATCATCAACCTTCTTGCCATCTACCTTAGTAATGACATCACCGCTCTTCATGCCTGCATTTGCAGCTGAACTATTCTTATTAATTGAAGCAACATAGATACCACTCTTAAGGTTTGACTTAATCTTTAAGCGACTTCTGTATGCTTCAGGAATACCTTCAAGAGCAACTACTCTTACACCAAGTTGTGGACGAGTAATCTTACCCTTCTTAACCAATTCATTTACGATAGTTACAACTTCATTCGAAGGAATAGCAAATCCCATACCTTCTACAGAAGTACCATCACTTGATTGAGCAAGCTTCATAGAATTAATACCGATAACTTGACCAGCTGAGTTAACCAATGCACCACCTGAGTTACCTGGGTTAATGGCTGCATCTGTTTGAATAACTGTTTGCTGATTACCAGATGAAGTTGAGATAGTTCTAGCCGGTGCTGATATAATACCTTGCGTTACCGTAGAAGCATATTCACTACCAAGTGGTGAACCTACAGCAATTACAGTTTGACCAGCTTGAAGACTCTTAGAATCGCCAAATTCGGCTGTTTGTGTTACGTACTTAGCGTCAATTGATAAAACAGCTAAGTCAGTAGTACTATCTTTCCCAACAACCTTTGCACTAACAGTCTTGCCATTAGCAAGTTGCACTTGAACTGCATCACTGCCTGAAATAACGTGATTATTAGTTACAATATAGCCTTTACCATTTGACTTCATATAAACTACACCGGAACCTTCACTGTAAGTCTCAAGCTTGCCGCTCTTACCTGAAGAACTATCGCTATCATCCCCAAATAAGCTGCTGTAAAGAGAGTTAGCGCTACTTGAGGATGATTGTCTCTTTAAGTTAATAACGGACACTACAGCCCCTTTTACATCATTATAAGCAGTAGTCATCGTACCACTGGTTTTAGCACTTTTTTCGGATACCTTACTACTATTTGAAGATACACTAGTTTGTGCCGTAGTAGTATCAGTAGCGTTATTCATTTGATCAGCTGCATAATATGAAACGCCACCGCCGATCAGACCACCAACTACACCTACAATAGCTGCAGTAGTGATGATCTTTGCATTACTATTTTTTCTTGGTCGTTGATTATTATTTTGATTTTCTACCATACTTAACTCTCCCCTCATATTACCTAATATCATACAGATAAAATTTGAAAATTATATGAACAAAAGGTGCTAAAACTGCTAAATTTCAATTAATTTTGTTGGGTGATTCGGCTCTGTATCAATGATTTTTAAATCACTGTTAATATTTGCCTCCCCATCAATCAGCATCTCTTTTGCCGTTTCACGAGCCAAATATTCTGTATTATTATGTTGACTGCGATGTGCCAAAAAAATATGTTTTGTTTTTGGTGTAACAACATCAACCAATGCCTGAGCTGCATCCTCATTAGACAAATGCCCCACATCTGACAAAATTCGCTGCTTTAATGACCAAGAATAAGGGCCATCTCTAAGCATCATCGTATCGTAATTGAATTCCATCATATAGGCGTCTGCATCCTCAATTGTACCCTCAACTGTCTCAGAAACATAGCCAGTATCAGTTAAAAATGCTGCTCTTTTGCCCCCACTAGTAAACACATAATACTGAGGTTCAGCTGCATCATGGCTAGTAGCAAATGCAGTAACATCTAAATCTCCAAAAGTTTTAGTTTGCCCAGGCTCAATCACATTCATTTGTTCTGCAGGTAATTTTCCGATCTTATGGGTATCAAGTAAATATTGCCACGTTCCACTGTTAGCAAATGCATCGATTTTAGGATATCGCCGCATTAAAACGCCTAAGCCTCCACTATGATCTGTATGATCATGACTCAAAAAGGCCATATCAATCTCATTAATATCTATACCAACTTCATCTAGTAATTGCTTAGTCTTTTTACCAGAAAGGCCAGCATCCATTAGGATCTTATGCTGGCCTGTCATAATTAAACTTGTATTACCAGTTGAGCCACTTGCTAAAACAGAAATTTTCAAAGTTTTCCCTACTTTTCTACGTTATAAGTACTCGACTGCAGCATTTGTGCTGTGTATGCATTAACTCTCTTTAGCGTAATATTCTTAGTAGTCTTATTTTCTACCCAAACTAACCAAGTTGGAAGCAAAATAGTACTGCCTCGAACCTCAGTTAATTTTGAATATCCCAATTTGATTCGCGTTACTCTGGAATTATTAGTTAATTCACGATCAGTATACATAGCTCGAATTGCACGCCATGCACTAATCGTTGATTGTAACTCTCTTACTGGGCTAGCTTTTCCCATATAAGTTTCAGTATAGTTGATGATTTGATTATCTTTAACTGCAATGGTCAGCTGAGCAGAATTAGCATAAATTTCACCAAAATCTGAAGTCTGTACGAAAACATAATTATCATCACTAGACATATCTGGCTCATATTTAAACTCTTTACCATATGGGACGTTTTTGGGATCATTTTTAAATTTATTCAATTGTTTCAACGCCTCATCAGGCTTTTTACTGATCAAAGTAGTCACTTTAGGTGTAGCGTATAATGCATTATCTGCCTTAGAATAACGAGCATCTACGTTAGTTAACGTGCTTACTTTACCTGAAATAAAATCTTTATTTTTAGTAGCTAAATAATAACCAGAAGATGGTGTGCTCGAAATTTTATTTGGTAGATCAATATTATCAGATTTCATTTCTGAACGAATACTAGTTACGCTTCTTGAAGAAGTATCTGCATTACTTAGGTTAACGGGTGAACGTAGAATCTCTATTCCTAAATATATATCGATTAATAAGAAAACAATAAAAAACAACCATTCAATTCGTTTATAATCCAATTATCTCACCCCTTCACTACTATTAGATTTATTAAATTTACGATAAGTAGCTAAGTCTTGCTTTTTCCATTCACTGACACTCTTCCACTCATCATAGGCTTTTACATAATAAGTTGGAATTAAGTTAATTAAACTATGATGACTAGTATCTTTTTCCATTCTGAACCCAACAACGATTCTTTGAATATCACCTTCGCTTAATCCATGAGCAGACAATTCCTCAACCACATCATCAGTCGGCTTAAGTGCTTGAGTTTGCCCATCGAATGGGATAGGAATTTGAAAGTTAATACTATTAAATGCTACATTGATTGAATCTGTTGAAAAAGTAGTTCTTATTTGTAAGTCATGCTGGTTTAAAAATACAGGAATTCCTTCAATATAGTTCAAATAGCTAACATTAGTACCATCAGCATCAAAGAAACGCAAATCTTGCTCAGTTAATCCTAGTTGATGAACATAATAAACACTATCAAGCAAACGATTCGTCGCATTTGGAATCTTATTTTTCTCAAAATGAGTATATAAGTAATTATGTTCACCTGATTTTTGGTCTGGCACTCTTAATCTAGTGTAATAGTTAAGTGAGTATATCGTTTGACCATTCTTATTTGTTTTACTAGTTACGCCAGACGTACCAAGTAGCCGTGAAACAAAATATGAATATGATTGATGGTTAACTAAGTAACTATAAACTCTCCCCTCAGTTTCTCTACTGTAAAAAGGTGAGTATCCTTCTTTTAATCGAACGAAACGAACAGGATTCTTACTTTTAGCATCTTTGGCATATTTACGCAGCTTATTAAAATTAGCACCTCGAATTTTTATACGATAAATTTCACTGGTTTGATCATTACCTAAATAAATCCAATGATTAGATTTAGAAACAAAAAATCGATTAAATTCACGATTATCACCAGTTTTATTATTCAAATGATTAAACAAAGAAAATGTGATTTCATCAGGATAAACAAGTTGAACATATTCTGGACTATTTAAATAATTTTCATATGCATCCCTTGAGTTAACAATTTTTTTAATTTTATTATCTGCCTTTGCCTTTTTTATCTCCTTAGTAAACTCAAGAGTTAAATTATTGTTAGAATCATATAATTGGCAAAGTTTACCATCAGAAAAACCATACGCTGTAGTAGGAATAAACAAATCATAAAGAGACTTGGCACTATGATTTCTCGCTTCTTGCTTAGATGTGTTGTTTTGATTCTGTCCAATATTACTAAAACGCTGATCGCTTGTCATAATGAAAATCCATAGAACTATCGAAAGAGCTATGACAAGAAAAGTTCCTAAACCTAAGAAAAATTCACCAAATTTGAATTTAAATCTCATCCCAGTCATCCTCCTCTGTCATTGGTTCATAAGGTAAGGAAATATAAAATGTCGAACCTTTACCTTCGCTACTATCAGCCCAAATACGGCCGTGGTGAGCTTCTACAATTTCTTTGGCAATTGCCAACCCTAATCCTGTACCACCTTGTGCACGTGAACGAGCCTTATCTACACGATAGAATCGATCAAAGATCTTAGCTAAGTCTTTTCTTGGAATACCCAATCCTTGGTCAGAAATACTCAAGATAACATGATTCTGATTTTGCGTTAATCTAACAGTGATTACACCACCGTCTGGCGAATACTTAATCGCATTATTCATAATATTATCGATTACCTGCATCATCTTATCAGTATCAATTTCTACCCAAAGAGCTTGATTTCCTAATTCGCGTTTAATAGTATATTTCTTTTTATGATCTTTATTTTTATCCGTTTTAACGATCATATCAAAACGATTAAGAATGTGGTTAACGAAATCGTTTAAATTAACAAATTCTAAATCCATCTTTGAAACACCACGATCCATTCTTGAAAGACTAAGTAAATCGTTAATCATGCGAATCATTCGACCTGTTTCTTGTTGCGTTACTTCCAAGAATTTTGGTGCAATTTCTGGATCCTTCCATGCCCCTTCATTTAACGCTTCAATATATGCCTGCAGACTCGTTAATGGAGTTCTAAGTTCATGAGATACATTAGAAACGAATTGGCGTTGTGAATTTTCATTCTTTTGTTGTTCCGTTACATCATGCAGAACACATACGCTACCAGAAACAAATCCTGTTACACGTTTTATTAAAGAAAAGCTAGCATGCAAAATCATTTCATCACGCGTACCTTCATCAAGAGTAATCACAATCTCTTTCTGACTTGAAATAAGATCCTGAGACGAAGTATCTTTTAATCCTAATACTTCCGCAATTGGCTTATTGATTACATCTTCTTCTTTAGCATTCAAAAAGGTAAGAGCCATATGATTTACTACACTAACATTACCATGACGATCGGTTGCTAGCACTCCGTCGCTCATATGGGAAAGTACGCTGTCTAATCTACGGCGTTCACTGTCTGATTCTTCTTGCGACCGTTCAATACGAACTGAAAGTGTATTGAATGCTTTTCCTAACTGTCCTAATTCATCGTTAGAGTAAATTTTTACCTGGCTTGAATAATCTCCGTCAGCAATATGTAACGCTTGTTTTTGCATTTCTTCAATTGGTTGCGTAATTGCACGGGAAATAACTAGTGCCAAAAATGCTCCAAGTAAAGCTGCAATTAAAGAAGCAATTAAGAAAGTAAGAGAAATTTGTCGTAAGTTATTAAAGACATCCTGCATGCTTGCTTTGACATAGATCGCCCCTACATTATTATTAGAACCATTTCCACTCGTTAGTGGAGAAATCTGAATCATATAATTTCCATGATCATCAATCACTTTATTGATCTGATGCCCCGTTGAAATTACTTGTTTGACATCCGTATTATTAATTCTTTGCCCAATCTTACTTTTATCATTTAAGTTAGATACAGCACGGATCGTGTCCTTATTATCAACTACAATAATTTCACTAATTGCATCGTTGTTATAATCATTAACAATCTGGTTTAAGCGATCATTAGCATTTTTATTATCACTAGCTAATTGATTGGCTAACTGATTACTTACAATAGTTTGAATTTGAATAGATGATTGAAAGTTTTCAATGCTAGTTTGTTCGAGCTGTCTAGTAAAATAAGCACCAATAACTTCAATAGTTGCAAGCAACATCAGCATAAATACAATTGCTAATTTAGTATTAATTGAATTAAATGTAGTGTTTAGTTTTATTCTGAGTTTTTTCATTATTTATTCAACATCTAAAAAATACAAAAAGAAAGCCACTTACTTTTCCAGTTTTGTGGCTTTCTTTATTATCCTTCACTTGGCTGTTTTACATAGTAGCCGACACCACGACGAGTAACCAAAATTTGAGGTTGAATTGGGTTATCCTCAATCTTTTCTCTCAAACGGTGAACAGTTACATCAACAGTACGTACATCACCAAAGTAGTCATAACCCCAAACAGTTTGTAATAAATGTTCACGTGTCATAACTTGGCCCATATGTTGAGCTAAATAGTAAAGAAGTTCAAATTCACGATGTGTAAGTTCAATCTTCTTACCATTCTTTTCTACAATATAGGCATCAGGCATGATAACCAAATTACCGATCTTAATATTCTTATCGGGTTCTTCTTGATTTGCAGCTTCTGCTTTTTTAACAATATCGCGGCGACGTAAGTTAGCCTTAACCCGAGCAACTAATTCACGGTTAGAAAATGGTTTAGTTACGTAATCATCCGCACCCATTTCGAGTCCTAAAACTTTATCGATTTCAGTATCTTTTGCAGTTACCATAATAATTGGCATATCATGCGTTTGACGGACTTCACGAGCAACCTCTAGTCCATCCTTTTTTGGCAACATTAAATCCAAGATCATTAGATCTGGGTCGTATTCGTCAACTTTTTTAACAGCTTCTTCGCCATCATAGGCAGTGTCGACGTCAAAGCCTTCCTTAGTTAAATTAAATTTGATAATATCGGAAATAGGCTTTTCATCGTCGACGACGAGAATTTTTTTTGGCATCGAGAATGCCTCCTTTGCTCTTACATTATACTGAATTTTGTAACATTAGCCAAAAAAATCAAAGAAAATTTTAAAAAAGTCTTGCATTTTTATTTGATTAATTGCATAATAATATCTGTTGATTGATTCAATACATGGGTGGCTAGCTCAGCTGGCAGAGCAACGGACTCTTAATCCGTGGGTCCAGGGTTCGATCCCCTGGCCACCCATAATATGAAAATGGCACTGCGAGGAGTCGGTGCTTTTTTTGTGCTTAAAATTTGATATGCAAAAAGCTACTTCATTGAGAAGTAGCTTTTTCTATTTACCTCTTGTGTTATATAGTTCAATTTTTCGATCAAACAGGCTACACATCTTTTCATTAAAGTTGTGAGCAATAAATATGATTGTATCTTTACTTTGCACAAGATTTTGTAAGATATCTAAAGTCCCTTTTTTATCGACAGCACTTGTCCCTTCATCAATTAGGATTATCTTACAATCATGAATTTTTACCCTAGCAAGTACTATCTTTTGTCGTTGTCCACCTGAAATATTTAGTTTATCCAAATTCAATTCTGTATCGATACCACTTTTAAATTTTTTGATATCACTATCCAAATCAACATCCTTTAAAATAGCAGTTATATTATTGTTCAATTTATCATTAAACATCGTAATATTTTGCTTTATAGTACCTGGAAACAGATTTGGATCCTGCGGAATATAACCAATCTTTGACATATCTGGTTTAATACTATGATTATTTTTATCCTTAAACTCGACTTTACCTTGACTTGGCCTAATTATCCCCAATAGTAATTTAAACAACGTAGTTTTACCTGAGCCGGAATCACCAGTTACTAGTATTTTTTCGCCTTGTTTAACGGTAATATCTGGATATTGCAAAGTTTCGCCATTAGGGAAAGCTAAAGCCAAGTTTTTAGTTTGAATTAAAAACGGAACTTCTGTATTTGAGTTATCCAACATTGCAATCTCAGCAGCATCTCGACTAATATCCATCATTAAAGGTTTAGCTGATCGCATCATCGTTAGTCCTTCAATAGTTTCTTGCATCCCAAATGCGACATTATTAGCAAAATTTTGAACTGACAAAATAGCACCAAAAATAACTAGTTTTTGCTCTACTAGAAGACCTGTTACGCCTAATAAAATAATTGTCGAAAGCAATGCACCAATTCCGTTTAAAATACTTAATATTTGCTGCATAGTAATTTGCTTCACATTTGCTTTTTCCAATTCATGTGAAGCATTACTTTGGACCTTCAACAATTTATTACCAGCTAGATATCTTTTTAGTTCACTTAAACCAGAGAACCATTGGCTTATTACATTCAGATAATCCTTATTTCTATCTGAAACATTAATTGTTGCCTGTTCCAGCTTTTTATCAATTAATTTAGGCAAGAAATATGAAATAGCATCAATTATTAAGCTCAAAATAAAAATTAACCAATGAATTGTTAGCAAAGCAATTAAAGAAGCTATTAGCATTGACCCATAGAAAGGCACAATCACATACCATTCAAAAAAATTATTTTTTACAATCAAAAAATCATTGGTTAACCTATTTTGAAACGCAGAAACTTTATGAAATTTGCCATCTTTAAAATAATGATCAGCTATTTGATCACGAAGCTGTTTAAAATATTCTTCTTCTTGCACATTATTCAAATATTGCACAAAATAAATCATAGATTGGGCAAAGAACCAACAAAGTATCATTAAACCGGTAGTAATTCCCACTTCTAGCCATGCCTTATTCTTAATGTACGTTAACCAATACATTTGAATATAACCAGCCAAAATCCCACTTACTCCAGACAAAATAGATAAAAAAGTGATGAAGAAGAAACGCAATCTATTTGTCGTAACGAAACCCTTAAAAGACATACTAGTTTACCTCCATCTTTCTCAAATCAATTTTGTAATCAAACATTGCAATCATCTCTTGAGAAAGATTATGTGCAATCATAATAATCGTTCGATCTGATTTAAGAATTTCCTTTAATATTTCTTTAGTAGCCTTACTGTCGATCGCACTAGTACCTTCATCGATTAATAATAAATCACTGTTATGAATATCAGCTCTAGCTAAAACTATCTTTTGCTTTTGCCCACCCGATATGTTTCCATGATCTAAATCAACCATTGTTTTTACTCCAGCTGGAAACTTTTTGATATCTTTATCTAATTTAACCTTTTTAATTGCTTCTGTAACTTTTCCAGTTAATTTTGTATCAAACATCGTAATATTATTTTCAATAGTATCAGGAAATAATGTATTATCTTGTGCAATATAGCCAATGCGCTCTAAATCTGGCATAAAAGATTGGCCCTGCTCATTCTTATAAATAATCTGACCTCTTTTGGGTTTAATTTGACCTAATAAAACTTTAAATAGCGTTGTTTTGCCTACACCACTATCACCACTAAGCAGTACTTTTTCGCCTTTATTAATTTGAATATGAGGATAAGAAATATTTTCTCCATTCTTAAATGAAACTTGTAGATCTGATACTTCAATATGAGCAATATTTTGAGCAGAATTGTCTGGAACTGTAAATTCTACTGGTTGTTGCAATTTACTAATTTCTTGTCTTAGCTTTTTGGAAGATTTAATCTGGTTAATACTATCTGCCAAATAAGTAACTGAATTCATGATCTGATTAGCAAAGATTCCAGAAGTAATTACCGCACCAAAGACGATTTGACCTGTTGCATACAAGTATATTGAAAGAAAAAGCAATAATGCTATTCCTAAAAGAGAAACAAATGAAGTTGCAGCTGTTGCCCAATTACCCCAATAACAATCTTTGATAGTAGCATTTTTTAATTCAGAAGTAGAATTTTGAATAGCTTTTTTATAGCTTTTTAAACTCGCGTATCGCCTTAATTCACTTAAACCTTGAGCCCATTTTCCAATTGTATTAAGTAATTGTTCATTCTTCTTAGTAACTTCAAAGGTAGCTGAGGAAGTAACTTTTTCAAATATTTTGGGTAGATATAAACCAATAAAAGATAACAATAATGTTAAAACTACTAAACTCCAATTGAATGTAAATAATACTCCAATAGAGAATAGGATTGTTAATATTCTCCTGCCTAGAACTAATAAAGGAGTAGTGTACTTAGAAGTCAGCTCCTGCATATTTGTATCTAAATCATTTTGAATTTCTGCGACTTTTTCTTCGCTCTTATGAAAAAAATATCTACTAATATTATTTCTAATATTGTGAATATAGTCCTGAACTTGTTGATTATAGAGAACCATATTAATAGATTGCAAAATTGTATCTAGTAATTGCAAAGCAGCTGAGAAAATAATAAAAATTAAAAATATATTTAATTTATTCTGCTTAATATAATTAAAAGCTGGCGTCATAAAATAAGTTACACTGGTAGCACATAAAATTTCAATTGCTACTAAAAGGCAAATAGCGATAAATCTAAGCTTGTTAGTTTTAAATAGATCTTTTAAGTTCATTTAATTGCTCACTTGATTTTAAATATCATTTAATTTTTTATTAATAGTATCATAGTAAAACTAAAAATAAAACTGTCTACTTAATATCATTGTGCTGGAAATAAATTAAACAAGAAGTTAATTCAGCTAATTGCAACTTGATGCAGCTTTTCATTAGATTGCTTGTAACGATACGCAATCTTTCTAGCCGTTTATTCTTAAAGTGAACATGACTCAAGACTTACAACACTAATAACCCAAAACGCTAGAGCTATTAGTTCAACGTAATCATGAATATCCATGATTTTTTTTAAAGGGGGTTCTACTTACTAACTAAAAAACTAAGTAAAAATCCTCAGCTGATTATTAATCAACTGAGGAATAAAAGCTTTATGCATTCTACTGTCTACTTGACAGGAAACGTATCACAACGGACAGGATTTTATTATTTATAAGTTTTACTTTTTCGCAGCAGCTTCTGCTTCAGCGGCTGTATTTGATGGGGTTAATTTCAAACCTACGTCAATGGCTTTGACATCGTTAGCTTTTACATAAGCATTATGACCCACCTCAATCCTGCTCTTACGAGCAGTTGGTGTTGTGCTTGCGTAAAAACTCGTACCTACCAAGTGATAGAATAATTCAGCCTTATTTTCACTTGGTACCCAAATATAAACCAACTTGTCTACCTTTAACCAGCCTTTTTGTCTGCTTATCTTTTGACCATTATGATCTTGAATGGTTCCATCTGCATTGTAAACATCTGTATCCTTAGGGAAAGTGATGTACGCAGAAGTGATCCTATTATAGTCATGTACTGGCAATTGTTTTGCAGCTTGAACAGTAGCAGGTGCAACGCTTAAAAGAAGTCCCGCAATAACAGCGGAAGAAAACAACAATTTTTTGCTAAGTTTCATACTCAATTATCCCTTTATTCAATGAATTCAGGAATATTATTGCACAAAAATTTTTGCCTGATGCATCAATTTTTCGCTTAATATTTTTCATGATAAGATTAATTCATAACTATCTTGAAGGAATAAGAATGAAACGAATTTATTATTATCATCAAACTACCGACGACGTAGTCGATAGCCACAACCAAAATTTCAGTTTACCAGATGACTACGTAATTTTACCAACTTCTCACGGCGCTAAAATCTGGTCCACTATTGCTCGGTACCTTGCGGCTAGCTTTGGCTGGATCATCTTCCGTTTTTTTGACAATGTTAAGGTAATCGGCAAAGAAAAACTAAAGCAAGTCAATGACGGCTATTTCATCTATGGCAATCACACCAGACCAATGGGCGATGTTTTTACATCCCTCACCATTTTTCCAATTAAGAACTTTTATGCCATAGCTAACCAAGCTAACTGGGGCATTCCCTTCATTGGTAAATACCTAGTGCGCTACGGCGGTCTTCCCGTTGGCAAGGACATGAAGCAATCGATCAAACTGATCAAGGCCATTCAAACCGTAATTAAGGATAAAAAGGGCGAAGTTTTGATCTATCCTGAAGCACACGTTTGGCCATATTACACGAAGATTCGCCCATTTGACGCAACCAGTATGCACTTTCCTGTTAAACTCAATGCACCAAGTTTCGTCATGACCAAAACCTATCATAAAAGACGCTTTATCAAGCGTCCTCGCGCTGTTATTTACATTGACGGACCATTTTACCCGGATCAAACTTTAAACCGTAAAGAAGCGCAAAATAAGCTTCACGATGAGATCTGGGAAACAATGAATGAGCGAGCTAAACTTAGCGACTATGAATATTGTCAATATATAAAGAAATAAGGTTAAGAGAACTACACCTCTTAACCTTTTTTACTCTTCAAAATTAAAAATCACATAGTCAACCATGGTATCATATAGAATAAATATAATAATAAAAAAGTGATAATAGCTAACTAGGAGGAATTTAACTGTTAATAAAATATAGATAAACGTAGAAAAAAATGGAAAAGCAGTTTCACTTAGAAAGTTAAACATGGAAAATGAAGCTGATTAAAACTCAAGTAGTTAAGCTAAAAAGTTAATAAAACAATGCACAATCATCTTGATGCTTTATGCGACCTGCTGGAATAAAGCCTTAAAAACTCGGCAGTTAATGTATGAAGCTCAATACACTAAATAAAAAAGATAATCCAAGTCTTAATGATCAAGATAAAAATGCAGTACTAAATCTTTTAGCTTTGGCAAAATAAATGGGGCTGGCTAGGTCCTTAAACTGTAAGAGCCACGCTCACTGCAAAACTTGTTTTGCTAGTGATGCAGGACATTGAAGAGCTAGTCAATGTGATTACTCTTATATTGGAATATCAAAATACTAGTGAAGACGACAGTAAATGAAAACAAAGAAAGGAAAAAATATATCTTTCTGATATGTAGAAAATTCGTCTTCTTCTACATATTTCCATGTTTTATATAGCAAGGAAAAATGAATATACTTTTTTGTGGTGATGCAAACGCTGAAGATGGCGTTTTAATCACTACTCTTTCCTTATTAAAAAATTCAGGTGCTAAAGATTTGCATCTGTATATTTTAACCATGGAAGCTCATAGTGATGAGCGCAAGTATCAACCATTTTCTAAACATGCTGCAGACTACATTCGCTCTTTATTGATTGAAGCTAACCCTAAAAACACATTAGAGTTAATCGATTGTACTGATTTATTCTTAAAAGAGCCACCAACTGCCAACATGAATACGCGTTTTACGCCTTATGCCATGTTGCGGCTTTTTGCGGATGAATTGCCCCAGATTCCCGACCGCATCCTTTATTTAGATGATGACATTGCCATTCGCGGCGATATTACTGCTTTTTACAAGCAAAATATCAAAGGCATCGAACTCGTCGGTGTGCTCGACTACTGGGGCAGATTTTTCTTTCACAATATTAAAACTAAGCGCGTTTTTGACTACCTAAATTCTGGCGTTTTGCTTTTAAACATGAAAAAAATTAAGCAAACTGGTCTTTTTGCTAAAGTACGTCATATGATGCAAACCAAGAAGATGTTCTTGCCAGACCAATCAGCCATCAACAAATTGGCTGTTGCTAAACGTGTTGTGCCACGCCGATACAATGAACAATATAAATTACAAAAAGATACTAAAATTCAGCACTTTACTACCAGTTTTCGCTTCTGGCCCTACTTCCATACGCAAACCGTTAAACCTTGGGATGTAGCCCGCGTACACAGCGTACTTCATTTACATGAATACGACGACTTGCTCAATGAGTATCTTAAAATACGCGATAATCTAAAGAAATAACAATAATTAATATTTTAGGAGGAACTATTTTGAAAACTATTCCTGTTTTTTACACTATCAGTGACAACTACACACCATATGCTTCCGTTTCAATTCAATCATTAATTAATCATGCCGATAAAAATAAGGACTACACTATCACCCTTTTAGTCCAAGATATTAGCCCTGAACACAAAAAGAGTCTAGAAGACATGTCTACAGACAATATCCATGTTAATGTGTTTCATATCGATGATGAGATGGTTAAACCAATTCATAATACTAAGGAAAATTACTTACGTGCACAATTCTTCACCATGTCTATTTTTTACCGTTTATTCATCCCTGAATTATTCCCACAATATGACAAGGCTGTTTATTTAGATGCCGACACCATTATTTGCGCAGATATTGCAGAATTATATGATACTGAAATTGGCAATAATATGTTTGCTAGTTGTCCTGATTTATCTATTCGTTATATGCCACTTTTACAAAAATACATCAAGGAATGTCAAGGCATTTTGCCCGCAGAAAAGTACATCAACAACGGTGTCATCTTATTTAATATGAAAGCTTTCCGCGACAAACATTTTGTCGACAAATTCTATTACCTCATGGACAAGTATCATTTCGATAACGTTGACCCAGATCAAGCTTATATGAACGAAATTTGTGAAGATAAGATTTACCACCTACCAAAAGAATGGGACGCTATGCCTAACGAAAGCATCCCTGAAATCGAAAATCCTAAGATTGTGCACTACAATCTTTTCTTCAAACCATGGCACTTTGAAGACGTACAATATGCCCACTACTTCTGGGATGTTGCCAAAACTACACCTTACTACGATGAGTTAAAGAAACAATTAGCCGACTTTACCGATGAAGATCGTAAAAAGGCTCGTGCCGATCTTGAATGGATGGCCAAGAAAGTTGACATGATTGTCGATGAACCTAACACATGGGCCAAAGTTAAGAAACACGAATCCGTTAAAATTGACTAAGAAAGGAAAATTATGACAGTACCAGTTTTTTACAGCATTAGCGATGACTTTACAAAGTATGCTGCTGTTTCATTACATTCCCTGGTTAAATATACAAATCCTGATACAGATTACACTGTATATTTTCTAAATCAAGATTTATCAGATGAACACAAGAAAGATTTAAGTGCTCTCGGTAGTAAAAATGTTCACGTAGAATTTTTTCATATTGATGATGAATTAGTTAAACCAATTCAAAACCGTAAAGAAAATTTCTTACGTGCTGATTTTTTCACTATGTCTATCTTTTATCGCTTATTTATTCCAGAATTATTCCCACAATACGATAAGGCAATTTATATTGATAGCGATACTGTCGTTAATGATGATATAGCCAAGCTCTATAACACAGAATTAGGCAATAATTTATTCGGGGCTTGTACTGATTCTTCAATTCAGTTTGTCCCTAAGATGATTAAATACATCAAGGACGTTTTGTCACTTGATCCTAAGAAATATATCAACTCAGGAATGCTAGTAATGAATGCTAAAGCCTTTCGTGATAAAAAATTCATTTATCATTTCATGAATTTACTTGAAAAGTATCACTTTGATTGTATTGCACCTGATCAAGATTATTTAAACGAGATGGGCGAAGGCAGCATTTTGCACCTTAACCCACGTTGGGACGCTATGCCTAATGAAAATACCGAACCTATCTCCAATCCTGGATTAATTCACTACAATCTTTTCTTTAAACCATGGCATTTTAAGGGCGTACAATACGAAGATTATTTCTGGGAAAATGCTAAAGAAACTAAGTTTTATGATGAATTAAAAGCTGAACTTGAGAATTATACTGATCAAGAGCGCGAAGCTGATCGCCAAAAGCTTGATCATATGCTTTTAAAAGAAGATAAAACAGAACAAGACCCTAACAATTGGGCCCGAGTTAAAGAACGTGAGGCAGTAAAATTATGATCTTTGGAGATAATCGCGAAGAAGTAATTAAGAATATCAAAGAAGCCGCTAATGACCGAGACTTCACGGCAAAAGTTGAAATCGGTGATCCACAATTATCCCTTGACGAAAGACTAAAACTGGTCGATGAATATTGGGAAAATCGTAAAACTTTTTCTAGCAAATTAAATAATCGTGTTGGCCACGTAATTTTTGATACTCTTGCTAAAACTTTAGCTGGTTCAATCGAATTTAAAGGACTAGAAAATTTAAGTAATTTACCTATTGGCGGGGCAGTTATAACTTCAAATCATTTTAATCAAATTGATTCCTTACCAATTAAATTATTAGCTGACAAAATGCAACATCAACTTTCAATCGTAATTGAAGATACCAATTTAAAATTACCTGGATTTTTCCGTTATTTGATGAATTATGTTGGAACAATTCCTTTAGTCCAAAGTCCCAGCTACATAGCTAATATTTTTCCTAAACACTTAAGTAATGCATTAGCTAAAAACAACTGGGTTCTGATTTATCCAGAACAAGAAATGTGGTGGAACTATCGTAAACCACGTAAACTGCAACGTGGTGCCTATTACTTTGCCGCTAAACAAAATGTACCGATCATTTCTGTTTTTGTCGAAATACGGGATCTACCTAAAATCGAAAAAAAGGATCCTAACTTCTATGAAACTAAATATATAGTACATGTCCTGCCACCAATTTTTCCCGATGTATCACTTAGCGCTAATGAAAACGCACATAAGATGATGGAACAAGATTATGCTCAAAAAGTTGCTGCTTATGAAAAAGTTTATGGTAAAAAACTAAATTATGACTTCCTAGATTGGGATATTGCAGGTTGGCGAGGTCATCTTTCGTAAGAAAAACATAAGAGAAGCTCAAATTATATCTTCTTAAGTGACAACATGTTACTATTAAGTTAAGACAATTTTATATAGAAAGGAGCTTCTTCATTATGAAACAATTTACAAAAGAAACTCTGTCAAATTATGATGGTAAAAACGGCCGACCTGCTTATATTGCAGTTAATGGTATCGTTTATGACGTAACCAACAATGCTCATTGGGTTAACGGTGAACACCACGGTATAAGAGCCGGAAAAGATGTAAGCTTTGACTTAACTAATACATCTCCTCATGGAGAAAAAGTCTTAGTTAATGCTAATCAAGTTGGTGTATACAACTAAAAATATTTTTTTAATTTTGATCAAAAATGAATCCCTAAAAAACGTAGACATTCATATGTCTACGTTTTTGCTTTCATCCAAAGTTATTCCATTGTTTACACCAATAACAAATAATATAATAATAGTTGAATATGTTTCTTATCGTTCTGGGATGTAAAAAATGAATTTAAATCAATTTTACTATTTTAATGAATTAGCCAAGCAACATCAATTTTCCAAGGCAGCTAAACACCTTAACATCTCACAGCCTAGCCTATCGAATTCCATCAAATCATTAGAAAAAGAACTAGACTGTAACTTAATTGAACGAAAAAATGGACGAATAGAACTAACAAAATATGGTCAAATTTTTCTTGAAACATCTGAATCTGTAATTTCAGTCTTTGAAAAAATTAAACGTGATATTAAAAAAGCTAAAAGAGGTGAAAATAATACCATAGAAATAGGTTGTATTCCTACTGCAACAAATACTTTTTTACCACAGGTTCTTTCCTTATTTAATAAACAAAATTCAAAATCGATTCATTATATCTATCATCCAAATATTTCAGATTATATTTGTCTTGAAGTATACAATGGTAATTATGATATCGGTATTTGCGAGAGTGTCGATAAATATAAAAATGACTTAACTTTCTATTCTTTATATACTGAAGACACTACCGTAACTACAAAAAAAGGATCCCTTTTGGCTTCAAAAACTAAATTTTCTAAAAATACACGTACAATTTATCTAGTTTATAATCCTAAGCTCGTACTATCAAAACCCGTTTTAAATTTAATAGATTTTATTACAAAATAAAGGCCTAATTTTTATCAGACCTTTTTATTTTATTCAACTTCTTCAGATATAGTATTTGCGGCAACTCTACCAAAAGTAAAGATATCAGCTAATGAATTACCACCTAGACGATTACCAGCATGGATACCGCCCGCTACTTCACCTGCAGCATAAAGTCCCTTAATAACTTTATCGTCTTTATCGATTACATGTGCCTTAGTATCAATCTTCAGTCCACCCATTGTATGGTGGATAGCGGGTTTACGTGGAGTAGCATAGAATGGTGCTACTTCACACTTAAGATTAAACGCACTTTTGCCGAATTCTAGATCTTTACCTTTATCTACATAGGAATTGTATTTTCTAATCGTTTCTTCCAGCAATTCTGGCTTCATGCCAATTTGTTTAGCTAACTCGGCTAATGTGTTTGCTCTATACAGCGTTCCTGCCTTCACCTGAGCATCAATTGACTCTTGGGTGGTATTATATGCCGTTGCCTTTATTTTGTCGTCAGCAATCAAATAAAACAATCCACCGTTGGCAATAGCAGCTTTAGCTAAAGTATCACGCTCTGCAAATTCATTTACAAAACGTTTTCCGTCTTTATTAACCATAATATAATTTTCTGGCGGGGTCTGTAATCCAGTAAATAATTCGCCAGTCTTTGGATCAGACACTGGCATCAACTGAATAAATCCCATTCCAATTAGATCAGCGTTTGCTTCTTCACCTAAACCAATTCCATCACCTGTAATTGCTGGTGAATTAGTTGTCGGCATATCATCGTCAATATGCTTCCAATATGTATTGTATTTTTGCACCATCTTCATATTAGCTCCAAATCCGCCTGAAGCCAATACTACCGCTTTAGCATACACTATTACTTTAGAACCATCATTTTTTTCTGCTTCAATACCGACAATCTTGTTATCTTTCATTAACAAATGCTTTGCGCGTGTCTCAGTTAAAATTGTCGCACCATGCGCATTAATCCAATCGCCCAAAACATGAATATAGGCATATCCCATAGGTTCAACAGGCTTATGTCCCCTACGCCAAAGTGCTCCAACAGGCATAGTTACTTGACTATCATCAAATTTTACCCCTAAGTCTTTAAGCCATTTAACTGAATCAAGTGCATTATCCACTAATTCTTTAACTAAGGGATAACTACCATGAATTTCATTACCATTTAAATCTGTTCTCTTACCACCAACATAAGTTTGAATTTCGTGAAGCAATTTGGAATCAAATAAGTAATCAGTCCCCGACTCAACGTATTCTTTAATTTGCTTTTGTAATTCTTGAAAATCTTCACGATATTCTGGATCTATATTTTCAACTGGTGTAGAAGCTAAATTTTCAAGATCTTCCTTTTCTCCTGCTAAAGCTTTAAACTTTTTTTGTCATTCTGGTTCTGCGGCATTCATAGGACCACCAGCACGGCTAGTATTACCACCCATTTGAGGGAATTTTTCAAGTATAACTACCTTATGTCCTAATTGAATACTACGAGCTACAGCGGCCAATCCTGCGCCCGCAGCACCAATGACTACTACATCAGTATCATATTTTTTGTCTTTTTTAGCAGTACTTTACGAGGTTTAGCTCGCCTTTTCCATTCTTCAGAGTTCCCACCAGCTTCATTAATAGTTTGAGCTACGCCATCAATAACACCATGACTAGAAATTGTCGCACCACTGACAGCATCAATATTTAAGGTCTGATTATCAACTATTAATTTAGGTAAACGATTAAATACTTCATCTGCAACACCACGTGTTTCACCACTTGCATCAACATTAATATCTTCAATTTTATCTTTTGATAGAGTGACCTCCATCGGCATATAGCTGGAACCATGTCCTTGCGCTTTTACAGAATATTTGCTAGGTTTCATTTTCTATTCTTCCTTTCTTGTCTTTACTGGAAGGGCTTTCTATTTAATTTTAATAACGATTAGCTATCAGGCAAAATAGTAGTATAGCTAATAAGTTATAATACTTTTATTATGGAGCTGGTTAACAGGCTGATTATGAACGATCCTGAAGCATTATTACATTATATAGATGTTTTTATTAAAAGAAAGCAATTTTACCAAAGCTGCACGTGAATTATATATATCACAACCTTAATTTAACCCAATTAATTAAGCGGATAGAGAAAAAATTAGGTGCTGAAATTATTAACCGCAATCATATTCCATTTTCTCTAACAGAAGCTGGAATAATTTATTACAAATACTTGGAAAATATTTCATATAACGATCACCAATTAGAACTTAAGCTTTTGCCTTTCACCCATCCTAATAAAGAAATAATTAAATTAGGTACACTGGAAAGCCTAGGAACTTTTATTCTTCCTCAACTTTTACCGCTATTCTTAAAACAAAATCCTAACATAGAAATTCAATTATATGAAAATTCACCTCGTGAAAATGAAACTAACCTAATTAATGGAAATATCGATTGTTATATCGGCCAAACCCCTGAAAATTCTTCTAAGGTAAATTATTTCATTAACTCCGGTTAAGAATATTACATCGTAATTCCCAAAAATTCTAAGTATTATAAACCTAACAATTTAAATTAAAATTCAAAGATCTTAATTTAAAAGAAGTTTTACAAGCTCCAATGGTCCTAAGTTCATCTGAATCAGCTATACGTCATCAAGTAAATGGTTTATTTCAAAAATTTTATATTAAATCAAATATAGTTTTAGAAAGTAAAAGTATTATTACGGCAACGGAACTTGCTCTTAAAGGACTTGGGCTAACTATCACATCAGCTAGCATCTTAAAACGAATAAAACAGTCTCCTATAAATTTATTACCAATAGACAAAAGTTTAATTTATATTGATTTCTTCATTGCAACTAAATCAAAAGGAAATGTTTCACCATCTATAATTGAACTAATCAAGGAATTCCAACAAATCGATTTTAATTCAACAATAGAACCAAAAAAAGGAGAAGGGCATTGCCTTCTCCTCTGCTTTACTCCGGCTGTCAGACTCGAACTGACGACATCTTGATTAACAGTCAAGCGCTCTACCAACTGAGCTAAGCCGGAATATTAAAAAAGAGCACGGCAGCTTCCTATCCTCGCAGGCAGTTGCCCACCAACTACTTTCGGCGTTAAGAAGCTTAACTTCTGTGTTCGGCATGGGAACAGGTGTATCCTTCTTGCTTTCGCCACCGTACTCTTTTGAGCTACTACGCTCAAAACTAAACATAATCTCTCGCAAAAAACCTTACAGTTTGCTTCGCTTTTGGTCAAGTCCTCGACTGATTAGTACTGGTCCGCTCCATTCTTCACAGAACTTCCACTCCCAGCCTATCTACCTCATCGTCTTTGAGGTGTCTTACTGCTATTGCAAAGGAAATCTCATCTTGAGGGGGGCTTCGCACTTAGATGCTTTCAGCGCTTATCCCTTCCGCACATAGCTACCCAGCGATGCTCCTGGCGGAACAACTGGTACACCAGCGGTGCGTCCATCCCGGTCCTCTCGTACTAAGGACAGCTCCTCTCAAATTTCCTACGCCCACGACGGATAGGGACCGAACTGTCTCACGACGTTCTGAACCCAGCTCGCGTGCCGCTTTAATGGGCGAACAGCCCAACCCTTGGGACCGACTTCAGCCCCAGGATGCGACGAGCCGACATCGAGGTGCCAAACCTCCCCGTCGATGTGAACTCTTGGGGGAGATAAGCCTGTTATCCCCAGGGTAGCTTTTATCCGTTGAGTGATGGCCCTTCCATACGGTACCACCAGATCACTAAGTCCGACTTTCGTCCCTGCTCGAGCTGTTTCTCTCGCAGTCAAGCTCCCTTATACCTTTACACTCTGCGAATGATTTCCAACCATTCTGAGGGAACCTTTGAGCGCCTCCGTTACACTTTAGGAGGCGACCGCCCCAGTCAAACTGCCCACCTGACACTGTCCCTGACCTGGCTTACAGGTCGAGGTTAGAGCATCCTTCAAACAAGGGTAGTATCCCAACATTGCCTCCAGCAAAACTAGCGTCCTGCCTTCCTTGGCTCCTACCTATCCTGTACATGTTTAAAAGATACTCAATATCAAGCTACAGTGAAGCTCCATGGGGTCTTTCCGTCCTGTCGCGGGTAACCCGCATCTTCACGGGTATTATAATTTCACCGAGTCTCTCGTTGAGACAGTGCCCAAATCATTACACCTTTCGTGCAGGTCGGAACTTACCCGACAAGGAATTTCGCTACCTTAGGACCGTTATAGTTACGGCCGCCGTTTACTGGGGCTTCAATTCGAACCTTCGCTTTCGCTAAGCTCTCCTCTTAACCTTCCAGCACCGGGCAGGTGTCAGCCTCTATACGTCATCTTACGATTTTGCAGAGACCTGTGTTTTTGATAAACAGTTGTTTGGGCCTATTCACTGCGGCTAACCACTCTCGTGGCCAGCACCCCTTCTTCCGAAGTTACGGGGTCATTTTGCCGAGTTCCTTAACGAGAGTTCTCTCGCTCACCTTAGTGTTCTCCACTCGACTACCTGTGTCGGTTTGCGGTACGGGTGTGTCCTCTCTGGCTAGAAGCTTTTCTTGGCAGTGTGATTACATCACCTTCGCTACTATTACTTCGCTACTCATCACAACTCGTGTTGCTGGTTAGAAGCATTTGACTCTTAACCGCACTTGTTGCTTGAACATCGATCCAGCTCGATGCGTGTTTCACCTCCTGCGTCCCTCCATCGCTCATAACGATTAAACACAGTACAGGAATTTCTACCTGTTATCCATCGACTACGCCTCTCGGCCTTGCCTTAGGTCCCGACTTACCCTGGGCGGACGAGCCTGCCCCAGGAAACCTTAGTCTTTCGGCGGACAGGATTCTCACCTGTCTTTCGCTACTCATACCGGCATTCTCACTTCTAAGCGCTCCAATTATCCTCTCGGT
Source organism: Lactobacillus acidophilus (assembly GCF_034298135.1). Classification (NCBI taxonomy): domain Bacteria; kingdom Bacillati; phylum Bacillota; class Bacilli; order Lactobacillales; family Lactobacillaceae; genus Lactobacillus; species Lactobacillus acidophilus. Next base: position 1,740,530 of record NZ_CP139575.1, read on the forward strand.
TAACCTTCGCCGCACTTAGAACGCTCTCCTACCACGCATCTTTCGATGCATCCACAGTTTCGGTACTATGCTTAGCCCCGGTAAATTTTCGGCGCAGCGCCACTCGACTAGTGAGCTATTACGCACTCTTTGAATGATGGCTGCTTCTGAGCCAACGTCCTAGTTGTCTACGCAACTCCACATCCTTTTCCACTTAGCATAGATTTGGGGACCTTAACTGGTGATCTGGGCTGTTTCCCTTTCGACTACGGATCTTATCACTCGCAGTCTGACTCCCGTGTATGGATATATGGAATTCGCAGTTTATCTGGATTCAGTAACCCCTGACGGGCCCCTAGTCCAAACAGAGCTCTACCTCCATTATCCTCTCCACGAGGCTAGCCCTAAAGCTATTTCGGAGAGAACCAGCTATCTCCAAGTTCGTTTGGAATTTCACCGCTACCCACAGCTCATCCCCGCAATTTTTAACTTACGTGGGTTCGGCCCTCCAGTGCGTTTTACCACACCTTCAGCCTGGCCATGGGTAGGTCACTTGGTTTCGGGTCTACGTCACCTAACTCTTCGCCCTATTCAGACTCGCTTTCGCTCCGGCTCCGTCTTTTCTGACTTAACCTCGCTAGATAACGTAACTCGCCGGTTCATTCTACAAAAGGCACGCCATCGCACTTTAATGTGCTTTGACTACTTGTAGACACACGGTTTCAGGTTCTCTTTCACTCCCCTTCCGGGGTTCTTTTCACCTTTCCCTCACGGTACTGGTTCACTATCGGTCACTAACTAGTATTTAGCCTTGCGAGATGGTCCTCGCGGCTTCAACCGGGATTCCTCGTGTCCCGGCCTACTCAGGATTCTGCTAGGCGCGCTCGCAATTTCGCTTACGGGGCTCTCACCCTCTCTGGCTTACCTTCCCAGATAATTCAACTATCGCTTACGCTACCACTTTGCAGTCCTACAACCCCAAATGATAAATCACTTGGTTTGGGCTCTTTCCTCTTCGCTCGCCGCTACTAAGGAAATCGATTTTTCTTTCTCTTCCTGCAGCTACTTAGATGTTTCAGTTCACTGCGTCTTCCTTTGATTGACTATCTATTCATCAACCAATAATGCATCGCTGCATTGGGTTCCCCCATTCGGACATCTCCGGATCACTGCGTACTTACCGCTCCCCGAAGCTTTTCGTAGTTCGTCACGTCCTTCATCGGCTGTTAGTGCCTAGGCATTCACCGTGCGCCCTTTTCTACTTGACCTTACCCAAGAATTCTCTTCTCGGTCGCTCTACAATCTGTTCTCTTTGATTGTCTCGGTTTTTTGCTTGGATTATATTCAGTTTTCAATGTACTAACTCTTTTGAGGTACTACCCTCAAAACTAAACAAAGTTTCTTAGTGTGCTTCCGCTTGCTCTGGATACTTCTCTTAGTATTTCTACTCTCCATATCCTTCGCTTCCTTAGAAAGGAGGTGATCCAGCCGCAGGTTCTCCTACGGCTACCTTGTTACGACTTCACCCCAGTCATCTGCCCTGCCTTAGACGGCTCCTTCCCGAAGGTTAGGCCACCGGCTTTGGGCATTGCAGACTCCCATGGTGTGACGGGCGGTGTGTACAAGGCCCGGGAACGTATTCACCGCGGCGTGCTGATCCGCGATTACTAGCGATTCCAGCTTCGTGCAGTCGAGTTGCAGACTGCAGTCCGAACTGAGAACAGCTTTAAGAGATTCGCTTGCCTTCGCAGGCTTGCTCCTCGTTGTACTGTCCATTGTAGCACGTGTGTAGCCCAGGTCATAAGGGGCATGATGACTTGACGTCATCCCCACCTTCCTCCGGTTTGTCACCGGCAGTCTCATTAGAGTGCCCAACTTAATGCTGGCAACTAATGACAAGGGTTGCGCTCGTTGCGGGACTTAACCCAACATCTCACGACACGAGCTGACGACAGCCATGCACCACCTGTCTTAGTGTCCCCGAAGGGAACTCCGTATCTCTACGGATTGCACTAGATGTCAAGACCTGGTAAGGTTCTTCGCGTTGCTTCGAATTAAACCACATGCTCCACCGCTTGTGCGGGCCCCCGTCAATTCCTTTGAGTTTCAACCTTGCGGTCGTACTCCCCAGGCGGAGTGCTTAATGCGTTAGCTGCAGCACTGAGAGGCGGAAACCTCCCAACACTTAGCACTCATCGTTTACGGCATGGACTACCAGGGTATCTAATCCTGTTCGCTACCCATGCTTTCGAGCCTCAGCGTCAGTTGCAGACCAGAGAGCCGCCTTCGCCACTGGTGTTCTTCCATATATCTACGCATTCCACCGCTACACATGGAGTTCCACTCTCCTCTTCTGCACTCAAGAAAAACAGTTTCCGATGCAGTTCCTCGGTTAAGCCGAGGGCTTTCACATCAGACTTATTCTTCCGCCTGCGCTCGCTTTACGCCCAATAAATCCGGACAACGCTTGCCACCTACGTATTACCGCGGCTGCTGGCACGTAGTTAGCCGTGACTTTCTGGTTGATTACCGTCAAATAAAGGCCAGTTACTACCTCTATCCTTCTTCACCAACAACAGAGCTTTACGATCCGAAAACCTTCTTCACTCACGCGGCGTTGCTCCATCAGACTTTCGTCCATTGTGGAAGATTCCCTACTGCTGCCTCCCGTAGGAGTTTGGGCCGTGTCTCAGTCCCAATGTGGCCGATCAGTCTCTCAACTCGGCTATGCATCATTGCCTTGGTAGGCCGTTACCCTACCAACTAGCTAATGCACCGCGGGGCCATCCCATAGCGACAGCTTACGCCGCCTTTTATAAGCTGATCATGCGATCTGCTTTCTTATCCGGTATTAGCACCTGTTTCCAAGTGGTATCCCAGACTATGGGGCAGGTTCCCCACGTGTTACTCACCCATCCGCCGCTCGCGTTCCCAACGTCATCACCGAAGTGAATCTGTTGGTTCAGCTCGCTCGACTTGCATGTATTAGGCACGCCGCCAGCGTTCGTCCTGAGCCAGGATCAAACTCTCGTTTTTAAAAAGTTTGAATGATTGCTCATTCGATTATTTAAGATCTTTGTCTCAAATTTATTGCTTGCGAATTGACTTCGCTTCTTGTTTGGGTTTTTACACCCGCACACTTTTAGCGAAACTTTGTTCAGTTTTCAAAGTACTACCTCTGTCCGGTTAAACCAGACAGCTTTTATATTTTATCAAACCCTCAAGCTCTTGTCAAGAACTTTTTCGAATTTGTTTTTTGTCGCTTTCGCTTTCGCTTGACGACATTTAAATATGTTACCAGCTTTTCTTTCGCTTTGCAAGTACTTTTTTTATTTTTTCTTTGCTTGGCTTTTTATTCTGCTGTCTTCGTCTCTTCTCTCGAAGCGACTTTATTAATTTACCTTATTTTCTTCCTTTTGGCAAATCTTTGTTTTCGTTCGCTTCATTTATGAAACGCTTGGTTTAGTTGTAATTGTTTCTTCTCCTCTCTTCTCTTTTTGTTAACTATATTCTTTACATTCTGTTCTTTCTGCTTTTTACTCGTTCGTGATTTGCCCCTTTTTTGCCTTTTTTTGCCTAGATTTTTTTTGTAAAAATTTGCTTTTTTTATTCTTTTTAGATTATTTTTCCATCACAATGATCTATTTCATGTTGAATCGTTTCAGCAACAAAGCCTGAAAACTCTTGCGTTTCATACTCTAGATTTATATTTTGATATTTCACTGTAATATGCTCATATCTTTTTACTGGTCGTTCACCATTTAAAGATAAACATCCTTCAGTTGCTAAATACTCATTACCTTTTTGGATAATTTTTGGATTAAACATCACCATAGGCATTCCTACTATATAAAACGCAATAATTCTTTTAGCTTCTCCAATCATATTGGCTGCTAAACCTGCTGCTTTATTTCTATTTGCTAATAACGTATCACGTAAATCAACTGCCACTTGCATATCTTTTGCGTTTGCCAAAGTAGATTTTTGCATTAAAAAAAGTTGATCATGAATTATATTTTTTACTGCCATTATTTTTCCACATTTCTAAATAGTTTTTTTCATAATTATACTAAATCAAAAATTAATCTCGACAAAATTACTGATGAAACAAATAATAAATAATATTTTGAAACTGGAATTTAATAATAAATTTACGCTTGTACATAGTAAATACGCTAAAATGAGAGATAGACATATTTAATGGGAGGCCCAAGTCTTGAAGAAATTACTTATCAAACTTGCAGCTGCTAGTCTTTTATCAGCAACAGTACCAACAATGATTGCTCCAACCGCAACGGTTCATGCAAGTTCATATTCCAGAACTGAGATGCGTAATTTTGTACGTAATGTTTTTGCACAAAATAATAGTCGCGGTAGCGCGGTAATTATTAAGGATGGTCAACCGCAACAAATTAGTTACGGTTGGGCCTGGTATGGTAAAAAGATCGGCAATGGTAATGAACGCGTAGTTTATCCTACAGGTTCTTTACAAAAAGTTATTACTGCCGCAATTATTATTCAATTAATGAATGAAAATTTGCATACTAACCAACGCTTTTCACAATATACAAAAATTTCGCGTTGGTATCCTAATCTAAAAAATGCCGATAATATTACCTTAGGTCAACTGATGACACACACTTCAGGTATCAATGCAGTTAACACTGAAATTGATCGTAATATTAATTATTCAGAAGACGATGCAATCAACTGGGCAATTGATAATGTGAACAACACTAGCACAGGCACCCCAGGAACATACTTTTACAATAATACGAACTACATTTTGCTTGCAGGAATTATCAAAAAAATTAGTGGCCAATCCTATGAAGAGAATTTTAACAATCGAATTGTTAACAAACTTGGTTTAGCCAATACATTCCTTTATCAAAACATCCCTAGCTGGAAGACAGATCCAATTTCTTATATATGGAACAATGGCAAAAACTATCAAGAACCTGAATATGTTTCAAGATCATTAGCCTCTCAACTACCGGGTGCGGGGAACATGTTCACCACACCAATTGATTATTACAAAATTCAGCTTGGTTTAACTAATGGAAGTATTTTAAGTCGAGAGGACTTTAGGTATCTTACTCATTTAAAAAATAGAGTAAATGATTACTCTGGTGGTCTATATCTTGATAATAATGACACTATTAAATCTGCTTATGGAAATTTAACAAATACTCACTTTGGTGCATGGATTCAAATGACGGCTGATAACCGCAATGGGTTAATCATGTTTTTAAACCAAACATCAGGCGATGAAAATGCCCAAAAGCAAATGGGATATCAAATTTTAAATCATATTAAGCCATATACATTCCTTAGTAGATAAAAAAGAAGCCTTAAGGCTTCTTTTTTTATTATTCAAATAACAATTCATGCATTGAATTATCTAAAGGATGCTTTAGAAGTAAATTCATCCCTACCGCCGGCTTTTTCTTAACACCTAAAAGCTCTTCTTTAACTGAATCAGCCTGAATTGTAGCTTCTCCTAAATAGAAGAACTGCTTTCCGTCGGCATCGCTTCTTTTCACAAATAAATGTAAATGCATGTCTTTAGTATGCAATAACTTCTTTACCTCTTCTGAATCTAAATGTCGTGGTACTCTAGTATACCAACGCAAGCTACGTCCATCTTCTAGGGTATTATGATATAGTGCATTTCGTTTTTCATGATCATCTTTACGATAAGTAATAAAAATTGGAGTATCTTTTTCACCTACACGATAGCCATACATTGGTGCAGAAACATCTTTAGCCCAATTAAGTAAACGACAGGCATCTTTTCTATCATATTGTTGGTACAACGTAAATTGACTTTGGTTATTGTACTGCCGATTTAGTTCAAGACCGACATCTATTACATCCTTAAAAAGCTGTTTAAACATTGAATTTTTATTCAATGCATTCCTTAATTCATCATTCAATTTATAATCAAATAAATTACTATGCTCAATTAATGGCCTATCACCATATTGAGCTTTTTTAGTAGTTTTTCCCTGCTTTACATCAAAAAATGATAAATCTAAAATATCGTCTACTGAACTTAACACTTCATCGTTAACATAGATTTTTTTATGTTGCAGCTTAGCAAGATAATCTTCTTGCTTAACAAAGTTTTGCTTCAACAGCATTTTTAACAAAACTAATTCATGTGCTCTTTTACCATTAAGTAGTTCTTTAGTGACAAAACTTAATACTTCATCTTCATATTTATTAAGCTCAATTGGTTCGCCCATTTTTTCTAAAAAGGTTGCATAACTACTTAGTCCGTGGTTATTTGCAAAAACTTCCGGAGCAACTGTCCCATATTGATAGAAATCTAACAAAAACGGAATTCGACCTAATTTATTTTTTAATTCTTGATAACTACTTCGTAACTCACGCATACTATCCAATTTGATCTGATCAAGTGAAGCTAAAATTCTATCAGAAGCTATCTTACTAAAGTTAATTGTAGAAACATCAATAAAATTAGGTAATCTCGTCTCTCTTTTGACCTTATCTTTATCACGAGAATTGTCTTGATTCAACGCAATTGGAATTAAGTAATTATTTTTATAATTTCCAATAAAATCAAGAATTGTCACAAATTCTTTACCTGGATATTTTCTAAGGCCGCGCCCTAATTGCTGAATAAATACGATAGCAGATTGAGTATTGCGCAACATAATAATTTGATTCAATGAGGGAATATCTATACCTTCATTAAACAAATCAACAGCAATAATATATTCGATATCTCCGTCTGCTAATTGGCTTACAACTTCAATCCGTTTTTTGTCACTATCCTTATTAGTCAATGCCACAGCAGGATGACCTTTTTCAGAAAAAAGATTTGCTAATTCATGCGCTTCTTCTTGTCTACTGCAAAATACTAAACCTTTAGCCTTATCTCCGCAGTAGCCATAATAATCCATTTCCTTTAAAACATAATTTACACGTTCTTTAGATGCTAAATAACGTAAATTTGTTGTTTCATCGATTATTTGATTATTGCTTTCATAGTCTTGCACACCCACATAATGAAAAGGAGCCAACATCTTTTCTTCTAATGCATCCCTCAACCGAATCTCATATGCCAAATTATAGTCAAAAATTTGATACACATTTTGCTCATCCATTCTTTCAGGCGTCGCTGTCATCCCTAATAAGAATTTAGGTTGAAAATAATTTATAATTTTCTGATAACTAGGAGCGGCAGTTCTATGTGCCTCATCAATTAAAATGTAATCAAATTCGTTTCTAACTAGATCATCAAGCACATTATCTTGGCTTAATGTTTGAATTGTAGCAAATAAATATCTTTTATCAGTATCATGGTGATTACCGCTTAATATGCCATAATCTGACTTTGCTCCACCAATTACTTTGTAAAAACTATCAAGAGTTTTTTTAGCTATTTGCTGACGATGCACTATATATAAAAATTTTTTAGGCTTAAAGTCTTTTACAGCAAAAGCACCTAAATAAGTCTTACCCGTTCCAGTAGCCGAAACTACTAAAGCCCGCTTAGCTCCTTCATTTACTAATGAATTTAAATTTTTTAAAGCAGCTTTCTGCATTTGATTCGGCTCAATTTTTGCATTTGAAACGATTTTTTTAGTATTACTTACAGGTTTAATCCAATTTTTCTTGTATTCAGCTAGCCATTCATCAGTAAGAACAAAACTATTCTTTTCTAATTCAGCAAGTTTTTGTGCCATTTGTCTAGTTAGATCAGCCTGAGTTTTTGAACTAATCTTCAGAGCCCATTCATAATTGGTAAGAAGCGCTGCTCGGGTAAAGTTGGCACTACCAATTACCACTGTTTGATAATCTTTATGTTCAAACAAATATCCCTTGGCATGAAAGCCACTTTCTGTTGCGACTTTTATTTCTAAGTTAGGAATTTTCTTTAATTCTTCAAAAACTTTTGGATTATTAAAATTTAAATAGCTTCCTGTAATTATTGTTCCACTGACATTTTTTTGCGCTAAATCAGCAAGTACAACTTTCAAAGGAACAAGCATATCTTGAGTTATAAACGCTACTGCCCACGTAAATCCTGTACAACTATATAATTCGTTTCTCAAAATTGACCAAATTTTTTCATCATGATTATTACTTAAAATACTTGGACCTAATGTTTCACTACCAGGATAGGATGAATCATACAAACCATTTAAGATCGCATCTTGCATTGCATCTGCCATATTTTGTCACCTCAAAACAATTCTACTAAAAAAGCATTCGCTTTTTATAAACGAACGCTTTTATTGATTTTGCCATTTTGCATGCCAGCGATAAAGAATCAACGGTAATACTGAAACAATTGCACACATACCAACTAATGTCCAAATATAAATATGACGTAACCGGATCGGGGTTCCTTGTGCAGGAACAAAGGTTACAAAGAATGCCACAATAGTAATAACTAGTGCTACTGCAGCAATTGCAATACTTAAATTGGGATTTTTGGTCATGTAATACATACGGTGATAATCTTCATGTTTTCTCTTCAAAACAATGTAAGAAATCAACATTATCATATAAACCATTAAATACTGTGCTGTAGTGGCAGCTAAAGATACATTAAATGCAAAATCGGCATCAGCACCACTAGTAAAGGTAATTAATAATGCAGAAATAGTTACAATACTTGATTGTAAAATCATAATTCTGATTGGTACACCATGCTTAGTAGTTTTGGCAAAAAATTTAGGCATGTAACCATCTTTAGCAGCTTCATACATCCCTTGGTTAGGACCAGCAATCCAGTTACCCAATTCACCGATAATTCCGCATGCTAGCATTATCCCAACAATTTTTTGTAAAACATCTCCTGGTAATCCAATTGAAGTAAGTAACTTACCATAAGTGTAAACAAAACCAGTACTATTTTGAATTTGATCTTTAGGAACTGTCATTCCAATTGCCATACTACCTAAAAGATCAAAACAAATAGCTGTAATTGCTAAAGCAAGCATAACTTTTGAATATGACTTAGGATGATCCAAATTTTTAACATGTGGAGCAGATGCTTCACCACCACAAAAAGCCAACATGAAAGGAACAAATGCAACTAGTGTAGTGCCATTTAATTGATGTGGGATAACCGTATTCCAATTAATTGTCATATGTAAGGGATGCCCTTGTAACACATAAACAAAAAACGAAATAATCAAAAGGATTACAGGTGTCGAAATTCCAAGAATGAAGAGCCATTCAGCGATTCTACCTATCTTTTTAATACCAATTATCTGAATTGCCGTAGCACCCCATAAAATAATCATCATCAAAATGAAACGCATCAGCGGTGTAGTATTAAACCAAGGCGTATTAAAAGTGATTGAAAGAGCACCAATAATCACATACATCATGGTATCCATCCCAACTGTAATATGGATCCATTGATAAAACATAGCAGTCCATCCAGTCTTATCGCCCAGTGAACCTTTTACCCAAGTAAAAATACCGCCTTTTTCCCAACCGTTAATTGAAGCCATTTCACCAGCCATTTGAGTGATGGGAATAAACCAGGCAATTCCAGCAATTAGCAAATAAAATAGTGCAGTAGCACCAGTCTTGCCAAACGGTGCTAGTTCATCAACGGAAATAACCATTGAACTAGTCATCGCAAACAGCTTAAATGCCGTTAACCGATTGTACTTAAGATCTTGCTCTAAAGCCCAATCTTCTGTTTTCTCGTCATTCAAGAAAATTCAACCCCTATTTTTTAAAATGTCAAAAACATTATACTAGTGTTTTTGACATTTTAAAGGTTAATTTCAAGCAAAATTGGACAATGGTCTGCTCTTTTTTCGGTATCAATCATTTCTGAGCGAACCACCTTATTAGCAATCCTATTAGATACAAGCCAATAATCAATTCTCCATCCAGAGTTGTTTATTTTAGCGGTTTTTACACGTTGAGCCCACCAAGAATATACATCCGTAATATTACCGTGAACTTTTCTAAAAGTGTCTGTAAAACCAGCATTTAGTAAATTAGTAAACCCAGATCTTTCCTCATCAGTAAAACCGGCAGAATGATGATTATTATTTGGATGCTTCAAATCAATCTCAGTATGAGCACAGTTATAATCACCGCTTGCCAAAACTGGCTTGTGTTTATCTAATTCTTGTAAGTATTTAGTATACTTTTGATCCCAAACTTGGCGGTCACTTAATCTCTTCAATCCACTACCGGAATTGGGCGTATAAACTTGTGTCACATAAAAGTCATTGAATTCTAGAGTTATAATACGTCCCTCACAATCCATTGGTTCTGGTGCACCAATTACCGGATAAGAAACAATCGGGGTTAAATCCTTTTTATATAAATACATAGTCCCCGCATAGCCTTTTCTAGCAGGCTCTTCAGAAGAACGCCAAACATAATTATATTCAGGAAATTTTTCTGCTAAAATTTCCTGATGCTTTTTTGTTGGGCCAGTTGCCTTTAATTTTGTTTCTTGAATGGCAATAATATCTGGATTTTTAGCGTGAATTTTTTCTAATACCTGTCTGGTTTCTTCCGCTCTAGCTGAAGTTCCCGTTAAAGCCGCATTTAAAGAATCAATATTCCATGAAATTAAAATCATCGTTCTCTTCCCTTCAAGTTCTTTTTTATTAATTATAACTAAAAAAGGAAAAGGGCTGATCTAGAAACTTTCTAAATCAGCCCTTTAAGGGAGTTGTGTTGAATGAGAATAACGAGATTTTTTTACATTAGCCTACTCATCACTAATGTTGTGAAAATAAATAATTAAGGTTAACAAAACGTTCAACGCTAGAGACGAAGCAGGGGACTTAATTACCTACTTTCACAAAAAGGGGATGGACTTTTCCAATTTTTTAAGCTTAAAGTCGCATAGGGGACGGCTTTAAGATAATACCCAATGTATGATTGTCAAAGCCCAAAATAGGATGTATTAATAAGGAATTAGAAGATTTGTTACCTTCTTACAAATCATCTCTATTTGTTGCGTTGTTTTTTGTTATGAGTATATATTACATTTTAAATGACAATGTGTCACCATTTATTTACTTGTCTTAATAAATTCTTTATAGTTTTTCATTTGTTTTCAATGATGTTTCACGTGCAACTGCTTTTTTAGAAAAATATTGTTTTTGTGTTTTGTTGAACAAACGGAAGTGTATAATGAGGAATGGTCATACTAATAAATTTTACGGAGGTTAAATTTATGACAAAGATTTTTGCTTACGCTATTCGTAAAGACGAAGAACCATTCTTAAACGAATGGAAGGAAGCTCACAAAGATATCGATGTTGATTACACTGATAAACTTTTGACTCCTGAAACTGCAAAGCTTGCTGAAGGTGCAGACGGTGTTGTTGTTTACCAACAATTAGACTACACTCCTGAAACCCTTCAAGCATTGGCAGATGCTGGCGTAACTAAGATGTCATTACGTAACGTTGGTGTCGATAACATCGACATGGACAAGGCCAAAGAATTAGGCTTTGAAATCACTAATGTTCCTGTTTACTCACCAGACGCTATTGCTGAACATGCTGCTATTCAAGCTGCACGTGTATTACGTCAAGACAAGCGCATGGACGAAAAGATGGCTAAACGTGATTTACGTTGGGCACCAACTATCGGCCGTGAAGTTCGTGACCAAGTTGTCGGTGTTGTTGGTACTGGTCACATTGGTCAAGTATTTATGAAGATTATGGAAGGCTTTGGCGCAAAAGTTATTGCTTACGATATCTTCAAGAACCCTGAACTTGAAAAGAAGGGTTACTACGTTGATTCACTTGATGACTTGTACAAGCAAGCTGATGTAATTTCACTTCACGTACCAGACGTTCCAGCTAACGTACACATGATTAACGATGAATCAATCGCCAAAATGAAGGATGGCGTTGTAATCGTAAACTGCTCACGTGGTCCACTTGTTGACACTGATGCAGTAATTCGTGGTTTAGACTCAGGCAAGATCTTCGGCTTCGTTATGGATACTTACGAAGGCGAAGTTGGTGTATTTAACAAGGACTGGGAAGGTAAAGAATTCCCAGACGAACGCTTGGCAGACTTAATTGATCGTCCAAACGTATTGGTAACCCCACACACTGCCTTCTACACTACTCACGCTGTACGTAACATGGTTGTTAAGGCATTTGACAACAACTTGGAATTAATCAAGGGCGAAAAACCAGATTCTCCAGTTGCTTTGGACAAGAACAAGTTCTAAAGCCATTACGAAATAGCAAACGTCTAGAAACCTTTTGATTCCTAGATAAAAATAAAGATCGAAATTCAGCTGAATTTCGATCTTTTTATTTTTGCTATAATTAACAAAGAATCAAGGAGAAAAATTAAAATATTAAAAAGAATCGGTATGGGAATATTAATTTTGCTTGCTATCCTCCTGATAACAATTGGCTGTTACATTGGACATATGCAAGCACATTACTGTCGTATTCCTGATCACAAAAAATTAATTATTGGTAATAATCAAAAAAATGAGTTAAAACTACATAAAACATACAAAGCTACAACTTATAACGTAGGCTTTGGTGCATATAATCATAATTTTGATTTTTTATGGATCACGGTGAATTAAAGAATGTCAAAAAAACACAAGGTCATCGCGGTACTGCCGTTTTAAATTCAACTAATGGAGTTATTCAAACTATGAAAAAACAAAATCCTGATTTTATGTTTCTTCAAGAAATTGATACCCACTCTACTCGTAGTCATTATGTTAATCAAGTAAAAATGGTTGAAAATCATTTTCAAAATTATGATTATACTTTTGCCAATAACTTTCATACCGCCTTCTTAGCTTGGCCACTATATGACCCCCACGGCAGTGTCCAATCAGGCTTGCTAAGTATGAGCAAATATAAAATGACCTCTGCGATTAGAAGAAAATATCCCATTACAAGTGCATTTATTTCAAAATTTACCGATTTAGATCGCTGTTTTGTCATCATGCGCTTTCCTATTAACAATGGTAAATACCTTGTAATGATCAATAGTCATATGTCTGCTTATAACAAAGGTGGAAAGATGCGTAAAGCACAAATGAAACTTATTTCTAATGTAATGGAAAAAGAATATCTAGCCGGGAATTATGTTATCGTGGGTGGTGACTTTAATCACGCTCTAGGAAAAGATATGTTAACGCACTTTGACCATCAAGAAAAAATACCGGATTGGGTATCGATCCTTGATCAGAAATGTTGCCTAAAAATTTTACTATGGTTAAAGCTACTAACCGAGATAAAATTGCTACAGTTCGTTCAACTGACATGAAATATAATCCCAAAATTAATTACATGACAATTTGTGATGGTTTTATCGTTTCTAAAAATGTTAAAGCTAAAGCAACCAACATTAACACCGATTATCGCTATGCAGATCACAACCCTGTCAGACTAGAATTCAGTTTAAAATAAATAAAATCGTTACTACATCAAAGTAACGATTTTTTTATTCTATTTCTAAATACTTAGCTAAAACTTGCAAAACACCATTTTCATTATTTGATGGGGCTTCATATTTAGCTACAGCCTTTGCCTTTTCATTAGCATTAGCCATCGCATAACTATAACCACAGGCTTTAAGCATCCCGATATCATTTTCACCATCACCAAAAGCAATCAAATCTTTTTGGGCAATATCATAATACTTAAGCATATCCGCTACACCTTTAGCCTTGTTAATACCTTTATGAACTAAGTTAATTGTCATATTACCGCTACTAGTTCCGCGGATACAATCACCATATTTTTCATTAAAACGATCCTGAATAATGGTAGCCAGCTCATCATCAGCAGTTAGACAAACTTTTAAAATAGAATCGCTAGGATTAATATCATTGAATTTATCGATCTCTTTTACTTTACGATAATAAATCCTAATATCATCTTTCATTGCTTTGTCCATACTCTTTAAGATATAGCAATGATGCTCCGCACTAACCATAATAATTGCTTCAGGATATTCTGTTTGAATAAAATGCAGTAACTTTTGGGCAATATCATAATCTATTGCTGTCTTTTTAATTACTTTACCGTCTGCTTCTAAGATTGCGCCATTTTCAGACACATAATCAATTCCACTGCTAAATTCCTCAAAATATTCATGTGATCTAATTAATTGATTTCCAGTTGCTGAAATAAAAGGAATGTTGTTTGTCTGTAGCTTTTTTAAAATCTTGCCAAATAGTTCATGATCAAAAGTTTTATTATCAGTTAAAAAAGTGCCATCCATATCAACAGCAACGGCTTTAAAGAGTATTGTAGTCATATGTATCAACCTTTCCAATACCCTTATCTTACTATGTAAGCGCTTTTTAAGCATTATTTTTCAAACAAAATAAAATTTCTTTCACAGGTAATCATATGTTTCACTTTATGCAATAAATTTTCATCTATAACTATATGGATATTGAACTTTTTCGGGCACCTTATCCCAGGTTACTGTATGACCTGCACCATGAGAACAAAAGACAGAATTAGGCGTATTTTCTAAATCGGAGACTGGATCATAAGCCATTTTTTCAATTATTTTTTGAGTATTATGGCATGGCAAATAACCTTTAACCACGTATTCTAGATTTCCATCACCATGAGTATAGCTACGTACTTCAGCTGCATAATCTTGCATTTCACTAACTGGTGCACTTCCAATAATAATCACACGATCACCAATATTTTCTGGATTATCAAAATTGCCGTGCATGCGTTGAATATCATTCATCGCACGACCAACTTGATCTTGGCTCACTTCCAAGTGAAAATCATACCAAGGTTCAAGTAACTGCAATTTATTTTGACTCTTCAATTCCATTAATCCTTGACGAACTGCACGGTATGTAGCTTCTCTGAAGTCACCACCAACCGAATGTACAATGCTTCCTTTACCACTAATAAGTGTAATTTTTAAATCAGTAATTGGCATCCCTGTTAACACGCCAAGATGTTCTTTCGATTTTAATGCAGTCATAATTTGATGTTGCCAATTTTTAGTTAAAACTTCTAAATTGCACTTATTTTCAAAAACAACACCACTATTTTTTTCACCGGGTTCAAGTAATAAATGTACTTCTGCGTAATGGCGTAGTGGCTCAAAATGACCTACCGCTTCAATGGAATCAATAATTGTTTCTTTATATAGAATATTCCCCTGATCAAAATCAACTTCTAAGTTGAATCGCTCTTTTAAAAGCTGTTCTAAAATTTCCAACTGTATCTTACCCATTACCTGAACGTGCATTTCTTGTAGATGTTCTGACCAAGTAACATGCAATTGAGGATTTTCATCTTCTAAAGTTTTCAAAGCATTTAAACATGCATGTAGATCATCAGGTTCAAAATTAACTCGATAAGTTAACACAGGTTTAAGCGTTGCATTTAATGCATCTGAAGTATTGAAACCTTCACCCGGGTAAGTCTTAGTCAAGCCTGTCGCCGCAACTATTTCACTGGCACCAATCGAAGCAACCGTTGTAAACTTTTCACCATTGTAAACACGTAGTTGATTTACCTTTTCATGATTCAGCTCACTTTTTGCCTTTAATTCGCCACCTAAAACTCTTAACCACGTTAGACGTTCACCATTTTTATCATGTGTGATTTTAAAACATCTTGCTGCAAAATCTT
Source organism: Lactobacillus acidophilus (assembly GCF_034298135.1). Lineage (NCBI taxonomy): Bacteria > Bacillati > Bacillota > Bacilli > Lactobacillales > Lactobacillaceae > Lactobacillus > Lactobacillus acidophilus. Next base: position 1,756,138 of record NZ_CP139575.1, read on the forward strand.
TACCCAAATCGGTCTCTTTAGTCCACTGATCAAGACTAGTTAAAAATTCTGAAATACCTGTCAATTTTAATGCGGAACCAAAATATATCGGGAAAACTTTTCGCTTCTCAATTAAATCTTGAATATCTGTATCTTCAATTCGATTATCATTTAAATATTTCTCTAATAACTCATCATCACTAGCTGCAATATTTTCATAAAAATTGTCATCAATCTTAGAAAAATCAACGCTATTTTGTGACAAATTAGTTTGAATATCATCTAAAACCTGGACTTTATTAGCACCCACTGTATCCATCTTATTAACAAAAATAAATACTGGAACATTATGTCTCTTAAGCAAATTCCATAAAGTCTTCGTATAATTAGTAACACCATCTGAAGCAGAAATTACTAAAATTGCATAATCTAACACACTGAGAATTTCTTCTGTTTGAAACGCAAAATCAACGTGTCCTGGAGTATCTAGTAAAGTAATGTCTGAATTATCCGTCATCAACTTAGCTTCATGCGAAAAAATAGTAATCCCGCGAGCTTTTTCTAGTGCATCTGTATCTAAAAATGCATCTCCATTATCAACTCTTCCTAAAGTTCTTATATTGTCAGCCTTATATAGTAAGCCTTCTGAAAGAGTAGTCTTACCCGCATCAACGTGAGCAACTATTCCCATTGTTATTTTTTTCATTGATTATTTCACCTTAAAACAAAAAAGTATCTTATCTCAAAGATAAAATACCTACTAAGTTAATTCAATTAATACTTCTTTTGAAAATTATTTTGCATTAATTTAACAAATTCTGGATAGTTTTCCACTTCAAAAATTGGGTGTAGATGCAAAGTATTTTTACGATGGCGGTGATTATACCAAATACTGTCAAAATTATACTTTTCTGCACCCAAAATATCAGATTGTAGTCCATCGCCAAAAAAGACAGTTTCATCAGGACCGATTTCGGTTCTACTAAAGAAATAATCAAAAGCATGCGGATTAGGCTTAGAATAATGTGCTTCTTCAGAAGTAACAATCAAGTCAAAATATTTTTTTACACCCGCTAATTCCAGACGATGATTTTGCATAAATTTTTCACCGTTACTCAAAACAGTTAATTTATACCCCTGCTTTTTAGCAAACTTCAAAGTATCCTCTACTCCTGGCAATAATTGATGTGCTTCACCAAAATATGAACGATATTCATCCATCGCCTTATTTCCATCGATTTCAAGATTGAAATGATCTTTAATAAAATCGTGAAAAGTCATTTCGCTTAACTGCTCATAAGTTAATTCACCTTGTTCAAGTCTGCGCCATAATCCTTGATTGTAAGCATGGTACTGGCGCTGAAGTTCTTGAGATAGTGGCCAATGGTGGGCGTTAAAAAGACTGTGCAAAGCAAAATCTTCAGTTGCTGCAAAATCGATAATAGTATCATCAACGTCAAAAATAATTTGTTTATAGCGCAATGTCATTAGTCCTTTCCTTATTTTCTCGGAAATTAATTATATCAATTTTTTAAATCAAGTGAAAAAATTGATTGACATCTTTTTAATAACTATTTAAAATTGTGGCAACAAGTAATTTGAATGAAAGGAAGATTTAACCATGTTTAAGAATGTAGTAATCAATCGTTGGCAATTCCAGCACTAGAGTTGTTTCTGCACGCTTAATAGCACAGATGCGACTCAGATATTTCGCATCTGTGCTGGTAAATCTTCATGAAAAAAGTAACCCGCACGGATTTAATAAACGTGCGGGTTTTGTTTTGGACATTTCCCGTAAAAACCGGAAATGTCTTTTTTTGTTATTAGGAGTAAGTTATGAAAAGATTAATCGGAACAATTATTGGTCTCTTCTTCTTTTTAATTGCTGCATTTGTTGTAGAAATAAATAAACAAAATACAGCACAAAAAGAGAAAGTGGTAGGTATTTTACAAACCATGTCTCACCCAGCTTTGGATCAAATTCATCGCGGAATTATTCGAGGTTTAAAAGATGAAGGATATGAAGAAGGAAAAAACATTAAAATTGATTTTCAAAATGCTCAAGGTGATCAAAGTAATTTAAAATCGATGAGCGATCGTTTTAATCAAGAAAATGCCACTGTCACAATTGGAATTGCTACCCCAGCTGTTCAATCCCTGGCCAATCAACCAGGAAATACTCCCGTAATCATGGGAGCTGTCAGTGATCCAATTGGTGCTCATTTGGTTAATACCATGAGTCACCCCGGTAGAAAAATTACAGGGGTTCAAGACAGACAACCGGTCGGTGCACAATTAAAACTTTTACAAACAATTTTACCCCAAGCCAAAACAATCGGCGTCATTTATACCTCTAGTGATGACTCATCTGCTTCTGAATACCGCGAATTCAAAAAGTTAGCTGAAAAAGACGGCTTAACAGTCCGTCCCTATACCATCACTTCTACCAATGATATCGAACAAGTTGCCCAAACGATGGCTGGTAAAGTTCAAGCAGTGTATGTACCTACTGATAATACTGTAGCTTCAGGTATTGCAACTTTGCTTAAAGCAACAAATGAAGCAAAAATTCCTGTTTTCCCTGCTGCCGATACTATGGTTAAGTCGGGTGGTCTTGCCACTAGATGCGTCAGCCAATTCGATATGGGGGTTTTAACTGGTAAAATGGCTGGTCAAATTTTAAAAGGTAAAAATCCTGCAGATACTCCTGTTAGACGAGTTACCAGTTACGAAACCGTAATCAACCAAAAAGCGGCTAATGAATTAAACATTCAAATTCCAGAGAGTGTAATTAAAGCCGCACAAAAGAAAGGACGGATTATCAAATGAGTCTAATTACATCAACTATCGGACAAGGACTTTTATGGGGTATTTTAGCACTCGGTCTTTTTCTAACCTTTAGAATTTTAAATTTCCCAGATATGACAGTTGAAGGAACATTTCCTTTTGGTGCAGCTATCTGCGTTAGTGCTCTAGTAAACGGCGTTAACCCTTTAATTGCTACAGCATTATCTTTTTTAGGTGGTATGTTAACTGGGTTAACCACTGGTCTTCTTTATACTAAGGGAAAAATTCCAGTTTTACTTGCTGGAATTTTAACGATGACTGGTGTCTACTCAATTAACTTACGCATTTTAGGCAAAGCTAACGTAGGTTTATTAAACAAAGCCACTTTACTTAATGAACATTTTTTGGAGAAATTACCAGCAAACTTTCCTACCATTGTTGTTGGCCTAATTTTCGCAATAGTCATTATCTTTTTATTGGCATTATTTCTTAATACTGACCTTGGTCAGAGTTTTATTGCAACCGGTGATAATGAAAAGATGGCTCGCTCACTTGGAATTAACACCGATAATATGAAGATCTTAGGCTTAATGCTCTCTAACGGCTTAATTGGTCTTGCCGGTGGACTTTTAGCACAAAATGGTGGGTATGCCGATGTCAACATGGGTATCGGAACCATGGTTATTGGTCTTGCCGCCATCATCATTGGCGAAGTTGTTTATGGCAACTTAAGTTTGACTGCTCGTTTAATTGCTGTAGTCATTGGTAGTATTATCTATCGCTTAATTTTACTTTTAGTCCTTCAATTAGGTTTCAGCACCAACGACTTCAAGTTAATTTCTGCAATTATTTTAGCTATCTGTATGATGCTTCCACTATTTGAAAAGAAATTACATATGACTAAATTGCTTAAAAAAGGGATTCAAAAACCATGAGTACAATTTTAGATTTACAAAATATTATTACTACAGTTAATGTGGGTACTAATGAAGAAAAACAAATTCTTAAGAATATCAATTTAAAATTAGAAGATGGCGACTTCGTTACGCTACTTGGAACCAATGGTGCTGGTAAATCTACTTTGCTCAACATTATTAACGGTTCAATTACTCCTACCAGTGGAAAAATCATTTTAAAAAATCGTGATTTAACCAATTTGTCTGAAGTAAAAAGAGCTAAATATATCGCTCAAGTTTTTCAAGATCCTAAAATGGGAACCGCTCCAAGAATGACAGTCGCAGAAAATTTACTGTTAGCCACCAAACGTGGACAGCGACGTGGGTTACATCTCAGAAAACTGGATAAACATATGGATGAATTTAAGCAAAAAACCTCTCAGCTTCCTAATGGATTAAATGAACGTTTAAATACATTCGTTGGAAATCTATCTGGTGGTCAAAGACAAACACTTAGTTTTTTGATGGCCACAATTAACAGACCTGATTTACTTTTACTTGATGAGCATACGGCAGCGCTTGATCCTAATACTAGCCGTGAACTACTTGAATTAACGAATAAAGTGGTTCATGAAGAGAAATTAACTTGTATTATGATCACACATCAGTTGAGGGATGCAATTAAGTATGGCAATCGCACTATTATTTTAAATAGTGGTCAAATTGTCTTAGACGTTAAAGGTGAAGAGAAAAAGAAGTTAACTGAGGAAGATATTTTGCAGTATTTCACGGATTAATAACGTAATTAGCTTATTTAATAATCTTTACAACACTTTTCTACAAAAATGAATAATCGTTATTATAGAAACTTTTTATGAACTTATATTTTAGGAAAAATATTAAATAACCTCTTGCATTTAATAACATAGGTTATATAATAAAAAGTGTAAGGAATGAGGAACCAAAAGTTCCAAACAATTAGTGATATAGAAATACGAGGTATTCATTATGTTAGAATCAAATAAATTAGTTAAAGTTGTTTCTGTTGCAGTTGCTTCAATGAGCTTGTTGGGTGCTAGTGCTTCAATTACTCAAGCTGCTAGTTTTAATGCTCCAAAACTTGGGGTTTCAGAAGTTAGGCCTTCTAACCCAGCTATTAAAAAAGGCGACAAAATCTTTGTTACTGTAAAAGATACTAAGAACCAAACTGTTAACACTTTAAATTCTAAAGGTCAAAAGACTTCCAAAAAAGTCTCAATGGGTTCAACTTATACCGCCAAGGATGTTAAGAAAGTTAGCGGTAAGAAGATTGTTAAAATCAATAGCAGTCAATGGTTAAACACCAAGGATGTTGTTAAAGACTAATCTAGATCAAGATTCATCAAATAACTTCTGAATACCAAAATAAAAACCGTGTTGTGATCACTCCTCATAACACGGTTTTACTTTACAAAAAAATCTGGAATTAATTTCAGATTTTTTATTATTTTACATAGGTTTCTTTAATACTAATTACTGACAATGCAGCTAAAAATCCTGAGATACCAGTAATCAACATCATAGCTGGCATTGAATTTCCTACAAGTGGGAAAATGATAAAGCTAAGTAGTGAAGCTACAATCTGCGGTAAACAAATAGAACAATTAAACAAACCAAGATATGTTCCCATATGTTTACCAGATAAAGCATTAGATACCATAGTTAAGGGATAAGTATTCATACCTGCCCAACTGATTCCAATTAAAATAAAGGAAACAATTAACATCATTTGTGAATGAACTAAAAAGATTGATGTATAACCAATAGCTCCTAAGAATAAACTTACACCATAACCTAATTTATGATGATTATTTGGCACCTTAGCCAAAACATATGACCAAATCACAGCTGCGATTGATTGGACAGCAGTCAATACACCAAACCAATTACCAGCAATTTGGTAACCAGATGAAGACGCAGAAGTAGTATGCCATACGTTTTGTGCAATTGCTCCAGTCGCATAAGTTGAAAGATATTGGAAAGAAATCCAACTAAAGAATTGAACTAATGAAACTTGCCAAAACACTTTAGGGGCTTTCTTTAATAATTCAATCCAGCCGCCGCCTTCTTTATTATCTGATTCCTTAATTCCGTGATAACGTGCATAAGTTTCTGGATCATATTCATGAACTCTAAAAATAGTAAATAATGAAGTTACTACTAAAACAGCTGCACCAACATAAAATGAGATTACAACAGATTGAGGTACTACACCCTTCTTAGCAGTATTAGCAACACCTAAACTGGTTAATAAAAATGGGAAGAATGCAGCAATTACAGCACCAAAGTTTGAAAGCATACTTTGAATACCATAGGCATATGACTTTTGATCGTCATTAACCATATCACCAATCATCATTTTAAATGGTTGCATCGCCATATTAGAAGCAACATCCAATACAGCGATTGCAACAGCACCAAAAACGAGTGCTTCTAAAGAACCATAACCTAAACCGAAACTACCTACATTAGGCAAAATGATCATTGTTATTACAGCAAAAACCATTCCGATCAATAAATATGGCAAACGACGACCAATTTTAGGAATCCAAGTACGATCTGATAAAGATCCAATTCCTGGTTGAACTAAAAGCCCAGCTAAAGGTGGTAAGATAAAGAACCAGCCTAATTTTGTTGGATCAGCTCCTAACGTTTGGAAAATTCTACTCATTTGTGAAGTTTCCAAAGTAAATGCAATTTGTACACCCAAATATCCTAAGCTAATCATCCAAATCGTGGTACTAGCAAGTGTGGGCAATCCTGATTTCTTTTGCTCCAAGTTTTTTCCTCTTCTCATAAATCGCTTTCATTGTTTTAAATGATACCGATTACAGAAAGAGCTTTCAATACAGTTTTATATGTTAACGGTAACTTAATTACATTTTTTCTTTACTTTTTATAAAAATTTGATGTCTAATCTACCCTATTATAAAAATTTGATGTCTAATCTACCCTATTTTTAATTCTTAATAGTAAAATATTCTCATAGACATGGAGGTATGTGTATTATGCTTTCACTTTTATTAACCATCTTCCTAATTTGGTTATTTTTCAAATTAGGAATTGGCCTAATTAAAATTTTAGGTTTTCTAATTTTGGTTGGTTTAATTTTTGTATTTTGTGCCTATTTATTAATCCCCTTCTTAGCACTATTTGCCGTTGGAGGATTAATATGGGCTGCGATTAAATAATTTAGGAAAAATAAAAGAGGCGTTACGCCTCTTTTTTATATACGTTTTAAATTTTCTACAATCAACTTAGCCAATATCTCATAACCTAAATCTCCAAAATGTAAGCCATCATTTTTTATTCCTTGGGAAATCTTTTTTATATCTCCTGCTTCTAGCATTGCCTGACACAGATCAGCATATTCGAAATGATATTCTTCAGCTATATTTTGAATAGTTTCACTATACTTTTTAATTAAACCATTATTACGCACATGCTGCTTTTCTTCATCAACAGCAGGTGGTGAAATGAGTAAAACATGTGGTGGATAATACTTACAAATCACTGCTGAACAAATAAATTCCATATTTTGTTTAAATTGATTTAACGGAACTTGCTTATGCGTCGCTAAATCATTAGTTCCAAGCAAAATCATCAAATTATCACATTGTTTTACACTCAAAACTAATTCATTTAATCTTGCTAAAAAAGCACCTGAATTAATACCAGATACCGCAGTATTCTCAATTTCTAGCTTAGGTAATACCTGTTTTAAGTTCCAATTGATGTGTGGCTCATTTTTGCCTTCTTTACGTGCAATTATGCTATCACCCGTAAGTAATAATCTCATTTTTGTTCTGCCTTTTTCTTATCGCTCTTCTTTGATGATTTAATACCTAACACATCTAAGAAGAAAGTAAAGATTGGTACACCAACAATCAAGCCCCAAGTACCCCAGAAATGTTCTGCCACAAGTAATACTAAAAAAGTATAAAAAATAGGTAATTCCGTTTTGCTAGCCATAAACTTTGGGTTTAATACATAGGCTTCAACAGCGTGAATAATCATAATCATAATGAAAATATAAATCACATATCGAATTCCGCCCACTGAATAACCAATAATGCTAAGTGGAATCAATGAAATAATTACACCAGCAACTGGTACCAAACTTAAGAGAAAGACCATTAAGCCTAGTGCAACAATTTGTGGCATTTTCATTATGACCAAGCCAATTACCGTCAAAGCAGTATTACAAAGTGCAATAAAGAACTGAGCTTCAAGCACTACACCAAAAGTATTAGTAAACTTTTTATCAAAATAACGAATATCTTCGAAAAGCCATTTTAAATAACCACTCTTTACGAATAAACTAGAAAATTCCTTCATCTTGTTTAGTTCAATCGTATAAAAGAAGCTCAAAATCAAAGACATAAATGTAGCAATAGTAAGCGTCCCTATATTAGTAGCAGTATGAAACGCAAACGTCATAGCATGTTTAGCCTGCGTCACGAGTTCACCTTTACTAATGTAACGCGTTATATATGATACTAGTCGTGAAGACTCATTTTTTTCATAAAAGGCCATAACGGACTTCACCATTTTACTGATCTGCACTATCAGCATTGGCAAATAAACCGTTATAACGAAATACAATAATGCCAAAATTATCAAATATGTAACTACAACTATAACTCCTGTCGGCATTTTAGGGATATAACGCTGAACTAAATGGATTAAGTGCACAATCACATAAGTGAAAATAAACGTCAACAAAATTGTATTCATCATCGCTCGCATCTCATACAAACAAGCTACGATCAATAAAAATACAACAAATCTGCGTAATAGCACATTATTTTTAAATTTTTGCCATGCTGTACTCATAATAAAACCTCGTTTTCCTATGTCTTAAATTGTAACATGATCGCTTTCTCCATTTTTTAAATCTATACTATATTTCACTTAAAAAAATTTATAATTTTTTAGCCCTATTCTAATAGGATTTGTATTTTACAAATCAAAACTATCCACCATATTTTTATCCATAGGTACAAGATATTGTGGTACAATTAGTAATGCATCATACATAATGTGTTTTGTGAAACAATAATAAATTTTAGGAGTGAAAATCGTGTCATCTACTAGAATCGAACTAGATCAAGACTTTATTGATCAAGTGAAACATGAAATTAAACCTCATTGGGGTGAACTAGGCTGGGTAACTTACAAAAGAACTTATGCTCGTTGGTTACCAGAAAAGAATCGTTCAGAAAATTGGGATGAAACAGTCAAGCGTGTAATTGAAGGTAACGTCAACCTTGACCCACGTCTTCAAGGCACTCCCTCTGAAGAAGTCATCAATGAATTAACTAATGAGGCTAAGCAACTTTTTCGTTTAACATACGGTTTGTCTGCTACACCTTCCGGTCGTAATCTTTGGATTTCGGGAACTGATTATCAAAAGCGTACCGGTGATTCTTTAAATAATTGCTGGTTTATTGCTATTCGTCCTCAAGAATATGGTGACAGTCACATTGTCCCTACTTACATTGATAAAAGAGAAAAAGCCGTTTCCATGCCCTTCTCCTTCTTATTTGATCAATTGATGAAAGGCGGCGGCGTAGGCTTTTCAGTTGTTAACAGCAACATCAAGCAAATTCCTAAAGTCGATAACAAGATTGATTTAACTGTCGTTATCAATAAGAGCAGTAAATCACACGATGCTTCAATCAAAGTTGGTGCTGTTGATAAAGATGAATGGGAAAAGCAAAATCCCGATCACGATGACATAATTTACTACAGATTACCTGATACCCGTGAAGGTTGGGTTCTTGCCAATGCCCGTTTAATTGATATGCACTTTAACAATACTAATCCTGACCAAAAGACCAAACTGGTTTTGGATATTAGCGATATTCGTCCATATGGTGCTAAAATTCACGGCTTCGGTGGTACTGCTTCAGGTCCAATGCCTTTAGTTGAAATGTTCATTGATATTAATAACGTTATCAATGCTCGTGTGGGCAAGAATTTAACCGCTGTAGACGCAACAGATATTTGCAATTTAATTGGTAAAACGGTTGTAGCTGGCAACGTACGTCGTTCAGCTGAACTTGCTCTTGGTTCTAATGACGATCAAGATTTCATCAAGATGAAGCAAGACAAAGAAAAGCTTTATCACCACCGTTGGGCTTCTAACAACAGTGTAGCCATTAATTCTAAATTCAATAATTACGGTCCAATTGCTGATGGAATCTTACATAATGGTGAACCTGGTATTGTTAACCTTGATTTATCACGCAATTATGGTCGAATCGTTGATGGCTACCAACCTGGGATTGACGACGACGTTGAAGGTACAAATCCTTGTGGTGAAATTTCTTTAGCTAATGGTGAACCATGTAATTTGTTTGAAGTTTTCCCATATACAGCTGAAAAACAAGGATGGAACTTAAAAGAAGCTTTCACTTTAGCTACTCGTTTTGCTAAGAGAGTTACCTTCAGCCATTATGACTGGGAAGTTTCACGCAAGATTATTCAAAAGAATCGCAGAATTGGTGTTTCTATGTCTGGTATTCAAGATTGGCTGTTAAATGATTTGGGTCACAGAGTAGTCACAGGTTTTGAAGATGCTGTTGATGAACAAAGTGGTGAAAAAATTAAAAAGCCAATCTATGATCCAAAAGGAATTGAAATGGTTGACAGTTTATATAAAGCTGTTATCACAGCAGACAAGGCCTACAGTGAAGAATTAGGCGTTAATCCATCAATTAAACACACTACAGTTAAACCATCTGGTACAGTAGCTAAATTAGCTGGTGTATCAGAAGGGATGCATTTCCACTATGCTGGTTACTTAATTCAAAGAATTCGTTTCCAAGCTAGCGATCCATTACTTCCTGCTTTGAAAGAATGTGGCTATCACACCGAACCAGATATTTACACTAAGAACACTATTTGTGTTGAATTTCCATTACGCGCAGCTCATGCAGATAGTAAAAACTTTGCTTCAGCTGGAACTGTCTCAATCGAAGAACAGTTTGCGACACAAGCATTCTTACAAACATACTGGTCCGATAATGCTGTTAGCTGCACCATTACTTTCCAATCGGATGAAAATGATGAAATCGCACCATTGCTTCGCCAATACAGACACACCATTAAATCTACCTCTCTTCTTCCTTATTATGGTGGTTCACTGAAGCAGGCTCCCAAAGAGCCAATTAACAAGAAAACTTATGAAGAAAGAGCTGCTTTAATCACAGATGATGTTGAAGAAGTATTTACTAAGCAAAATGATGATCAAAAGGGATTAGAACTTGTAGGACAAACTGATTGTGAAGGCGGGGCCTGCCCAATCAAATAATTTACATGGAGGAAAAAATGAAGAACAAGCATAAATTTAATTTATTATTTTCAATCGTTGCCTTTTTGGCTTTATTTTTAACGGGAAGTTCAAATAGTAATTCATCTGCTACAAAAAATACTGCTAAAAATCAAATTACAGTCAACTATACTTTGAAACAAGGTAAAAAGACTGTAGATACCAAATCTGTTAAAATTCCTAAGAAAAAAGCTAAGGTAATTACAGGTCTGAAAAAAGCATGGAAAGTACAAGAAACTAAAGGCTTTATTACCTCAATCGATGGTAAGAAGCAAAATCCTAAGAAGAAGATTTATTGGACTTATACAATTAACGGTAAATGGGCAAATAAAGGTGCCGATCAACAAGCCGTTGCTAACAAAGACAAAGTTAAATTCACGTTAGACAAGGTGAAGTAATTTATGGTTACTGAGCGACTACAAATCAGACAAATCGCATTAATGGCCATGCTTACAGCAATGTGTGTGGTTTTACGAATTTTTAAAATTATTCCTATCCCCAATGTACAACCAGTAACTGATATTTTAATGATTGTTACACTTAATTTAGGTATTGGTTCAGGTATTACTTTAGCTACATTAACAATGCTAATTTCGAATATTTATTTAGGATTCGGTATTTGGACTATTCCTCAAATTTTAGCATACACAGGTTGTGTATTAACTGTGGCTTTCTTTGCTAAATTTACACCATTGAAAAATTACTTTTTGTTACAAGTAGCTTTAGCTACATTTTTAGGTTGGGAATACGGTTTTTTAGTAGACCTTGGTATGACTATTTTTGGCGGTTTATCTGCTTTCATCGCTTATCTTATTTCTAGTTTTGCTTTTGATACCTATCATGCCATTGGTAATTTTGCTTTTTACTTTGTTTTATATAAACCTGTAACTAAGGCACTTGAAGCATATCAACGGAGGATAATTTAATGACGATTAAAATTTATACCAAAGTTGGTGATAAAGGTTTAACTAAGCAAGTCACTGGCAAAATGGTACCTAAGTATGATTTACAAATTGAAGCATTAGGCAATATAGATGAATTACAATCATATCTGGGTGTAGTTTTAGCTAATTTATCTAATAATTGCCAGAAACTACGTAATGAATTAGAAAATGTACAACGTAACTTATACCAATTACAAGCGGATATTGTAGTAAAAAATCATCATGAAATTAATGAAAGTAATGTAGTACAACTAGAAAATCGTATTAATGAATTAACACCCAAAATACCGTATATTCCTGAATTTATCTTGCCGGGTGGCAAAGTTACAGGCACCAATTTACAGTATGCCAGAACAGTTGCAAGACGCGCTGAACGCTCCTTGGTCAAGTTGAGTCTCAATGAACAAAAATTAGCTGATTGTGATTTGGAATATATGAATCGCTTATCCGATTATCTTTTTATATTGGGACGTTATGCCAATGTACTTGATGGTTATACTGAAAAAAAAAGTAAAGTTAGGGATAAAAACCGTATTAATGGCTAAAAAAATACTGTTGCCAGATTAGGCAGCAGTATTTTTGTTTGATTTACTTTCTTTTTTAAGGATATCTTTTTTAATTTCCATAAATTTTGGAGCATCTAAAATCTTTAATTTTGGAAAACTCTTAAGGAATCTTCTGTGGTTCCAACTTAAACGATGTGGATTTAATTCATCGAAATGTTGAATAACTGAATGATGCCAATCACCCACTTTAAGTTTCCCTTTTTCAGGCATACGACTTTCTACTTTTGCTCTAACGCGTTCAATAAATTCATTGATATGCACATCCCACATCTTCGTAGTAGTATGGAATCTTTCTACACTGATTACAGTTAAAATCGTATCTAGTCCCATTACAACAGTAATTCCAACTGCCAACCAGCCATGCGTATCTCTTTCTTCAGCTTCAATAATTTTTAAAATAAATGGTTGTACAAATTTGACTAATAGAACTACACCAAATCCCCAAAAAAGAGAAATAGCTGGAGCAACTCGCCCTTGAATATTCCCCTTTAAATTTGAATAATCCCACAATCTCATATGAAATATTTTTTCGAGAAGCCAACTAGCTATATATTCAAAAACTGTTGCAACAACAATCCCCACAAGAAATAGCAGAAATATATTATTTTGTACTTTATAAGTACATATAAGAATTGTCGTTACAGCAAAACCGTAAACAGGACAATATGGTCCGAATAAAAATCCACGATAATCAAAATGGTGATCTTTTATTGAACAATAGATTGTTTCCCAAAGCCAGCCAATAAAAGAATATGTAAAAAATAAAACAATAATTTCTGAAATAGAATATGGCATTTTTAATCTCTTTCATGCTACAAACTTATATTTACATAATACGTGAAAGAGAGAATTTTGGCTATCAAAAACACAGATTTTATGCCTAAATATATATTATTTTCTGGATTTTTTATAAAAAAATATAGCTGAGATACTCAAAAAAATAGTTCCTACTATACTGAAAAATAATTCTATATTATCTTCTCCCGTTTTAGGTAAGTTACTTTTATTTGCGGAATGCTTTTTTGAATGAGCCTTTTTAGTATTAGGAATACTCTCATTTATAGTTTCTTTAACTTCTTTATCATCAATATTATGCTCAAAAGTATCATCTAATGACGGTGTTTTACTTGAAACGACCATGTCATGTTTTGTTGACTTGGCATTAGCTAAAGCAGTAGATTGAGCTAATTCAAATTGACTTTTTTCATCATTATTTTGATCAGTTTTTTCTTGCTTTTTATCAATAATTAATTTAGCTAAATTAGAAAAAATTTAGAAATTTTTTTCTCTCTTTGTTTCTTATTCGTAGATGTCTGATTAAATTTTCCATCAATGTTAACGATATCATTTACTTGTACTTTTGCACTAGTAACATTTTGATTTTCATTATCTTCAATTACACGGACTATATTAAGTACAGAACTAACTTCACTTGCACTAGTAATATATGTAATAACAATATCTTTACCTACCAACTTCAGCTTTAATCCTTTATTAAATTCAATATTATTTTTATTGAGTTTAATTAAATTACCGTCTATTTTTATTTTTAACGTATCTTGATCAATATTTTGATTTTCAATAGTATTAAAAATTTGTAGCTCGCTTTTATTCTCAGAGTTTATCTTTATTTCCCAAGCAATTTTATTTTTATCTGAGTTATATTTGCCACTAATTTCGGTTACGACATTTTTATTAACTTGTGGACGAGATGAAACATAAATTTTTTCATTAATTTCGCCTGCTTCTATTTGAATAAATTGATTAGAAGTAGTTTCATTACTTATTTGTATATCAAAATCAATTTGACCGGATATATTTTCAAACTTTTCAATATTTTTATCAAAAATTACTTGTACTTGATTATTTTTAACAATATATTTGCCAACTTGATAAGCCTCACCAGTATCGTCTTTAATTATTAATTTTTTCACTTCATTTAATGCTTGTACATGAACATCCTTTTTATTCGAATTTAATAAGATAAACATAGTGCTATCTTTTGTAAATTTATTTTTTTGATCATTAAATTTAACACTAATGTGAGCAATTTCGCTATTATTAAGCAAATTATTCTGGTCATTATCAATCAAAATTTGCGTAAAATTATCACTTAAATTTGCCGCATATGTAATATTTGTTTTTTGAGTCAAAAACAAAGCAATTCCAAATACGATACCTATTAAAAACTTTTTCACATTTATTCCTCACTATTTTTAAAATTTTAAATGTGATTATAGCGAATAAGTCCCAGTTTTACGTAAGGCTACTAAAATAGGCCGACATTTTTCGATTTTTGTCGCTACTTTTTAGACAAAAACTATTTTTTGTTCAAAAAATAACCCACTTTCGTGAGTTATCTTGATTAATAATTCAATCTGATCTTAAGTGATCCAGTCTCAACACATTCGCCAAAGCATTTCATTGCGGTATCATAAGCAGCTTTAGCAGTTTTATCATTAGCCTGTTGAAGTTTTCTTTGTAATTCTTCACCGGCAAGTTCTTGAACTTCTTGATCGGTTTCAAGCAAAACATGACGACCAGCAGCTAAAGTGCTTTGCTTCATTGCTTCAATCGAAGCACTGTAGCGGAATGGGTGCTCATCAGCAATTGTAGTAATTGCATGAGTTAACCAATACATGTTTTGAATATTGAAATGCTCTTTAGTATCACGATATGTTTCCGGCGTATCAAGAACGTTGGTATAGTATGGTGCAATACCATTAAAAGTATTAGGTCCAAAGGCAATCCATTGCACACCAGCAATTTTGGCTGGGACATCATTTCTAATTTGTAAAATAGATAATTCTTGATTACGTTGTAAGCCAATTGGACGAAAAGCGTGGCGATCCGCATCTGTGCCCTCTAAGCCGTATGGATCGTATTTAGTGTGTTGATAGTGTGATGACAAAGCATACTTTAAGTCTTCAATAGTAAGTAAATGCTCTGGCTTTTTAGCAAATGGCAAATCTGGATCATCAGGTTCATGAACATCGCTCGGATTGAACAGCTTTTGAATATACCATTGACGTGGAATATTGTATTCATAATCTGAATCGTCATGACTGCCGAAGATATGACGCAAATTATATGGATTACCACTATGATCAATATCCATGTGATTATCTTGAATCATCTTTTCCAAATCATCTGAAGCCATTGTATCGTCACTATTAAAGTCAAAATTGGTAATGCTAAACCAGTTCGGTGCAACGATATAACTATCATCTGGCACCTTAATAGCGGCCCAGTGACGACCACCAATAGTTTCCATGTACCAAACTTCATCTTTATCCGAGAAGGCAACACCATTTGATTCGTAGGTACCGTATTTTTCTAAGTATTTACCTAATAGCTTCACACCTTCACGAGCAGAACGAATGTAAGGCAAAACGATAGTAACAAAGTCTTCTTCACCGATACCCTTTTTATTCATTGGATCGATACCTAATACACGTGAATTAGTAGTGCTAGTTTCAGTAGCAGACATAGCAACGTTTGCTTCGTTAATACCTGCTTCACCCCACCAGCCTACTTTTTTGATAGTTGATTCAAGTTCAGGCACAGCGGTGTAACGCATTGGATTATCTGGCAAATCCACCTTGCATTTAGAAGTTACAGATTGATAATCCTTAGGTTGCTTGTCTGGCGTTACAACGATAAAACGCTTGGGATTAAATGCGTGACCATAGTCTTCGTTTCTGGCAACTAAGGTTGAACCGTCTGCAGTAGCCTTTTTACCGGCTAAAATTGTTGTACATGGCATATATTTTTCCTCCTATAGTTTTATAATAAGTTTATCTTTATTGTAAATCTTTTAGAGGAATAAAAATGAGTAATAAACAAACTATGATCAACAAACGTGAAATTAAAACAAGAGTAAGATTTTTCAGACCAAGCCAGTAAATTATTTTAGAAAAGGAAAAATACAATGTCTGAAAAATTAATCGAAACTGTCGTTACAAAAAATGATTTAGAAGATGCTTTTGACAAATTAGGTGTTAAGAGAGCGGATGTCTGCATGGTGCACACTGCCATGAGCAAATTTCAATATTTGCCTGGTGGTCCTGAGACAATCGTCAAAGCTCTTGAAGAAACACTGTCTGATGGAACTTTAATGATGCCTTCACAGGTTTCAACAAATTGCGATCCGGCAACTTGGGAATATCCACCTGTTCGCAAGGATTTGATTCAAGTTGTCAGAGATAATATGCCGCCATATGATCCCCAGACTTCAGCAACAGAAGGCCTAGGAGTAACACCGGAATATTTCAGAAACTTGTCTGATGTAGTTCGCAGCACGCATCCCTATTTGCCAATTGCCATCTGGGGCAAAAATGCGACCGACATCGCAGTACGTCAACCTTTAAACATGCCATATGGTATCAATAGTCCACTTGATTATTTGTACAAAAACAACGGAAAAATTATTTTCTTGGGTACTGATTACGAAACTTGCACAATGCTTCATTATGCGGAATCTACGATTCATCGCAAAACTGAAACTTGTTCTGCCGCAACCAGTATTGATCAAGATGGGAAAACGATTTGGACGGATTATCAAAACGTCGATTTGGATTCTTACGACGATTTTAATGAATTGGGCGAAACTTTTGAGAAAAAGTGCCCTGATGAATTCAAATCACAAAAATTAGGCAAAGGAATCATTAAAGTAATTAATAGTAGACCTTTAGTCGACTTTGCTCGTCAATGGTTTGATGAAAAAGATCATCGATTTGGTAACGCAATAAATTAATAGATACTAAAAATAGCAGCACGAGATTTTTTCTCATGCTGCTATTCTTTATGACTCATAGTAACAAAAAATGGAGCATTACAGAATGTAATACTCCATGCTAAAACTATCCTGACATTAAAAATCCTGATAGTTTTCAAAATCGCGAGCAAATGCTACAATATTATCGTAGTATTTAATCAATATTGTTGATCAATTAGGCTGACAACACTTGTCGCTGAACGCTCTTGATCTTGGTGTACTGGCATACACCATCAGCCAAGCGCATAAAAGGACTCCTTCAAGTGAAGTCACGACCTTTCATAAAAAAGTGCATTGATGGTATCAGTGCACTTTTTTATTATATCAAAAGCTATATTAAGGAAAAAATGTGCAAAAATACATTTTTTTGATAATCTTTTAGAATCACTTCTTTTGCGAAGCGCTACTTTCCGCATCTGGTGTATCGTCCAGTTTTTCATAATCAAAATCATCAAAAGCTACTGCACCATTTTCATAATGCTTGCCATGACGTTCTTCAATTACCCAAACAGAGACATTTTTAACGTCATCAGTAGAGATAGCAACGGGAATCGTATTCACATAATGATGGATGATTGTGCGTAAAGCCAACAATTTTTCTTGTAAACTAGTTATCTTGCGCACTACACCATTACCAATCACACTCATAAATGATGGTCCAAAATCACCTTTGCGTGGTGGCGTGTAAATCAAATTCTCATGACTATGGTCTGCTTCAAAGCCAACTGATTCTTCTTTATCTAGAGCAGCGGCTTTTTCACCGTCTCCTGTGCCATGAATATAAATAGTATATTTACATCAGTATCTTCTTGATAACCATAGTGAACTGGCACAATATAGCTGCCGTTTTTATTAGATAAACCTAGATGCAAAATCTGACATTGATCAAGAATCCATGAAATCTTAGCATGATCAGTAATAATATCTTTACGCATTTCTACTCCTTAGATGATGCTTTTTGTCTTCTCTTCAAAATGATAAACCAAATTACATAGCCAATAGCGATAGGGATCGCAAAAATCAGCCAGATCATTAGAGTTACCTCTTTTAATTGAACCGTTTGAGCTACTCCTGCTCCATCGATATTTCTAAACCAAATAATTGCTGCAACTATTATCCAGACTAACAAGACAATTAATCCACTTGGTTTCCCCGCTTTCATAATTTTCCTTCAAGAAAATTGTACTAATGTTAAAAATTTTAATTATAGTACAAAAAAAGATCTGATTTTTCAATCAGATCTTTCAAGCGTATTTATTAATGCTGACTAGAGGATTCGAACCTCTAAGCTTTTATTTTTTTATATTCTCACTAACCCAATGATAAATATCAGTATATTCCAATTCGCTGTCATCTACTTGGGCTATTGAAAGAGTATAATCCGCCAACTCTTTCCATGAACATTTTAAATGATATGAATTTCTTTTTAGAAATAGTAAAAAGGCTATAGTTGCTGTACGTTTATTAGCATCATCAAATACATGCTTTTTTATTAATTTAATTAACAATATTCCTGCTTTAGAACTAAATGTCGGATATAATTCTTGTCCAAAACTTATCTGTTTGGGTTGCTCAATTAGAAAATGTAATGCTTCAGCGTCTCTAACATGTGATACTTGATGCTTTTCACCTTCACGTTGAATAATTCGTGCATTAATAGTTAAAATATCTACTTCACTTAAATAATTGACCACAATCTATTTATCCTTTAAATACTCAAGCATATCCCAATAATCAGAAATTAATCCATCAATCTCATGCATATCTTCTTGCTTGACTTGATGCGCCTTTTTAATTTTAACTTCTACAATATCACCTGCTTTTATATTTTGTTTTTGTACTTCTTTAACAGGAATATTTATAGCAAGTGAAGAACCATTCTTTACTACTTTTTTATATAATACATCATCCATTTAAATCACCTCATTTTATTTTGATATATTATTATAAGTATAATACGTATAATAATTATATTCAGCTGAAATGCAATAAAATTTATTTTAATACTATTTATATGTTATCTAAGCACAAAAAAAGATCTAGTCTCTCGACTAGATCTAACGTATTTATTAATGCTGACTAGAAGCGCAGAGGTTTTAGCCAACATCCTTGATATATCAATATTTTTTAATAAGCACAATACTTGCAAAGTGCAAATAAAGTGCATTTTTAACTAACAATTCCAAAGTTGAGAATTTTCTTTATAAGATTCACGATTTTCCTTTACATAAGTTGAAAGAAAAACTTGAATAGTATTTCCCATTCTTTGGCAAGCATACATATTAGATATGCGATTATCATTGCCTAGTAAACTGCTTAAATAAACTCTCAAAGAATACAAAGCTAAAATTGAATCTTTCTGTTTTTCAATCCCTGCATTCTTACAAACAGCTTTTAATTTTTCATTTAAGCTCTTTTGTGTTACCGGTAATTGGTTATTTGAACTAATTGATTTATAATTATGTAAGTTCAGAAAGATGTATCCCGATGTATTTTTTAAACCATATTCATCGAGGTACCTTTTTTGTTTCATCTGAAAATCTTTAATTAAATCAATTACTTCAATATTCTTAATTGGCAAACAATATCTATAAGCGCCTTTGGGTCTGTCTTTCAAAGAACCATTAGGCTTTTTTCTTTTTCAGACCAGCTATCGTCGATTTTAAAAGTATAAGAACCCTCATACTCTACTAATTGGTCAAACTTTAATACTTGTAATTCTTCTGGACGTAATCCTAGATAAGTATCCACAATTAAAGCTAACCTAGACACAGAATTAGCAACCGTAGCTCCTTTATACTCTTTAAGTAATTCTTCTCTTAAAGCACTAATTTCATCTTTAGAAAATAAGTGCCACTTCCTACCAGTACTAAAATCAGACTGCTTAAAGAATAATTTTAGATAACCTCTAGGAATTGGATTAACGCTTAAAACTGCCTTATCCAAAAGAAAAGTAAAGAATGTTCTAAAGTGTGCCAAAGTTACATCTATTACAGTACTCTTCTTAACGCTTGCTTTAGGATGGTTCTTAAGATACCAATGTCCAAAATCGTTAAAGAAATGTTGATCAACATCTCTTAGCTGAATATCTATTTTCTTTTCTTGCTCAAGATATTCATTTAACAAAGTTAATGAATATTTCCAGCTTCGATTAGTTGTCGCAGTAATAGACTGTGCCTTTTTCTCAACAAATTTGGTGTACTCAATTAGAAGTTTAGATTCATCAGTAATACTTGGTAAACCATTCTTATAGCTCGCATATTTCACTTTCAAATCAATTTCAAGCTTCTGTGCTTCAAGCTTACTGTCAGCTCTTCTTGTTACACTTTTACGCTTGCCATTAATCATAGGTTGGATTCTAACTAACCAAAGACCTTTGTATTTACCCTTTAAAATTTTCTTGATCATATTAAACCTCTCTTATAAAAAAGAGAGCGGAATAATGATCCCTTTCATTATCCGCCCTCTTGATTACTTTGTCCAAACCTTTTCTTGATGATAACCTGCGTTTTTTAACCAATCAACGACTTGATCAATCAAGTAAAAAGGTCTACCGCCTGGTAGTTGATGATAGGGCATACCTGCTTTTCGAAATTTATACAATAGCGTTGTACTAATTCCTAAAGCTTCACATAATTCTTTACCAGTTAGATATTTAATCATTATTGTTCTCCTTAAATTGTTTTATAAGCAATTTTGGGATAGAATCAAATTAGTCGAGATTCTAGTCATTGCTTTTATCGCTATCAGCATGACTAGTATTTTTTTGTGATTTTATCTTCCAAATTGCTTCTGCTATTTCTTCATCTTTAATTAGTTCGTTTTTTAGATCACTATACGTGTCCTCGGTTAATTTTAAAGAAACAATTCTTCTTTTTAATTGCTAAAACGAATCTACTACTTGATTTGAAATGTTACATTCAAAATAAAAACTAAGTGGATCATATGGTGTAGTGATATAAATTGAACGAGCATTGAGATAACGATCATGGTATCGTGCAGGCGCCATTTTATCAATTTCCCAAGGGTCTAAAAGGGTAAGTAATTGACCATAGTCGTAATCGTTGGGTCTAAGGTCATTAATTACTATAAATTCCTGACCTTTGTACTCTTGAAAGTGATCACGTTGAGACCCAAGAATAATAAAATTGTTGGGATGTAATTCTTCTAAAACTTCACGAACAAGTTTTGTTTTTCCAATTCCAGAAGATCCCCAAATCCAATAAGTGGTACACTTTTGTCCTTTAAAGTCTTTTAAAAATCGTTGATGTTTTTTATAAGCTAAAATGTCTTCAATATGATCCAACAACGTTTTATGTTTTGCCATCTCAAGGACACCAATTTTTTCTTGAAGTTCTTCTTTGGTTAATTGTTCATTTGAATAATCATCAATAAAATTCTCTATGTCATGTCTTGACGGTTTATTAACTTTTTCCCTAATTTGTTTAATCCTTGTTACAAAGTCAAAAGATGCAACTACTTCACTAGGATCATAATGATGTTTATTTTTGGCATTAGTTGTCTCATGAATTAAGTAACTATATCCATTATTAATGGTATTGTGCCAAACTTCGACATATTGTTGTTGATCATTAAATAATTTAGCAATACGGGAAATTGTTTTTGCATCTTTAAATTTTAAAATCACATGAAAATGTGGTCTAATTGGTTCGCCTTTTTCGTTAACATCTTTGTCATGAAGAATATACGCCCATTGTTCGGCATTCGACTTTTCAAGTAGCTCTTTTAAGTCTTCCTGTTTGAATGGGAGGTGTTCAATGTCTTGGGTATACATGAATTGTCTGGCTCTTACAGCCTTTTTCATCTTTACCACTCTCCTTTTTTGCACAATTTACACAATCTTGTGTAGGGACTGAATAACAAGCTCTCAGCCCAGAGCAATAGTGATTATGGATACTTTACACAACACATTTTACATAAAAGTGCGAGTGCCTTCGCTTACGCGTTATCCCTTGTCAGGGCACGCGTGCTACGGCACTCGCGTTCCTTTTATTTGGTTCCTTCGCTGATTAGATAATACCCTTGTCGTTCAAAACCTGTGAAAGAATAGTCAGGATTCTGACTAACAATTGATTCACGTAGTTTGTTTAGGTTGTCATCCAACAATTTAGCTGCAGCAATGTTGATTGGTAATCTAATACAAATGTATAATTTATTATCTCTATATTCGCCATAGCTTTGGTAAAGATAAGAATTATATGTTTGTGTGATCGCATTAATTTTTCTTTTGCCTGTAAATTCATTAATTTCTGCTGGAATTACCAACATATGCTGAATATCAAATGTTAGCAAAAGTGATTTAATATAGTTAATTAAACTTTTGTGAACAATTTGAATTGCTAAAATGAGTAAACAGATTCCAGCAATAATAGTATTTACGATTAATGATTGCGCAATTTTTACTTTCCAAAAGTAAAATAGCGCCCAATTAATGGAAGTCAAAATCAATGTGCCCAAAAACATCATAAAAGGTAAATATAACTTAATGGGACTGGGTTGATATTTATGATTTTCAATCATAAAATTCCTCCTTTGATATTGTACGTAGGTGTTAATAGAGGTAACACCTGAAATGGATGAGTATTGTCGGTTATTTGAAAAAGACCTGTACCTTTTCCCGTTGGTATTAATATCCCATCAGGATCAATATCAAAAAGAAATTGTGTTGTTTTCTTATTGATATTGCCCAACTGCAAGCATACATTTGCCTGCTCACGAACGGCGATGGGAATAGCATCATTGCTAAAACGCTGGCTAATCAAAAGCAGGTGCACCTTCGTTGCTCTACCAAGAAGAGATATCTGTGAGAGTAATGAGAAAAAAGTATCTTTTATTTTTTTTGGCAATCCATCAGTTAAAGCCAGCACTTCATCAATACAAACTGTTAAATGCTTGAAGTGATGATGTGGATCGATGTAAAGGATTCTTTGACGCACATATATCTCTTTAACGACATTAGCCAATAGTTCATTACATTGGTTAACAAAATCGCTATTTGACATTTCTTCGGTTGGAAAGATTGTTCTATCTTCTAAACCATAGACATGCGCCCAACGCGCTGGCACATCACATTTTGGATCGATTATATACAGGTCAGAAATATCTTTTAAATAAAGAACTGTAAGTAAATATGTCAGCGTGTAGAACTTACCTGAGCCAGAATTTCCAGCAATCAAAATTGAAGTTACTTTGTCATAGTCGATAGATACACCTTGCATTATTTCAATGTCTTTATTAGGATTGGAAGCAAGGTATGCATTCATATCTGTAATTGTGAGTCTTCTACTAATGCCAGTCCACGGATAGTAGAAGGCTCTTTGGTTTCCAAAGTCTTCTTCATTGGTTGCTACAAGATACATAGTTGACTGCTTTAGCAACGATTTAAGCGGATATAATGCGGAATTGGCAATCTTATAAATCCGCTGATAAAGATCATTATCAATGATGTAACTTGCAGGTAAATGAGGAATGAAAAGAAAGCCATTCTTCAACACCTTGACTTTAAAGCTGTTCGTATAACTTGTTTCACCTGAAAGATCAAGTGACATGTTAAGACATTGAGTGATATAACGAGCAGTTTCATTACTTGACATTATTTCATCACCTCAAACCCATTGGCTTTGAAATATACGTTGTTTCCAACCTCACAAGCCTCAAGATTTTGAAATTTAATTTTGGTAAACATAGATGGTAGGCTAACCTTATTAGTGAATTTAACCTTAAACGGCTCTGTTCCTTCAGCAATAAACCAGCATTGATAGCCCGTTACCTCATCTGTAGGTCTTCCATTGACCCATTTAACTTGAGTATCTAAATTAATAGATAATGAGTAAGTTGAGACGTCACTTGGAATGTACATTTTGGCTAGTGTTTCTGAGTAGCCACTTGTTCGTTTGATTTTCATTTTTTGAAAATCCTCCTTAATTAAAATTTATTTTGAAGATTTCTTTAATCTTCACTGTTTACTATAAAGTGTATGATGATAAAATACACGTACAGCTTTATGTTCATAACTTTTGACGGTGAAAGAAGATATTATTATGCCCAAACCTAAATATCCTATTCCTAATAACAATTTTCCTAGATTTATTAATGAATATTTAAGTGGTCATTCAGACTCACAAAATGACTTTGCGCGCAAAATAAATAAGCTAGTTCCAAAGAAACTAGCTATACCAATAGATAAGTCTGAAATGAAAAACGGAAATTCCAATATTTTTAGTTGGAAAAAAGGAAATAGACCCAAAGAACCCGTTATTAGAGAGGCTTTATGTAAGATTTGTGCAATTGATTATATTGAAACTCTTTTTCTTATTCCAGCTAATGCTACTGAATATTTAATGAAGGTCTATAACTATATAAAGACTTTCATTAAAGACTTTGATATTGGCGAAACGGAAATTTCGTTAAATATGTACAATATAGGTTTTATAATATCTAGTAATACTCGTGCAAAAAAATATTTGAATTTGAATTATTTAATAATTCGTGCCGAAGAGGATAGAAAAGACATCTTTAATAATGTTGCCTTAAAAAAGTTCTGTGATGATGGATTTAATGAAAATGACTATAGTATATTGTTTGAACCGCAACCACCATTTACTTTTTTTGAGTTCTCTGATTCTAATCTTCATATGATAAACGAAAAAAATAACTCGTATTTATATCCACCAAGTTGTATGTTTTCTAAACTGAGTGAAAGCTTTAATAATTTACAGCCAGATTTAGAATTTATGCTTAGCGATGATGATTGGAACACAGATAACTATAATTATAATTACTTTAGAATGTGTCTTTTTAATGATACGTCAGATGAAAATATATTATGTTTTAATACAGCAATCAATTTGCTAATTGAGTGGATAGAAAAACTGGATAAATTTTATTTAAATGAGTTAGCTAAAATGGGAATAGATGAAGATAATACTTTTTACAAAAGATCAGCTGAAACTATGCTTGAGAATAATGATTTATTCGGTAAAAGAAAATAATTAATAATCTTAAATATGAAAATACAAAAGACTATTTAATTCAGAGTATTAAAAATAATATTTTTATTGACACCGATTGGGCAGCTACATTACCTATTTTTTTAAGCATTAGGTAAATAAAAAATTTAAAAATACAAGATATTGATTATTTGCTCATTATCACCCTGATCATATGAATTTATGATCAAAGTATTCAATTAGTGACCGTTAAAATATTACTAATGTCAGTAGACGGAAATTATTTATTTTTTAAATAAAATAAAACCAAGTTGAAAATCAACTTGGTTTTTTGGCTTAATTATTAAGATTTTCTAGAGCTACTTATGAATTAATAGCTAAACTTACCAGCATACTGGTAAATGCTACATACAATGTAGTTCTATTACTAACCTCTTTAGTAAAGTTTATTAATATAAAATACGTTCTATCTCGATTTTTCGAACAAAACAACCCATTTTGTAAAAATATTAATTACAATCTTATTTATTAAGTTGAGCAAATAATTCTTTCAAATCATCATCCTTAATAAAGTAGTACGCCATTTTCCCTCTTTTTTCACGACCTAAAATATTCTCGTCGTAAAGCTTTCTTAAATGGTGTGAAGCAGTAGCAATACTACAATCCAAAATATATGCAATATCACAAACACAGAGTGATTCTTGTGCAATCAATGAAAAAACGATTTTTAATTTCTTTTCATCAGAAATCTTAGACAATGCATAGAAGTATTTCTTTATATTGGGTTTGTCCAAAAAGTCTGAAACTTTTATCACTTTATCTGTTTCTACTAATGTTTGATCACAAGTAATATCAGCTTTATCTAAAACGTCCATAAGATTACCTCACTCATTATTTAAATAAATTAATTATAAATTGAATTGATCCATTTTCAATTAAAACAGAACCGCCAATAAAAATATAGACGAATCCTATGAACCAACGACTATATTTTTCAAGAACCTCACCTATAGTAGGAACATTAGCCAATTTTTGAGCAACAAAAACTAACAAAAAAATCATTATCAAAAATACAATCAAGGTTATTACCAAATTCAATGGTGTCAAACTAATGAAGTAAGGTACAAATAGTCCAATATTATCAGCCCCACAACTTACGATAGTAATGAACATAAGAGTTTTTATTAAATTCATTTTATTATTATTATTATTCAGTTCCTTATTGGCCATCTTTTCACCATCGGAGTCACCAAAAATTAAAGCCTTTAATCCTAAAAATATAGGGATTATTCCAAGTAGTCCTAATAACCGTTTATCAGGAACATAATGCAATATAAAAGCAAAGAATAAACTAACTAGTATTAGAACATCAGATCCAAGGAATTGTCCTATATAAATGTCTCTAATACCTTTTTTGTCTTTAATTTTGGCAAAGAAGAGCATCAAAATTATTAATAAATCTATAGCGGTACTACTATATGTGATTGCACTGGTAATAATAGTTTTTAACATTTTATTTCGATTTCCTCCAAATAACATTCAAATCTACATTTGAATGTTATTTTGGAATATTTGCATCTAAATGTCAAGATATCTTTATTTTTTTCTTTAAAAAGTAAAAAGATCATGGTCTACATGACCATGATCTTTATCATTACATTATTCCGCTCTTAAAACCGTGTGCAAAAATTGCACTTTAATAATTTAACTGCGTGCACTTAGTGTGCATCATTTTTCTTTACGTAAAAAAATTAGCCTTAACTTATCTTCATAAAACGTTGATAAATCAAAGCTAATCAATCTAAATGAATCTTTATAATGCTGACTAGAGGATTCGAACCTCCGACCTCATCATTACTAGTGACGTGCTCTGCCAACTGAGCTAAGTCAGCAACTCTTTGTTGTCTCATCAACAACAGTATTTATTAAACCATATAGATGGAGGTTGCGCAACCCTTTTTTGCAAAAAAATCGAAAAATTTTTCAAAATTAGTATTTTTCCCGTATTTAATTATTCGAGTGATTTTCATTTTTATGAATACACTAGTAAAATAATATCATTAACTATGAAAGGATGACTTTATGGCAGGAACTCTTGATTATTTACGTTGGCGCGGAGATTTGACATTTAAAGAGAAGCCATTCAATAGTGTAGATGCATCACTCTTCGCCTCATTTATCTATCTCCCTGTAGATAAATCAGCTAAAGGACACACTCTAAACGAAGTAGCAGAAAAACTTCGCGTTCTTCCTTCTTTTCAAGTACAAATGCATGATGAAACTGGCGCTCAAGTATTACTTCTTCCAAAAAGTCCACGTTTAGGTAATATTGAAATATTGAATTGGACTAATAGGCTGGAAAAAGACCCATATCCACTTCAATTTACCGCTGCAACTTTTCGGTTAGATGCAACAACTATTTTAATTGTCTATCGCGGTACCGACAGCTCAATCATCGGTTGGAACGAAGATATGAATATGAACTATATGCCTAAGGTTTATGGACAAGACGTTGCTGCTAACTATCTTAAAGAAATTGCCGCAAAATATCCTGATGATAAGATCTACTTAGCTGGTCACTCAAAAGGTGGTAATTACGCAGAATATGCCTTAAGTGTAGCAGAACCAGCATTGCAGGATCGTGTTATTAAAGCTTTTAGTTTTGATGGTCCTGGCTTTTTCCATCAAGTTTGGCGTTCACCGGGCTTTGTTAGAGCTCTTCCAAAAATGAAAACTTATCTACCTGAGGCTTCAATTATCGGTACCATGCTAGATCACCCTGAACGAGTTATTATTGTCAAAAGCAATGCTCCCATGATTCAACAGCATGACCCCCGTAGATGGAGCGTGGGGCGTGATAGTTTCGTACTAGCCGAAGGGCTCACCTCTGGTTCAAGATCATTAAGACATTCTCTCATAGATTTCAACCATACTATTCCAGATAAACAACGTGGGGAATTATGGGATACACTTTTTCAAACATTTAACGAACTAAATATTACTGATGTCTTCCAAATTACTGCCAACAAATTATTAGGTACTGTTAGATTTAGCCGTGTAATTATGGCTTTAACTCCTGAAACACGTAAATATGTTTTACATATGATTGGGGAAATTCTTAACGCAATTCGCGGCAATATCAGTTTGCCATTTAATGAAACTGATTTTGCTTTATATCCTAAGAGTAATGATTCTAACAAAGCTCCTATTTTCTTTGAATTTTACGATAAAACTGTTCCAAGCCTTTTGCCTGAAGAAATTAAACAGCGTTTTAAAGATGATAAAGAGCGTGAACGAGAAAATAAATAGTTTCACATGAAACAAAACGCATGCCCATAGGTATGCGTTTTATTATTTATTATGCATGTTTTCGATTAAACATTCCCGTAACAAACGAGATTGCTAATACCAAGATAACTGCCCCTAGTACCGACGGCACTATTGCCATCCCAGCCATTTGCGGTCCCCAGGAGCCAAAGATTGCTTGGCCTAGCGTTGAGCCAACAAGTCCTGCTATGATATTAGCAAGAAAGCCCATTGAACCACCCCTACCAGTTATGACACCGGCAAGCAGTCCTATTATAGCTCCGACAATTAAAACCCAAATCCAATAAATCATAGGATCACCATATTTCTAACTAAGTTTATATTTTTCCAAGTGATGATTCTATTACCTATCATTTATTTGATGATCAGATTCTATATCATCTTTTACTTCTTTAGCTTTAGCCTTTATTTTACCTTTTGTCTTTTGAGCCTTTCCTTCTGCTTCGCGAGACTTGTCTCCAGTAATTTTACCTTCAACTTCTTTAGCCTTACCAATTATCTTGTCTTTTAAGCCACTATCCATATTACTCATAAGCGGCTCCTTTCATTAATAACGTGATACGTTGTAAAGTTAATACTACGCTGATATACCCTTAATTACGTCAAAAAAGACTCAGCTTATGTCTTTCTTAACATGCTGAGCCTTTTTATTGCTTATTTAAGTAAATCGTGTGTTTTTATTTGAGTAAATTCTTAGCAAGTTCAAAATCACCAAGAGTTGCAGAACCATTGTCTGCAACCGCTGGAGAAACAATTAATTCATCCAAATCAGGTGTAGCAACATAATTGTCATTAAATTCATCAAAGAATTTTCTCACTTTAACAAGATCATCTTCGTTTAGTACTGAACCGCCCACAATCATTACATCTGGACGTGCAGTCATATAAACGTTGTAGAGCATTTGTGCAATGTAGTATGCGGAGTAAGTGAACACTTCATTATCACGTGAAAGCTTTTCACCCGGGATACCAGTTCTGCCCTCAAGACTTGGACCAGCTGCCATACCTTCAACACATGCATCATTATGGAATGGACAAAAACCCTTGTAATCATCACCAGGATAACGACGAACAAGCATGTGACCCATTTCTGGGTGGTTATTCAAGCCAAGTAACTTACCCGCTTGAACGATACCAGCCCCAACACCAGTACCAACAGTTGCATAGAAGTAACTCTTAGAATCATCGCGGCCACGTGCAACATATTCACCATAACAAGATGCATTAACATCAGTAGTCATTACAACTGGAATACCAAGTTCTTTTTCAAAGAAGCCCTTAACATTAGTACCTGACCAGCCTGGCTTTGGTGTATCAAGGATGTAACCATAAGTACGTGACTTAGGGTTGATATCAATTGGACCAAAAGTACCAATGCCTAAAGCATCAACTGGATGCTTTTTAAAGAATTCAGCAGTCTTTTCTAAAGTTTCTTTATTAGTTGTAGTAGGAATTCTGTCGCGGGCAACTTCCTTACCCGTTTCAACGTCTTGAACTGCTACGATAAATTTTGTACCACCGGCTTCAATACTACCGACATATTTCTTTTCTGCCATATTCTCATCCTTTTCTTGTAAAATTTTTTTATCTCCAAATAGTTTTTTGCTCTTAATATTATAAAGAAAAAAGCCCTTATGTGTAAAGGCTTTCATGCATATGTAATTAAATTTATTTACTTACGCCTTATCCACAACTTCCTCAGAATTGATTCCTTCAATTGGCTTGTCATTTTCATCAAAGTAATCATCAAGATCACGGCACCAGATCATTGACATTGTCCCTTGTCCCACATGAACACCAACTATTGGCCCAATAATACTCTCATCGAACTTATATTTAGGGAATTTTGCACTATAGTCTTCAATCCATTCCTTCTTTTTATCAGGAGCCAATGAATCAAAAATCGTACATTGAATTTTATAAGGCATATTCTTAGTTAAGTTATCAAAATCACTTTGAACATGCCTATATGCACGTTTTGTTTGTCTTTCTTTGGCAATGGCTGAAATTTTGCCTTGATCTTGTACATCCATTGATAGAATCGGCTTAATTTTGAATAATGAGCCTACAAAACTCGCTGCATTAGATAAACGACCTGTTCTCTTCAAATGACTCAAATCGTCCACAATAAAGCGCACATCCATCGTTTTTTGCAAGTCAGTTAGATCATGCATGATTAAATCAATGTCGGCCCCTGCTTCAACCAAGCGCCCTGCAAGCATTGCATAGTCTGCTTCACCAGCACAGGTAATCTTACTATCAAATGGATGAACCTTTATCCTCTTTTCATCCTTGGCTATACTTTGAACAGTAGAATAATAGCTGGAAATACCACTAGATAAGGTAATTACGATCACATCAGTATAGCCTTGTTCTATATATTGTTCAATTTTCTTTTGTAAGTCACCAGGTGAAGGCTGAGAAGTTGTAGGCAATTCTTTTTCATTTGCTAATTTCTTATAAAATTCTTCATAGCCAATATTAACCATATCACGATAAGTTTTATTGCCCCAGATAATCGGAATTGGTAAAACGTCGATATGGTATTTTTCTTGTTGATCTTTAGTTAAATAAGCTGAGCTATCAGTTAAAACTGCAATTTTCATATTTTTTCTCCTTTTGATATTACTTATATTTTAACTGATTTTGCATAGCTTTTAGCAAAAAAATAACCTGCTTCAAAAAATACAGGTTATTTAATATTTATTTTTAGTTGTTACTATTGCCACCAGTAGCTTTGTTAACTACCTTTTGGTATTGACGCAAACCATCAAAGTCCGAATCCTTTGCATCTACATAACCGTAGTGGTTATAGATACTTTCAATAATTTGCTTACCTTTCTTAGACTTAGCAATATTCTTGAACGCCTTAGCGAGTTTAACTCTAAATTTCTTAGGCATATCCTTTCTAACTGCAATGGTGTCGTTGGGAATCCACTTAGTGAAGTAGATTGGCACAACATCAGTCATTGCCTTTTTATCGTCCTTAGCTGCAATATTACGTGCATCTGAGAAGACAAATGCGGCATCGACATCGCCGTTCAATACTGAAAGAACTTCTTGGTCATCACCTTTAACATTAACCAACTTACAATCCTTGGTAACATTCAAGCCTTTTTTATAAAGTTCCGCAACTGGGTAAACGTAACCGGATGAAGAACTTGGATCACCAATAGCAATCTTTTTCCCCTTAAGATCCTTCCAAGACTTGATCTTTGAACCTTTTTTAACCACGATCATACCACGGTACTTGTGCATTAAAGTGTGATTCATCTTACCAGATGGTTCATCATAGCCATAACGTTCAGCCTGTAAAAGTACATCAGCAATTCCACGTTTATGAGCAAGAATGTATGAATATGGTGGCATGAAGCCAACATCAACTTTTTTAGATGACATTGCTTCAACTAAGCCACTGTAGTCTGTAGAAACTGTTACATGGACCGGAATGTGTAATTGTTTCTGCAAAAGTGTTCCGAGCGGCTTAGCCTTTGCTTCCATTTTGTTTGCTTGAGTACTTGGCACAAATTCAACATTTAATTCTTTAGGTTCACTTGAAGCAGATGTACTTTTTTTATTATTTGAACATGCTGCAAGTGAAACTGTAGCCAAGATAGCCATAGCACCGACTAATACTTTCTTAAATTTCATAAACCTGAAATCCTCCAAAAATTTACTGATAAGTTTTTATTCATAAATAGGTATATCAAAATGAATCTCACATTTCAATGAAAAACATGAATTATTTTATATTTTTGCTTATGAATAGTACGTGTATATCATTAAAAATCGCTTTAATATCAATATTTTATCAATATTGTTCGTATTATATAAAAATTAGTATACAAAAAAACGCTAAATGCTATCTTTTGTCATAACATTTTAGCGTTTATTAATTCCCATTAGGATCATTATGAGCATAATCCAAATTTGAAAATCTGTTATACGGCTTTGAAAACATCAACTTAACCGTGCCTCGGCTACCTGAACGGTTCTTTTCAATAATTACTTCAACTTCACCGTTATCATCTTCAGGAGCCACTTCAGCATCACTACTGCCATTTTCACCATCTTCTGGTTCATCACGATAATAATCATCACGATACAAGAACGACACAATATCGGCATCCTGCTCAATTGAACCAGATTCACGAATATCTGACAATACGGGACGTTTATCCTGTCGTTGTTCAACTGAACGTGATAACTGTGATAACGCTATAACTGGTACATGAAGCTCCTTAGCCAACTTCTTTAATTGACGGGAAATTGCGGAAACTTCTTGTTGACGTGATTCACTACGCGGCCCTTCAATCAGCTGTAAGTAGTCAATTACGATTAAACCTAAATTTCCCTTCTCTTTGGCCAATCTTCGGGCCTTAGCACGAATTTCACTCATCTTAATACCTGGGGTATCATCGATAAAAATATCCGTTGAAGCAAGTGAACCCGCTGCCACTACCAAATTATGCCATTCATCTTGATCTAATTGTCCAGTTCTAAGGTGCTGCGAATTAATCAATCCTTCTGACGCCAGCATTCTTTGTACAAGCTGTTCACCGCTCATTTCCAAAGAAAACATTGCTACAGATTTATCAGTATGTAAACCCACATATTGTGCAACATTTAATGCAAAAGAAGTTTTACCAACACCAGGACGGGCTGCAATAATAATTAATTCATCATCATGAAACCCCGTTGTCATTTTATCTAATTCATAAAAACCGGTAGGTAAACCTGTGACCATATCACCATCTTCAGGAATATTATTAATTTCATCTATAGTTGAATTAACAATATCCTTAATAGTTCTAAAACCACCAGTATTATTGTCAGATGAAACATTCATGATTTCACTTTCTGCATCATCAAGAATGTTAGTTACATCATCCGACTCATTCATAGCATTAGTAATGATTTTTTGACTGGCGAAAATCAGCTTTCGAAGTAATGCCTTCCTGTGCACAATCTGTGCATAATATGTGACATGCGCTGCCGTTGGTGTAGCAAGCGCTAATTCAGAAACATAGCCAATTCCACCAATATCATCTAATTGGTTTCGTTTATTCAGTTCATCCTGTAAGGTCAGCGGATCAATTGCTTCTTCACGATCTGATAAATCTATCATTGCCTGAAAGACAATTTGGTTAGCCTTTTCATAAAAATCTTCAGGTTGAACTACCGCACTAGCATCCGCTATAGCCTCAGGATCGATAAAAATCGCACCTAAAACAGCTTTTTCAGCACTGGAATCATGCGGAATTTGTTGAGAAACGATATTATCCATCAATCACAACTACTTTTTATAAAAATTAGTCTTGTTCAGTAACGTGAACGCGAACAGTAGCTTCAACGCCCTTAAACAACTTAGCGTGAACGTTTGTGTAACCTAAAGTCTTAATTGGTTCTGGAAGGTTCAACTTACGCTTATCAACCTTAATGCCATATTGCTTTTCCAAACCTTCTACGATTTTCTTGCTTGAAATTGAGCCAAACAAACGTGAATCATTGCCAGCTTTTGACTTAAATTCAACAATAGTATCGTCTTTTTCAAGTTCCGCCTTAATTCTTTCTGCTTCTGCCTTTTCAGCTTCATAGGCAGCCTTTTCATTAGCTTCAACACGTTTTAAGGTATTCATGTTACCTTTAGTAGCTTCTTTAGCTAAACCGCGCTTAATCAAATAATTTTGTGCATAACCATCTGGAACATCCTTAACTTGTCCACGCTTGCCACGACCTCTAACATCTTGTGTAAAAATAACTTTCATATTTGTTCTCCTTTAATCATTTTCTTCTTCATACTCGTCGATTGCCTTAAGCAATTCTTGACGTGCCTCTTCAATAGTAACATCTTTAATCTGCGTTGCTGCATTAGAAAGATGCCCGCCCCCACCTAATTTTTCCATAATTAATTGGACGTTAATTTTTCCCATTGAACGAGCAGAGATACCAATAGTGTCATTACTGCGTCGAGTAATTGCAAAACTTGCACCTACATTTTCCAAATCAAGTGCAGTATCAGCAGCCTGAGCAGTGATGATCGGATCAATTACCTTATCATCTGGGCCACAAAGAACTGCGATATGTGGTTTTACCATCTTGAGTGTTGATACTAAATGAGTTTTTTCAAGGAAACTGTCAATATCTTCTTTCAACAGCATACTTACCACTGCTGAATCTGCTCCAATTGAGCGCAAATAACTTGCAGCATCAAAAGTTCTCGTGCCCGTTCTGAGTGAGAATTCTTTTGAATCCACAACGATTCCGGCAAGCATTGCCGTAGCTTCCAAATCAGTCAAAACACGCTTACCATTTGCCGGTTGTTGGTATTCAATCATTTCGGTAACTAATTCACAGGCCGAAGAAGCATATGGTTCAACATAAGTAAGCATTGGGTTCTCAGGAAATTCTTCTCCTCGTCTATGGTGATCAATCACAATTATTCTATTTTTCAATCGATCATACAAAGCCTGAGAATATGTAATTGAATACTTGGAATGATCAACCATTACCAGCATTGACTTATCAGTAACTTCTGCCAGAGCAATTTCAGGACTAATAAAAATATCTTTATCCTGATTTTTCTGTTGCATTCGAGTTACTAAACGGCCAACATCGTAATTAGTTTTATTAGTATCAAGTACAAAATTAGCTTTAACTCCATGCAATCGTGCTAATTTTACAACACCAATCCCACTACCAACTGAATCCATATCAGGACGTTGATGTCCTACAACAAATACACGATCGGCATCTTTAAATAATTCACTAATCGCCTGAGAAACCATTCTAGCTCTAACTCTAGTTCTTTTTTCCATTGGATTAGATTTACCACCATAAAAGCGGGCATCTTTTCCAGGTTGACGCAAAACAACTTGATCTCCGCCTCGACCTAAAGCCAAGTCCAAATTAGATTGAGCCTGATTGGCAATTTCAGATAATGAATCACTGCCAAAAGCAACCCCCATCGATAAAGTAAGTGGAGTATTATTTCTACTAGTTTCTTGTCTCACTTTATCCAAAACAGAGAATTTATCTTTTTCCATTTCTGTTAAATCGTGTAGATGGACTAAGAGCAAAAAATGATCCTCATCAATTCTCTTTAAATATGCTTTGAATTTCTTAGCATAATCACTTAATGTATTTTGTACATATGAACTCATGCTAGTTAATTCTTGGTCATGCATTGTTTCACTCAGCTCATCGTAGTTATCGATAAAAATTTGACCTATTGCTAATTGCTCGGCTTTATATTTATCTTCGATTTTGGCATAACGCGTAATATCTAATAAATAAATTACACCTAAATCATCTTGAACAACCATTTCAAAGCGATGTCCATCCCAATTAACAATGTGATTTTCTGAAGTTTTGGCTTCAATTGCTTCATTAAGTAAATTGTTTAAATCTGGATCAACCGATTCAATTGTGTGTCCTATTAGATCAGTATCTTTTAGATACAGTTGAAGATATGGATTAACCCATTGAATCTGATGATCCGAATCATAAAGCAAAATACCTAATGGCATTTTAATCATTGCTT
The DNA here is from genome assembly GCF_034298135.1 of Lactobacillus acidophilus. NCBI lineage: Bacteria > Bacillati > Bacillota > Bacilli > Lactobacillales > Lactobacillaceae > Lactobacillus > Lactobacillus acidophilus. The sequence continues at coordinate 1,792,302 of NZ_CP139575.1, forward strand.
CCTGTTCACTACGTTTTATCCGATAAGACAAATTAACCGCAAAGTTAGTTGTATTACCGGCCAAAATGTAAGTTCCATAAATGGCAAATGCGACAGTCAAAATAAAAATCAAAACCATCGCCAGACCAAATAATGGATTCATAATCATCGCAATTATGCTTCCAAGTAAAGAAAGCGAAAGAATGATTATCACGGAAGCCGTTAATCGTGAATCCTTGATAAATTCAGGTAATTCAAGCTTACGTAAAAAATCCTTCATGAAGATCCTTCCTACTTTAAGGTAAAATACATCATGGTCAATTATACCTTATTAAGTACATGGATTAAAAAGGTATAGAACCAAAAAATAAAATCCAAATATCTACTACGATATCTGGATTTAACCATAGAAAAAGGTCAGGGGAAAAGCCCTGACCTCTATTTTTTATTCGATCTTATTAATCTTCAGCAACGAATGGCAATAAGCCCATGATACGAGCTCTCTTAATTGCATTAGCTACTTTACGTTGGTTCTTAGCACTAGTGCCAGTAACACGACGTGGTAAAATCTTACCTCTTTCTGAGATAAAACGTTTCAACAGATCTACATCTTTGTAGTCAACGTAATCGATGTGGTTAGCTGCAATGTAGTCAACCTTACGACGACGACGGCCACCTCTTCTTTGTTGAGCCATGTTCTAGAATCCTTTCTTAAAGTTATTTTTAGAATGGAAGATCATCATCAGAAATATCAATAGTATCACCTGATCCAGCAAATGGATCTTGTGAAGAACTTTGATTGTTATTAATCTGTGGATTATTTTGTGATCCACCATTATTTTGGAAATTATTAGCAGGTTGATTGTTAATATTTCCATTATTTGGTGTATATCCACCACTTTGACCGCGGGCTTCACGATCCTTACGTGATTCAAGTAATGAGAAGTTATCAACAACAACTTCAGTTACATATACTCGTTGCCCATCTTTATTGTCATAGCTTCTGGTTTGAATACGGCCATCAATACCAACTAATGAACCTTTTGAAGTAAAGTTACAGAAGTTTTCCGCAGCCTTTCTCCAGATTACACAGCTGATAAAGTCTGCGCCTCTCTCACCCTGACTATTTGTAAATTGACGGTCAACAGCAAGAGTAAACGTAGCTACCGAAATTCCACTTCCAGTAGTACGCAATTCAGGATCACGTGTTAATCGGCCAACAAGTACAACTCTATTAATCATACCTTTGTCCATCCTTTCCTAAATCACGAAAACAATAAATTAAAATTACTTGTCTAACTTAACGGTCATTGAACGCAAGATAGCGTTGTCGATCTTTGACAAACGGCTAAATTCGTTAACTGCGTCAGCGTTGTCAGCAGTGAAAGTCATAATGTGGTAAGTACCTTCACGATACTTATCAATTTCATATGCGAAACGACGCTTGCCCCAGTCTTTGGATTCTACCATAGTACCACCGTTATCAGCGATAACCTTGTCGTAGTTTTCTACGAGAGCCTTCTTGTTATCTTCATCGATATCAGGCTTGATAATGTAAGTTACTTCGTACTTTGTAGTTGCCATGACTATTGCACCTCCTCTTGGACTATATGGTTCTTGCTAAAATCAAGAACAAGGAGTAATTGAAATATTACTCGCAATTTCTAATTCTAGCATATAAATAAAAAATTACCAAACAGTTTTCACGTGATCCTAACAGTTTTTTACTGTTCATTATTTATTACGCAAAAACGTTCGATAATTTTCTAAAAATTATTTTTTAATTATTTTTCAGAATCTTCGTCACCAATTTCATCCTGTTCTGCTTCAGTTGGAACAATTGTTAAGCTGGCTACACGGCTATCGTCATTAACTTTGATTAAACGAACACCGATAGTACTGCGGCTAGTTTGAGATACATCGGCAGTCTTGAAACGAATCATAATACCATCAGTAGTAATAACCATGATATCTTCATCACTATCAAGAACGATTACACCAGCAAGTGGGCCGTTCTTTTCGGTAATATTTGCTGTCTTAATACCCTTACCACCACGGCCTTTAACTGGATATTCTGACGCAGGTGTCCTCTTACCATACCCTTTTTCAGAGATTACCAAGACTTGATCATTTGCACCTAATACACCAGAGCCAACAACATAATCTTCTGGACGAAGGTTAATACCACGAACACCAGCAGCAGTTCTACCCATAGCACGAACGTCGCTTTCATTAAACGTTACTGCATAGCCTAAGTGGGTACCGATTAAAATATTTTGATTGCCGTCAGTAGTTAAAACATTGCTTAATTCATCGCCATCACGCAAAGTAAGAGCAATTAATCCGCTATTTCTAATATTAGCAAATTCACTGACGTGAGTACGCTTAACCGTTCCCATCTTAGTAACGAAGAACAAGTAATTATCGTCTGCACCTTCAGGAATATTAACTACGGCTTGAACCTTTTCACCCTTTTCAAGTTGAAGTAGGTTTACAATTGGTAACCCTTTAGCCATTCTACCGTATTCAGGAATTTCGTAAGCCTTCTTTGAGTAAACTTTACCTGCATTAGTAAAGAACAAAAGCATATCATGAGTACTTGAGTAGATTAAGTGTTCAATAAAGTCACCATCTTGGACACCCATTCCTTTGATACCTTTACCACCACGATTTTGAGTTTTAAATTCTTGAATTGGCATTCTCTTAATGTAGCCGTTATGCGTTACAGTTAAAAGAATATTTTGCTTTTCAATCAAATCTTCATCTTCAATTGAAACAACTTCACTTGCGCCAATTTCAGTTCTACGTTCATCCCCAAAACGTTTTTGAATATCTAAAAGTTCATCGTAGATAATCTGATCGATTCTTTCAGGCTTGGCCAAGATATCTTTGTAATCAGCTATTTTAGCTTGTAATTCCTGGTACTCGGCTTCAACTTTATCACGTTCCAAACCAGTTAATCGAACTAAACGCATGTCCAAAATGGCTTGTGATTGTTTATCATCAAGACCAAAGCGACTAATCAAAGTTGCCTTAGCAATATCACTTGAATGGCTGCTACGGATAATATGAACAATTTCATCAATATTATCCAAAGCAATTCTCAAACCTTCAAGGATATGCGCTCTTGCTTCAGCTTTAGCTAATTCGAATTTAGTTCTACGAGTTACAACATCTTCTTGGTGATCTAAGTAGTATTGAAGCATTTGCTTTAAAGTTAAATAGTGTGGAGCACCATCAACAATAGCCACCATGTTCATACCAAAGTTAGCTTGCATTTGTGTTTGCTTAAACAAATTATTTAAAACAACACTTGCACTTGCATCCCTGCGGATATCAATCGTGATTCTCATACCAGTTTGATCTGATTCATCACGAACCCCAGTAATTCCATCAATTACCTTTTCACGTGCTAAATCTGCAATCTTCTTAACTAATTCAGCTTTATTAACCATGAATGGAATTTCACTAACGATAATTCTTTCACGGCCGCTCTTTTCAGTCTCAATATTAGTCTTAGCACGAACTACAATATTACCCTTGCCACTCTCATAGGCACGATAAATTCCGCCACGCCCCATGATAATTCCGCCAGTAGGAAAATCTGGACCTGGTATTTCCTTCATCAAATCCTTAGTTGTAGCATCTGGATTCCTCATCAACATATGAAGTCCACTAATTACTTCACTCAAGTTATGTGGTGGGATATTAGTAGTCATACCAACAGCGATCCCATTTGCACCATTAACTAGCAAATTAGGGATTCTAGCTGGCAAAACAACTGGTTCGCTTTCAGTATCATCATAGTTTCTTTGCCAGTCAATTGTGTTTTTGTTAATATCACGAAGCATTTCAACAGCAATTTTACTCATTCTTGCTTCGGTATAACGCATTGCGGCTGGTTCATCACCATCGACAGAACCAAAGTTACCGTGTCCATCAACTAACATATAACGATATGAAAAGTCTTGTGCCATGTGAGCCATAGCTAAATAAATTGATGAGTCACCGTGTGGGTGGAATTTACCCATAACTTCCCCAACAATTCTGGCACTCTTCTTGTAAGGCTTATCTGGAGTAACACCTAATTCGCTCATTCCGTATAGAATACGACGCTGTACTGGCTTTAATCCATCACGAACGTCAGGCAACGCACGAGCCACAATAACTGACATCGCATAATCCAAGAAAGAACTACGCATCATGCCAGTTAGATCGACATTTCTAATTCTATGATCTTGAGTTTGATTCTCGTCCATCTAATACCTCCTATGCATCCAAGTTTTCAACATATTTTGCGTTCTTTTGGATAAAGTCACGTCTTGGTGCAACTTCATTACCCATGAGAAGTTCAAAGACTTCATCTGCATCCTTAGCATATTCAGGGCTTACTCGATCTAAACGTCTATTTTCTGGATTCATTGTAGTTTCCCAAAGCTGTTCTGGGTCCATTTCACCTAACCCCTTGTAACGTTGAACTACCGGCTTAGGACTTGGTTGTAAACTACCTAAGTAATCATGTAATTCTTCGTCAGTATCAAGGTATTTAATGACCTTACCTTGACGCACTTGATACAGAGGTGGACGAGCAATGTAAACATATCCCTTATCAATCATTGGACGCATGTAATTGTAGAAAAGCGTCAAAAGAAGTGTTCTAATGTGGGCACCATCGACATCGGCATCAGTCATAATAATCAGCTTATGATAACGTGCTTTTGAAACATCAAAGTCTGCACCAAATCCCGTGCCTAAAGCCGTAAATAAGGATCTAATTTCTTGGTTAGCTAAAATTCGATCCATTGAAGCTTTTTCCACATTCAAAATTTTACCTCTAATCGGTAAGATAGCTTGAGCCAAACGAGATCTACCTTGCTTAGCAGATCCACCGGCTGAATTACCTTCGACTATGAATAACTCTGAGATACTTGGGTCATTACTTGTATTGTCAGCAAGTTTTCCTGGCAAATTAGCAATTTCCAAACCTGATTTCTTACGTGTAACTTCACGTGCACGCTTAGCAGCACTACGAGCACGTTCAGCAAGTTGACCTTTTTCCACAATCTTACGCCCAATTGATGGATTTTCCATCAAGAAGCGACTAAAGGTTTCAGAAAATGACTTATCAACTGCAGTTCTCGCATCTGAATTACCTAACTTAGTCTTAGTTTGACCTTCAAACTGTGGACTAGGGTGTTTTACTGAAACAACAGCAGTCATTCCTTCACGGATATCTTCACCTGAAAGATTGTCATCCTTGTCTTTAAGAATTTTAGCCTTGTGTGCATAATCATTAACTACACGTGTTAAAGCTGTCTTAAATCCAGCTTCGTGCATCCCACCTTCATAAGTATGGATATTGTTAGCAAAGGTCATTAATGTGGTCTTGTATCCATTTGTATATTGCAAAGCCACTTCAACGTCAATTCCGTTATAAGTACTTTCAACATAAATTGGTTCATCAAATAATACTTCTTGGCCTTCATTTAAAAAGGCTACATACTCTTTAATACCGCCTTCAAATTTATACACATCAGTTTCAGCAGTTTCTTTACGCTTATCTGTAAAAGTTAACTCCAAGCCTTTGTTTAAGAAAGCTAATTCACGTATTCTATTCTTTAAAATTTTGTCATCAAAAGTGGTTGTTTCGGTAAAGATATCTGGATCTGGATAAAAGTGAACGATTGTTCCATGTTGATCAAGCGGCACCGTACCAACTTGTTTCATTTCATCTTTAACGCGACCGTGATCAAAATCAATAAAGTACTTTTTACCATCACGCATAACAGTAACATCAAGCTTTGTGGATAATGCGTTAACAACCGATGCACCAACCCCGTGCAACCCACCTGAAACTTTATATCCGCCACCGCCGAATTTACCACCAGCGTGGAGCACAGTAAATACAGTTTCAAGAGCTGGACGACCAGTCTTTTCTTGGATATCCACAGGAATTCCACGACCATCATCTTGAACAGTCACACTGCCATCTTCATTGATAGTAATTTCAATCTTAGTGGCAAATCCAGCGAGACGTTCATCGATACTGTTATCAATGACTTCCCACACTAAGTGGTGCAATCCTTGAGAACTGGTCGAACCGATATACATTCCTGGCCGCTTACGAACAGCTTCAAGGCCGCCTAAAACTTGAATTTGACTGGCGTTGTATTTGTCGGCTTCTTTTTCATATTCTTTAATCTTATCAAGATTTTCTTTTGAATTATCAGCCATTTAATTCTCCTTCTCCAAACTAATCGTACCTGATTGAATGTGGTATACACGTGGCTTTTTTATTATGTCCCAGGAAATTCCTTCTAAATCCGTTGTAGTAATAAAAGTTTGTGTTTTCCCGTGAATATAATTGAGTAACGCACTTTGCCGCCCATGATCCAATTCACTCATAACATCATCTAAAAGCAGTAGTGGATATTCATCTGTTAGTTGGTGAACCAATTGAATCTCTGCTAGTTTTATGCTTAAAGCAATTGAGCGTTGCTGTCCTTGCGAAGCATACAAATGGGCATTTTTTCCATCAAGTTTAAATTCAATATCATCACGATGCGGACCGGAAGTAGTGGTGCCCTTACGAATCTCGCTAGCCTTATTCCGATTAAAACTATTTAGAATCTTTTGATAAATTTCCTCAGTAGTATCATCGGCCGTAATATCTGATACGGATGGATGATAAGCAATCGACAGTTTTTCGCTGCCCAGACTTATGTGAGTATAGGCATCACTAGCATAATGACTTAAGTATGTTAAAAACTTAAACCTACGATAAATCAATTCTGCCGCAATCCCAGCTAACTGATCAGAAAGAACGTCCAAAAAAACTTGGTCTTTCGCCTTTCCTTTAGCCAACTGTTTTAAATAATTATTTTTTTGAATTAAAACTTGGCGATATTTACTAGCAAAATATAAATATTCTGCATTTATTTGACCAAATTCTTGATCCATAAATCTTCTACGTAAGGACGGTGCACCTTTAATTAACTCCAAATCTTCGGGAGAAAATAGAATGGCATTAAGCTGTCCTACATATTTCGATAATTTTGCCTGTTCTATTCGATTTATCCACACCTTTTTTCCTTTTTTTGTGATTAAAACGCGTAGATTTAAAGTCACTTGACTCTTTTGCACATGTCCAGCTAAATTTGTGTATTCTCCATCAAAACCAATTAAATCACGATCACTGCTTGTTCTGTGTGAACGCGTTAATGCTAAAAAATAAATGGCTTCCAGTAAATTAGTTTTTCCTTGTGCATTTTTACCAATAAAAATATTGACGTTAGGATCGAAATCCACGTCAAGTTTCTTTAAGTTACGAAAATTTTGAACAGTTAAATGATCAAGATACATTAATCTTCCTGCCGAAATTCATATTCTTGTCCATCAACCAATAAGTGATCACCAACGTGCAGTTTTTTTCCTCTTCGATTTTCCAATTCCCCATTTAAGGTCACAGGATTATCTTGGAGATAAAACTTTGCCTGACCACCTGATGAAATAATGCTTTCTTCTTTAAGAAATTGTCCTAAAGTTATGTACTCGCCATCAATTGTAAAATACTTGATAATACTCACCCTCAATGCTCTTTTTACCTATATAATTATATTAGTTTTCAAGCTAAATAACAAACTTAAAACGCTGTTTAACGCGTTTTAAGCGTTTTTTTAAAAATCAAACTAATTACACACTAATACCTATAAAAAATAAAAGAACGTCTTTTTTCGGCGTATAAGCGAAAATGCAAAATAAAAACCACCCATGAAGGGTGGTTTTATTAAGTTAAAAATTATAAAAATGATTAATAAGTTCTAACTGGGGTAATTAATTGAACAAATTCAATATCTTTCTTGTCTGGATTAATGATAAATGGACGAAGTGGCTTAGTAAAACTCATAATAACAGAATCGGTTACTGAAGCTCTAAGCGCATCACGCATATAATCTGGATTAAATGAAATTTCTAAGTTATTTCCTTCGAGATTTCTAAAGCTGACATCTTCTTCTACATTACCAATTTCAGCTGATTTACCAGATAGCTTAGCAGTTTGCTTTTCAGTATCCAAAGTTAAGGTTACGACATTGTTTCTTCCAGCATGAGTTAATAAACTCGCACGTTCAAGGGCGCTAGATAACTCTGGAATGTCAAATTCAATACTGGTAGTTTTTTCAGTTGGAATTAAACGATCAGTATCTGGATAATTACCGTCTAATAGACGTGAGTAAAATGCAAGATTACCAATAACAAATAGGGCTTGGCTATCCCCTGGGCAGACTTTTACTTCTGGATCAGTTTCACCAATAATTCTTGCTAGTTCTTGTAAGCTCTTACCAGGAATAATCAGATCAGTTTCTGATTGAGGTCCGTTTTCTAAAGCAATAATTCTTTGTGATAAACGATGTGAATCGGTAGCAACTGCTTTAATACTATCTGGCTTAAAGAAGAAACGGACCCCCGTCAAAATAGCTCTTGTTTGATCATTAGAAGTGGCAAATTGGGTTTCATTAATAATTTCACGGAAAGTCTTACCTGAAATTGTAAATGAAGCAGAATCTGAAATTTCAGGTAATCGTGGATAATTATTTGCATCTAAACCGTTAATTGTGAATTCACTGTTTTCAGAAATAATTTGAGTTTGAAAACTTTCCTTCACTTCAAAAGAAAAGTCTTTACCAGGTAATTTTTTAATAATTTCACTAAAGAATCTAGCTGGTAAAACAATAGAACCTGTGGATTCAACATTTAAATCTTCGTTTACAGGAATCTTTATTTCAATAGAAATATCTGTATCACTACCTGTTAAGATCAATTCTTCGTTTGTTAACTCTAACTTAATACCACTGAGTATTGGAATAGTAGTTCTTGAGGAAATAGCACGCATAACATTGTTCAAGTTCTCTATAAACAGATTGCGATTAATGGTAAATTTCATTTTTGTCCTCCTAAAATAGTGTGACTTCTTTAATTATATTAATTATATATTTAATTAGTAGTAGTAGGGCCTGTGATTTCTGTTGAAAACTCATGAAAAGCTTGAAATAACGGAAATGTTGCGGTTAAAAACATGTGTAAAACTCTGTGTAGTTATTCACAGGGGATAAAAATGTGATTAATGTTCAAGCATTTGCTTTAAATCGAATACGGCAGTTTTTATATCAGCATCAGTTTTCATTTGCTTATCGATTTTATCATAGGCATGCATCACAGTAGTGTGATCTTTTCCACCGAATTCTTGTCCTATCTTTGGTAGACTTGCATCTGTTAATTCGCGTGAAAGGTACATAGCAATTTGGCGTGGAATCACAATTTGACGTACACGTTTTTTCCCTTTTAATTCGGCAGTTGAAGTTTGGAAATAATTTGCGACAACTTCTTGAATTTTAGGAATCTGTAATCCCCTATTTTTTTGGACTAATTTAAGATCTACTAATGCTTCACGGGCTAAATTGATATCAATATCAGCTTTTTCAATAGTCGCGTAGGCTTGCACTTTTACCAAAGCACCTTCGAGTTCGCGGATATTGGTATCTACTTGAGAAGCTATGTAATCAAGCGTGTCATCGTCAATAGTCAATCCTTCAGCTTCCGCTTTTCTGCGTAAGATTGCAATCCTTGTTTCGAGATCTGGTGGCGTAATCTCAACTTGAAGCCCCCAGGTAAAACGAGAAACTAATCTCTCTGATAAATCTGGAATTTCAGTTGGTAATCGGTCACTGGTCATGACTATTTGCTTTTGATCATTATATAAAGTTTCAAAAGTATGGAAGAATTCTTCTTGAATTCCTTCTTTTTTTGCAAAAAATTGAATGTCATCTACTAAAAGCAAGTCACACGTTCTATATTTTTCGCGAAACTTATCTTGAGTTTTATTTTTGATTGAATTAATAAAATCATTGACAAAAGTCTCACTTTGAATGTAGACCACTTTAGCATTAGGCCTTTCAACTAACATCTGATGACCAATTGCCTGCATCAAGTGGGTTTTCCCAAGACCTACACCACCAAAAATAAATAGTGGATTATAAAAACTACCAGGACTATCCGCTACAGCTAAAGCAGCACCAGCAGCTAATTTATTTCCTTCACCTTGAACAAAATTATCAAAAGTATATTTTTCGTTTAACTTTAAATCTTTAGCAAACTCTCTTTGTGGTGCACGCGTTGGTGTGGTTTGCAAATTATGTTGAGGTTCAGGCGTTACTATTCTTTCAGGTGTATCACTGTCTTCGGAGATTTGAAAGACAGGTAGAAGTTCAACACCAGCATAACCATATGCAGATTGAATTAGTTGCGAAGAAAGATTTTTTTCCCAATAACCTTTTGCAACTGGATTTTGAACTTGAATTTTTAATTCATGCGTTTTTTGGTTGTACGAGATAGGCTTAGTATTTTTAAACCATGCATTATAGGCAACCTCATTAAAACGAGCACGCATTTCATCGTTAAAATGTTGCCAAAATTTTTCAAAATTGAACAAAGTTAATATTCCCCCATTTGTAAAAAGCATATTTAGTTTAACATGATATTAGAAAGTTTTCCACAAGCGAAAAAATAATAAACAGTTTCAACAAGGCGTGGATAATTTGTGATGAGATATACACATTTTGACATGAGTACAAAATGACATATCAATTATGCACAAGCATGTTGTGAATTGCAAATGTTATTGTAGCAGTAAACCAATATGAAATCTATAGGCGTTATCCACATGGTGTGAATTAAGTTTTTAACATGGTGTGAGTTGTGGAAAATGATGGGAATTAATTTGTGGATTTTTACTTGTGGAAAAAATGACTTAGATTTTATCCACACAAAATTTTGATGTAAGTGAAAAATATAATCCAGTATACATAGTCTTTTTTTATAATAAATACTTGGTTTTTATTGCTATTCGTGCTATCCTTAATAAGAAATTGTGCAGTTAGCACAGATATTTATGGAGGTGCAGTTTAAATGACAACTAAAAGAACTTACCAACCTAAGAAGCGTCACCGTTCACGTGTTCACGGTTTTATGAAGCGTATGAGCACATCAAATGGCCGTAAGGTTTTAGCAAGACGCCGTGCAAAGGGTAGAAAAGTCTTATCTGCTTAAACCACTGAATCCCAGTGGTTTTTTTAGTCTACTAGAGTGGAATGAAACGTTTTGAGAAAGTCTTATCGAGTAAAATCTGAAAAAGATTTCCAGCAAGTTTTCGAATCAGGCGACTCCGTCGCTAACCGTGCCTTTGTCATCTATACAGTAGAAAAGACAGAGAATAAACACTTTCGGGTGGGAATCTCTGTAGGTAAGAAGGTCGGTCATACCGCTGTCGCACGTAATCGACTCAAGCGTTATATTCGGGCCGTGATTGATGAAGAAAAATTGCGGATTAATCCACATGTTGATTTTTTAATCATTACGCGACCTTATGCTCGCGATTTTAATATGATCAAGGTACGCAAAAACTTGCTACATGCATTAGCTTTGGCTCATATTATTGAAGAAGTGCCAGATGAAGTTGAGGAAAATTAGATTGAAGGACATTCTGACTAAGAGAAATGTCAAACGTCTTCTTGCTGTCCTTGCCGTAATTACACTTGCAGTTGTATTGACTGGGTGTGCATCGCAGGGGGCAAACGGTCAAGTGACTCCAGTATCACATACAAGTGGTAACTGGTGGGACCGCTGGATTGTCTACTATATGTCAGCTTTCATTTTGTGGTTAGCTAAGTTAATGGGCAATAGTTACGGATGGGCTATCATTGTCTTTACCATTATTGTCCGTGTCATCTTGTTACCTTTGAATGCTATTTCGATTCGAAGCACAACAAAGATGCAAAGTATTCAACCACAAATAAATGAATTGCGTAAGAAATATCCAGGACGTGACACTGAATCAAGGACATTATTACAACAAGAAACTAATAAGCTTTACAAAGAAGCAGGTGTAAATCCATATACAGGATGTTTACCTGTTATAATTCAGTTACCTGTTATGTATGCTTTGTATGGTGCTATTTTACGTACACCACAGTTACAAACTGGACGCTTTTTATGGATGGACTTAAGTAAGCCGGATCCATATTACATAATGCCAATTTTGGCTATGGTCTTTACTTTCTTGTCAACATATATTAGTCAGTTATCAACACCTAAGTCGTCACAAAATGGTATGACTAAAGTGATGATGTACGGAATGTCTATCATGGTGGGTGTAATGGCCCTGAACTTCCAATCAGCCATTACATTGTACTGGGTTATTTCTAACTTGTTCCAAGCAGTTCAGACATTTATCTTGCAAAATCCTATTAAATATAGAAAAGAGCAAGAGGCTAAAAACGAGGCTGAGCGTGAACGCAAACGTAAGCTTAGAAAAACTTACAAGCGTTTAGGACGCAAAAATAAATAAAAGAATATCAATCTAAAAATGATTTTTAGATAAAGTAGTCAAAGTGCTTTATCCATCATGCTTATTCGTGGTGGAATAATGCACTTTTTTTATTGAGAAAAGGGAAAAATTATGGCTCAGGTTTTAACAGAATTTGATACAATTGCAGCAATTTCGACTCCTATTGGTGAGGGTGGAATCTCCATTGTTCGAATGTCCGGTGAAGACGCGATTAAAATTGCTAATGAAGTTTTTAAGGGTGCGGATTTGGCCCAAGTGCCAACACATACGATTCATTACGGTCATATTATTGATCCTGATACTGGAAAAACTATTGATGAATCAATGGTAACAGTATTGCGCGCGCCTAAGACTTTTACCTGTGAAGATATTGTGGAAATCAACTGTCATGGTGGTATTGTGGTTACTAACCATATTTTGCAGCTTCTTTTGAAACATGGTGCACGAATGGCCGATCCAGGCGAATTTACTAAAAGAGCATTTGTTAATGGAAGAATTGACTTAACTCAAGCAGAAAGTGTAATGGACATTGTTCGCGCTAAGACTGATAAAGCACGTCAAGTTGCAGTAAGCCAGCTTGAAGGTGGACTTTTGCACAAGATACGCACAATGCGTCAAGAAATCTTAGATACGCTTGCTAATGTTGAAGTTAACATTGATTATCCAGAATATGATGCAGATACAGTTACTGCCAATCAAATGGCTGATACAGCTAAATCAGTAATTGAAAAAATAGATCGCTTATTAAAGACAGCTCAAGAGGGAAAAATTTTACGCAATGGCTTAGCAACAGCTATTGTAGGTCAGCCTAATGTAGGAAAATCATCATTATTAAACTATTTGACACAAAGTGATAAAGCAATCGTAACTGATGTGGCAGGTACAACTCGAGATACACTAGAAGAATATGTATCTGTAAAAGGAGTACCACTGGAATTAATTGATACGGCAGGTATTCACCATACCGATGATAAAGTTGAAAAGATTGGTGTGGAAAGATCTAAGAAAGCTCTAGAAAGAGCTGATCTTGTTCTCTTGTTGATAGATGCAAGTAAAGAATTAACAGCTGAGGATAAGTCACTGATTAATGAAACCGATTCCAAAAAACGAATTATTATTTTGAACAAGTCCGACTTAGGTCAAAAAATAACTGTTGAACAAATGAAAAAATTAACAGGTAGCGAAGTTATTTCCACTTCAATTTTGAAAGAAGATAATATGGATGAACTTGAAGAATTAATTAATAAGTTATTCTTTGCAGGGATTGAAAATTCTAATGATCAAGTAATGGTTACTAATCAACGACAAACTTCACTTTTGCACAAGGCAAAAAGTGAATTGGAAGATGTTATTCAAGCTGTGGATGATGGAATACCTGTGGATATCGCTCAGATTGATTTCACTGGCGCGTGGGATACATTAGGAGAAATTACGGGTGAAAGTGCACCGGATGAGTTAATAACACAATTATTTAGTCAATTCTGTTTAGGAAAGTAGGATAGGGGAATAATGATTAAGACATATGATTCAAACGAATATGATGTAATTGTTGTGGGAGCTGGTCATGCTGGATGTGAAGCTGCTCTTGCAAGTGCACATATGGGTCAAAAGACACTATTGGTAACTATTGGACTTGATATGGTTGCTTTTATGCCATGTAATCCATCAGTTGGTGGTCCTGCAAAAGGTACTGTTGTAAGAGAAATCGACGCTTTAGGTGGACAAATGGGTAAAAATATCGATGCTACTTACATTCAGATGAGAATGCTAAATACTGGTAAGGGACCTGCTGTACGTGCTCTTCGTGCTCAAGCTGATAAGTGGCAGTATCATGAATACATGAAGGATACTATTGAAAATACTCCTAATTTGACTTTGCGTCAGGCAATTGTAGATGAATTGGTAGTTGAAGATGGCGTCTGCAAGGGAGTTATTACTAATACTGGTGCAAAGTATCATGCTAAAAGTGTTGTTTTAACTACCGGTACTGCTGCTAGAGGAAAAATTATCATCGGTGAACTTATGTATTCATCAGGTCCCAATAACACTACTCCATCAATTAAGTTGTCAGAAAACTTGGAAAAATTAGGTTTTAAGCTTCGTCGTTTTAAAACTGGTACCCCTCCACGTGTTAATGGTAATACAATTGATTATTCTAAGACTGAAGAGGAACCTGGGGATAAAGTTCCACGTCATTTCTCTTATGAGAGTAAAGATGAAAATTATCTACAAAATCAAATTTCATGTTGGATGACATATACTAATCCTGTAACTCATGAAGTGATTAGAGACAATTTAGATCGTGCACCTATGTTCACTGGAGTAATTAAAGGAGTAGGTCCACGTTATTGTCCTTCAATTGAAGATAAAGTTGTAAGATTTGCTGATAAAGATCGACACCAAATTTTCCTTGAACCAGAAGGTAAAACAACTAAGGAAGTTTATGTGGGAGACTTCTCTACTTCTATGCCAGAAGAAGTACAACTTAAGATGGTTCATTCAGTTGCTGGTCTTGAACATGCAGAAATGATGCGTCCTGGATATGCAATTGAATACGATGTTGTGGAACCATGGCAATTGAAGCATACCTTGGAAACTAAGAATGTTAAGCACTTATTTACTGCTGGCCAGATGAATGGTACTTCTGGATATGAAGAAGCTGCAGGTCAAGGTTTAATTGCAGGAATTAATGCTGCTTTGTCAGCACAAGGTAAGTCAGGTTTTACTTTAGGTAGAAATGATGCTTATATTGGCGTTTTAATTGATGATTTGGTAACAAAAGGTACTAATGAACCATATCGTTTGCTTACTAGTCGTGCTGAGTATCGTTTAATTTTACGTCATGATAATGCCGATTTACGTTTAACTGAATATGGTCATAAGCTTGGTTTGATTTCTGATGATCGCTATCAAGCGTTTGAAGAAAAAAAGCAAGCTATTAAGGATACTCAAGCAAGATTGCACGAAATTACTGTTCATGTTACAGACGAAGTACAAGATTTCTTGAAGAGTATTGGTCAAGAACCAATGAAAGCCGGTGTTAAGGCAGATGTCTTTCTTCGTCGTCCACATGTAACTATTAACGATATTGAACGGCTTACTGGTCAAAAAATTGATGGTGACCGTTACGTTAAGGAACAAGTTGAAATTGGCATCAAATATGCAGGTTATATTAAGAAAGAAGAAACTCGTATTGCTCGCTTAAAGCGTCAAGAAGCTAAAAAGATTCCTGCAGATATCGACTACAATATGATTGAAGGCTTGGCTACAGAAGCACGTCAAAAGTTTGAAAAAATTCGTCCTGAAACTTTAGCACAAGCTGAACGTATTTCGGGTGTTAATCCAGCGGACTTAGCAATTTTGAGTGTTTATATTCAAAATGGTCGCTACTCTAGAGTAAATAAATAAAAAGTAGAAGCACAGATTGAACAATCTGTGCTTTTTACATGCTCGAAAAAATAACTAAGTATTGTACGGGAAATAATTTGAAAAATAATTAAAAAAGTTTTTATTAACTTTTTTCTATAAATAAGCCAATTAATATATATAAATGTGTGATTTTAGTATAATAATGTTCATAAGATCACAATGGAGAACGCTGACATCTAGCTTTTAATAAGTAATAATTTATATAACTTTGTGAAATGATTATTTTTGAAAAAGCGGTTTCATTAGCATGATAACAATAAAGATAGCGTTTTGAAAATGTGAAAAATGTGTTTATAATACATTATAAGAGAATTGAAGTTAAGGAGATGTACTTTATATGACTAAAATTAATGGTTCTGACGCAATGCTTAAAGTTATTTACGACTGGGGAATAGATCATATTTATGGTTTTCCAGGTGGATCTTTTGATTCAAGCATGAATGCTATTTATGACTTTAGAGATAAAATGAAATTTATCGAGGTCCGCCACGAAGAAGCAGGTGCACTTGCTGCTTCTTCGGAATACAAAGTAACTGGTAAACTGGGTGTATGTTTCGGCTCAGCAGGTCCTGGTGCTGCTCACTTATTTAATGGCTTATATGATGCAAAATATGATAAAACACCAATGCTTGCTATCGTTGCTAATGTACCTACTAGCAAACAAGATATTGACTTTTTCCAAGCATTTGACGAAGATAAATGGTTCTTGGATGCAAGTGTATGGTGTGCTTCAGCAAAGACACCAGAACTTATTCCTGTATTGACTGATGAAGCTATTCGCCAAGCATATGCAAGAAAGGGTCCAGCAGTTTTGATCATTCCTAAGGATTACGGATGGCAAAAGATTGAAGATAACTTCCGTGTAAGTAAGAAGGCACAACCAAAGCCTAACTATCCAGCTCCAACTGAAACTTCAGTCGAAGAGGCTGTAAAGCTTTTAAAGGAAGCAAAGAATCCTACTATGTACATCGGCGCAGGTGCTAAAGATGCTGGTGAAGAAGTTAAGGAATTTGCGGAAAAATTCAAAACTCCTATTATGTCATCATACCTAGGTAAAGGCGTGGTTGAAGATAAGTTCCCAGCTTACATTGGTACTATTGGTCGTATTGGCCCTAAGGCAGCACAAGAAGTTCAAACAGCAACTGACCTGGTTGTTTGGGTAGGTAATAACTCACCATTTTCAGGCTTGTGGTTCCCTAAGGATGCTAAGGTTATCCAAATCGATGTTGACCCAGGTAAATTTGGTAAGCGTCATTCAACTGATGTTTCAATGCTTGCGGATTCTAAGAAAGCTCTTCGTGCTCTTATTGAAGAAGGGGAAGAAAGAAGCGAATCACCACTTTATAAAGCAGCTATTGCAGACCGCGAGAACTGGGATGCATGGGAAGATAGCTTTAAGAATTCTGATGAAATGCCAGTTCGTCCAGAACCTATATGGGATGTTATCAACAAGAAAGCTGATGACAATGCGATTTTTGCAATTGATGTAGGTAATGTAAATGTTGATTCATGTCGTCTTTTGAATTTACATGATGATCAAAAGTGGACTACTTCTGGTCTTCACGCAACTATGGGTTATGGTGCCCCAGCTGCTCTTATGGCTGCTACAGTATATCCAGACCGTGAAGTTTGGAACTTAGCCGGTGATGGCGGCTTTGCCATGATGAATCAAGAGCTTTTGACTATGTCACGTTACAATATGCATGTTTTAAATGTGGTATTTACTAACGAAACTTTAGGTTATATCGAGGCTGAGCAAGTTGATGAATCTCACCAGCCTTTGTCAGGCGTTATTATTCCTGATAATAATTGGGCAAAAGTGGCAGAAGGTATGAACGTTAAGGGCGTTGTTGTACGTACTAAAGAAGAATTTGAAAAAGCAGTAGATGAATTCAAGCAAATGGATGGTCCAATGCTTATCGATATTAAGTACACTCACAAGATGCCATATTCAACTGAATTGAATTCACTTGATGATCCAGCATTTGTTAAGAAATATGAAGCTGAAGATTTGAAGCCGTTTAGTTACTTTGCAGAAAAGTATGGCTTGGAAGCTGATGCCGCAACGGGTGCATCTCAACATGAAGGAGAGCCAGTAGAAGATACAACTCCTGATACAGTTTCAGGTGCATCTCAACACTAATTAAGTTTAGATAATAATAAAAAATCGAGACAATATGTCCCGATTTTTTTATTGTCTGAAAATATTTCCTGGGAAAATGTTTGTGAAACACTCGTGGGTAATAACAAAATAG
Source organism: Lactobacillus acidophilus (assembly GCF_034298135.1). NCBI lineage: Bacteria > Bacillati > Bacillota > Bacilli > Lactobacillales > Lactobacillaceae > Lactobacillus > Lactobacillus acidophilus. The sequence continues at coordinate 1,810,365 of NZ_CP139575.1, forward strand.
TTATTAACTATGCCGAAAATTAAAACTTTTCATTTCGCTTTTTTCTATACTAAAACGTATAATAATAATTGATGAATTTTGATTAAATGGAGGACGTTAAAGATATGCAACAATTCGGCGTTATCGGTTTGTCCGTTATGGGCAAGAATCTTGCTTTAAACGTTAGAAATCATGGTTTTTCAGTTTCAGGTTATTCAATTGATAAACCTGAAGTTGATGCCTTGGCAAAATATGAAGATGACAAATTAAAGCCTTGTTATACATTGGAAGAATTTGTTAACTCACTTGAAAAGCCACGTAAAATTTTGATCCAAATTATGGCTGGTGATCCAGTTGATCAAACTTTACATAAATTACTCCCTCTTTTGGATAAAGGCGATATTGTTATCGATGGTGGTAATTCAAACTATCACGATACTAATCGTCGTTACCATGAAATGGAAAAACATGGTATTCATTTCATCGGTATGGGTGTTTCTGGTGGAGAAGAAGGTGCCTTAAATGGCCCAGCACTGATGCCAGGTGGGGATGAAGAAGCATATAAAGAAGTTGCTCCAATTCTTGAAGCTATTGCTGCTAAAAATAAAGATGGTAAGCCATGTGTAAGCTACATGGGCCCTGAAGGTGCAGGTCACTATGTAAAGATGGTCCACAATGGTATTGAATATGCCATCATGCAAGAATTTTCAGAAGTTTACAGCTTGCTTCGTGATGTTGCTCATAAGAGTAATGGTGAAATGTCAGAAATCTTTGATAAGTGGAATCACAGCGTAGTAGAAGCATATTTAAGTGAAATCACTTCAAAGGTTTTGAAGCAAGAAGATGATCTTACTCCAGATCATATAATTGATCACATTTTAAACGTTGCTTCATATAAGGGTACTGGTAACTGGACTCTTGAAGATGGTGTAGCTCTTGGTGCACCAGTCACTGTTATTGCTGAAGCAGTTATGGCACGTTTCATGAGTAAGCAAACTCATTTGGCACTTAAGAGTGGTATTAAGCCAACTGAATTTAAATATGATGGTGAAATTCCTGACGATTTAGTTGATGAATTTGGTAAAACTTTGCAATTAGCACAAGCTGTTGCATATGCTCAAGGTTTCCAAGAATTAACTATGGCTGCTAAAGCTTATGATTGGGATCTTAGATATAAGTCAATTGCTCAAGGTTGGGAAGCAGGTTGTATTATTCGTTCTGCAATGCTTAAGGATATTGAAGATGCTTACGCAGATGGCAAAGAACTCACCAACTTATTTGAAGATGGCTACTTTAGAAAGCTAATGGAAGACAATCTTCCAGCATTAAGAAAATCAGTTGAATTTGCTACTAAGGCAGGCGTTCCAACTCCAACTTTAAGTGCAGCACTCAACTACTTAGAATCAATTTTTAATCCAAAATTGCCAGCTAACATGATCCAAGGTCAACGTGACTACTTCGGTGCTCATACTTACCAAAGAAATGATCGTGAAGGTGTATATCATACTGAATGGTATGAAGAAAAATAAGGTTTCATGTGAAACTAAGAAAGTCAGTTAGATTAATTCTAGCTGGCTTTTTGTTGTACAATAAAAACGACATATTTTTTGAGGAGAGAAACGCATGAAGGATGAAGGAAATAAAACAAATATAAGGCTACTTTTACAGGCCATAATTGTGGGGATTTGTACCGGTATAGTAGTGGGAATATTTAGATTTGGTATTGAAAAAACATCGGATTTTTGGCTTCATTTATTTGAACTAGCACATCAAAATCCAGTCTGGTTTATTGCTATAATTGTTGGATTTATTATGATAGCGGTAATCGCCGGCTACTTTGTTAAACAATATCCACATGTTGGTGGATCTGGTATTCCAGAAGTTAAATTACAGTTACAAGGAAAATTATCACTACACTGGTTTCCAATTTTATGGAGAAAATTAATTGGTGGTATTTTAGTTATTGGAACTGGGTTGTTTTTAGGGCCAGAAGGGCCATCACTTCAATTGGGTTCATCAATTGGACAAGGTGTAGGACAAGGCTTTAAGCAGAATAAATTAAATTCACGTGTTTTATTAGCTACAGGAGCTTCAAGCGGTTTATCTGCAGCCTTTGGTGCTCCACTTAGTGGATCCTTGTTTGTACTTGAAGAAGTCTTTCATAATTTCTCTCCAATAGTTTGGATGAATGCATTAGCTGGTGCGATTGCTTCTAATTTTGTTGTATCGAATTTGTTTGGTCTTCATCATGCACTAGCAATTCCATATAATCATTCGTTTCCAATAAATTTGTATTGGCATTTGTTGATTTTAGGTATCATATTAGGCTTGCTAGGACATCTTTATAAAGTGGGATTATTTGGAGTAAAAAAATTATATGCCCAAATCACCTTTTTACCTAAATGGCTATATGGAATTATTCCCTTGGCAATATTAATTCCGATTGCATATTATTGGCCATTAATTACTGGACCAGGTAATCGTTTAATTTTAAGTTTGCCGCACATGATTACTAAAACCGGATGGGGATTAATTGGACTTTTAACATTTTATTATGTACTGCGAATTGTATTTTCAATTGTATCCTATGATTCTGGCTTACCAAGTGGTATTTTCTTGCCAATTTTAACAATGGGTGCTTTAATTGGTGCTACTTATGGTTTATTTATGGCGCAGCTTGGTTTACTACCACAAAAGTTGGTGGTAAATTTGATTATTTTCTCCATGGCTGGCTATTTTGCCGCAATTATTAGAGCACCGTTTACTGCAATTATTTTAATTACCGAAATGGTAGGCTCATTACTTCATTTGATGCCATTAGCAGTAGTAGCGTTTATTGCATTACTTGTAGACGAGCTTTTAGGTGGCAAGCCTATTTATGGCCTTTTAGCAGCTGCTATGGATACAAATAGTGATCATAAGACTGATTATACTGGGGTGGCTGATCAAATGGTTCTACCGGTGTATGAAAGCAGTAAGCTGGTAGACAAAAAGGTGGCTGATATTAAATGGCCAGAAGATACTAGAATTAGAACAATCCGTCGTGACAATGATGAGATCATTCCAACCGGAAAGACGATTATTCGGGGTGGAGACATGCTTATTTTAGAATTTGATTCAAGCCAACGTGGTAGAGTTTATAGCGAGATGAAGAAACTACAAGGAGTTGAGCTTGACGGATAAACGAAACAATAGAAGAGAGGGATATATTTGAATAATTTGGTACAGATCACTCTTAATGCGGACCAGGAACAATATAATATTGGGGATGATGAAAGCATTACTTTTATCGATGCCAGTTCATACTATATTGGAAAAATAATTGCGAAAAAGCATGGTTGGCTAACATTGGAGTCCGTGGATCAAGATGGTAATCTGGGTGGAATTGTTTTTATTAAAGAAGATCAGATTGCCAAAATTGAGAATGAAACGCCAATGCTTCATTATTTTGCAATTACTAATATAAAAGATCCGTTCCACATGAAACAATCAAATCAATCTGTATTAAATTGGGATTTTACTAACCTTTATGATCTCTTGGTTAACATTACGGATGCACGTCCGTTTATTACCGTTGAAGTAAATAATGGTACAACCTATACCGGTGTAATTACTCAACTGGATAAAAATGAAGTGAGAATTTTAGAACGTAATGGTAATATGTTAGATCAATATCCAACCGTTATTCCGCTTAAAGATATTGTATGTCTTGATGCAAATAGTATTGATAATTATCTTTTTTTACAATATTTAAAACGTAAGGGAAATTACAACAATAAGTTAGAATTAGTAGAAATTTATTTTAATTATACGTTCGACGATCAATTTGGTAATTTTGCTATTGGTAAGATTCTTAAATACGATGAAGAAAACTTGATTCTTGAGAGTTTGAATGAACTTGGACAAGTAGAATCGATTGCCGTTATTTCACGAAAACATATCTCACATATAACTGAAGAGTCCGATCGACTAAATTATTTTAATTACTTAATTAAATGGCAAAAAAAGAATAATAGCTTTGATCCAGATTATTTAGAACACTCAATTAATTTAAGTGGAGAAATCAAATCTCCAGCTGAAATAATTGAGGAGTGGCCACATGATCGAGTAATTAAAATTTGTGATTCAATCTATCATTATCCAGATCGATTAGGCTTAGTGGTTGATCGTAATACTGAAAGCTTTGATTTGAGAATTTTGACCGAATATAATTTAGGCGATATAAGTGATCATGAGTATGATGATTTAATTAGCGTTGATCTCGCTGGTAGCGATATGATTAAAATGCAACGTTTTATCGAATATGACGGTTAAATAATTTGTCAGATATTCAAGAATTTTTATATAATTTAGGAAACGAAAGGAAGATGTTCTATGGGATTAACATTTGACAACCCTAACAATTTACAAAAGATGCTTGATCGTTTTGCAACCGTTCCAGATCCAAAAAAAACACCAAAGCATAAGGATCCGGAAGAATTGCTAAATAAAGATTCAAAGGATAAAAAGAAAAAAGATAAGTAAATAAAAAAGCAGATTGTAAGTGCAATCTGCTTTTTCTCTAGAAATTTAAGGGGTTAAAAGATATGAAGAAACATTCACCAATTGGCTGTATTAGTAAGGCGGGTTTATTTTCAAAGTTACCACATAAAATGCTTGAAAAAATAGCTCCGATTTCTACACATCAAGAATATTTTGAAAAAGGTAGCTTTATCCGTCAGCCGGGCGATGGTAAGAATGGAATGATGTTCGTAGACAAAGGTAGTGCTAAAATCTATAATTTAAATCGTGATGGTAAAGAAACTGTCTTAGGAGTTTTGAATAAAGGTGACTATGATGGACAACAGAATTTATTTCAAGATGATAGTCATGAGAATTTTATTCAAGCTTTGCAGGATACTTATATTTGTTCCATTAGTCGCGCTGACTTTCAAAGGCTGCTTAAGGATACACCAGATTTAACTTTAAACTTGCTTAATAACTTTGGTGAGAAATTAGTAGCAATAGAAACTAATTCAGTTCGCAGAAATTCAATGAATGCTAAAGATCGTTTAATGGATTATTTAGTTGAACAAAGTCAAAAGAATGGAGCGACTAAATTTACTTTACCTTTGAAAAAGAAAGATTTAGCGAGTTATTTGGGAACAAGCCCTGAGACTTTAAGTAGGCAGTTAAAATCATTGGAAAAAGAAGGAAAAATAAAAGTCAATCGTCGAGAAATCACCATTGTTAAGGACTAGTAACTGGAGAAAAATATGAGTGATAACCGTATGAATTATAGTATTGATAAGCAAATGCAGTTCCCATTAGTTGATATTGAGCTTGAACCGGGTGAAAAGGTATTTATTCAACGTGGAAGCATGGTTTATCATTCAACTAGTATCAAGTTAAATACTAAAGTAAATGGAACAGGTTCAGGAATCGGTAAATTGATTCGTGCAGTTGGACGTTCAATCACCTCAGGAGAGAGCTTTTGGATCACTGAAGCACAAGCAAGCCGAACTACGGGCAAGTTGGCAATTGCACCGGCTTTACCAGGTGAAGTTTTACCATTAAAACTTGGAAAAGAGCAATATCGCATTAATGATGGGAAATTTTTAGCTATGGACGGCTCTGCCAGCTATTCTATGAAGAAACAATCGGTTGGTAGAGCAATCTTTTCAGGAACTGGCGGCTTTTTTGTAATGACTACTAGCGGTGAAGGAACAGTATTATGTAACGCATATGGTTCAATTAAGAAAATTACACTAAATAATGATGAAATTACCATTGATAATAATCATGTAGTTGCCTGGTCAACAGGGCTTGATTATGATATTCATTTTGATAATGGCTTTATTCAATCGATTGGAACCGGCGAGGGGATTGTTAATACTTTCAAAGGTAGTGGTGAAGTGTATATTCAAAGCCTTAATTTAGAAACTTTTGCCGGCATTTTGGATGAATTAATTCCTGGTAATGAAAAATAATTTAGCTAAAAAATTGCGTTGAAGCGTAATATAGAGCTGCAAAAATAATATTTATTACGGCAAGAGATCCAATGATACTGCATTGCATCTTTTTAGTAATTACTAAATAAGCAATGAATTCACGAATAAAGGCGTTTAAAGTGAAGTACCATTTTGTTTTTGCGCCGTAGCCAATACATTGTAAACCTTGCCGTTTTGCCAAAACAAGCGCTCTATAAACGTGATATGAATTAGTAACGATACAAAATGTGCTGTTAGGTTTCATTAATTGGTGAGAAAATTTAAGATTTTGGTTAGTTGTCTTAGATCGATCTTCGATAATAATATCGGATTTAGGTACACCATGTTCTTCTGCATAAGCAGCCATAGCATGACTTTCAGGAATTTCTTCATCAGGTCCTTGACCACCCGACATAATTAATTTAGAATCAGGATTTTTATGATAAATTTCAATTCCGCGATTAATTCTACTGGCTAATAATGGTGTGACTTTTTTACCAAGTAATCCTGCGCCTAAAACAACAATGTAGTTTAGTTTCTTAGTGTTAATGTTAATAAGGTTTAACCAAGAAGTTAGAGTATACATTACCATGATGAAGATTATGTAGAAAATACTCATTGATAAAAAGAGATAGATAAATCTAAACCATGGTGCAGAAGTGGAGCGGCCTAAAACAGGATATGCAAAAATTAGTAGAATAATAGCTATTCCTGTTCCTAGCGATAAAAAGTTAGTCCATTTAGTACCTTCTTTGATCAAAATTTTAATACCGTTATAGAGGAAAATAATAATCAAAAGAAATACGAATACTAAAATAAATAATGCTACACCTACAGAGGCCAAAAGTAATAAATTAGCAATTATTTGGTGTTGCTGAGGAAATTGAGCCTCGATGATAATAAGAGCATCAATGGCCAAAAAAGCTAGAAACATTAAAGTAGAGGTCAAAGTAAGGCCGGCCCACATTGAGCGTCGTTCGTGTGTTAAGACAAAAATAAAAATTCCAAGGTTAATAAGAAAAATAGCTAAAAGCCAGTAAAATATGGATAACAATTAAAAACTCCTTTATTTTTTACTTAATTATACGGAGTTTATAAAATATTTAAAAGAAAAAGCAAAAAAGCATCGAAAGGTGCTTTTTTGCTTAATCTAGACCGGCAATTCGGACTTTATTTAAAAGAAGTGAACTCGTTACAACTGAAACTGAACTGAAGGCCATTGCAAGTCCCGCTAATTCAGGGCTTAAACTTAATCCGAAGATTACGAATAGACCTGCGGCAATAGGGATGCCGATAGTGTTGTAAATGAGAGCCCAGAAGAGGTTTAATTTAATTCTATTGAAAGTCTTCTTGGCAATGTCTAGAGCTCTCACAACACCCATTAAGTCGTTTTGAACGAGGACAATACCACCAGATTCAATAGCGATATCTGTACCTGAACCCATCGCAATACCAACATTTGCAGTAGATAATGCAGGGGCATCGTTGATACCGTCACCTACGAAGGCAACCTTATTACCTTCATTTTGTAATTTCTCAATTTCAGCAGCTTTTTCAGTTGGTAAAACTCCAGCAATAACTTGATCGATACCGACTTCTTTACCGATAGCTTCAGCTACATTTTGATTATCACCGGTGAGCATAACGGTTTTAAGGCCACGTTTCTTAAGTTCGGCAATAGCAGCTTTAGAACTAGGTTTAGGCACATCTTGAATAGCGACTAAACCGATTACTTTTTTATCCAAACCAACATAAACTACAGTTTTAGCTTCTTTTTGTAATTTAATGGCTTGATCTTTCATTTCCTGGGAAATAGAAATATCTTCTAGCAACTTATCACTACCTACAAAGGCAGTCTTTCCATTGTAGCTTGCTCTAACGCCTTTACCTTCAATTGCGGCAAAGCTAGTTACTTTAGCTAAGGCAATTTTATCTTCTTTAGCCTTTTTAACAATGGCGGTAGCAAGTGGGTGTTCAGAGTTTTCTTCAAGGCTAGCTGCAATAGCTAATACTTTGTCTTTGTCGCCAACAATATCAGTTACTTGTGGCTTACCAACTGTAATAGTACCAGTTTTGTCAAAAACAACTGTGTTGATGTCGCTAACCTCCTCAAGAACTTCACCGTTTTTGATTAATACACCCATCTTAGCACTACGTGCAGTTCCAACCATTAATGCAGTTGGAGTTGCGAGACCCAAGGCACATGGACAAGCAATAACAACTACAGAAACTGCAAATAGTAATGCAGTAACTAATGGAGCGTTTAAGAATACGTACCAAACCACGAATGTGATAATCGCAATGATTAAAACAGCAGGTACGAAAATGTTAGAAATTTTGTCAGTCAAGTTTTGAATAGGGGCGTGACTAGTTTGTGCTTTTTTAACCAAATCAACGATTTGTGAAAGCATGGTATCACTACCAACTTTAGTTGCTTTAAAAGTGAAGGTACCGTTAGTGTTGATGGTTGAACCTACAACGTTATCGCCTTTTTTCTTAGTTACTGGCATACTTTCGCCGGTAACCATAGATTCATCAATAGTAGTTGATCCGTCTACGATAACACCATCAACTGGAATTTTTTCACCAGGCTTAACACGGATGATATCGCCCACTTTAACTTGATCAAGGGGAACTTTAACGAATTCACCGTTGCGTTCAACTTCGGCATCCTTAGCTTGTAAGTCAATTAACTTAGCTAAAGCGTTAGAAGCGTTATTATGCATCTTTTCTTCCATGGCATCCCCAAGAAGTACAAAGACAGTAACGAATGCCGCACTTTCAAAGTAAACTTCTCGATTAGTGAACATGGCGAAGATACTGTAAAAGTATGCTACAGAAGTACCTACAGCAACTAGTGTATTCATATTAGCGTTATGATTTTTAAAGGCTGCCCAAGCACTGCTCCAATAAGGAGCAGCCGAAATAGCCATGATAATAGTGGTTGTTACAAATGCAATCCAGTTGTAACCAGGCATCATCCAATGAAATGGCATAGCAAGCATTTGGATAAGCATCGGGATTGATAAAATAAATGAAATCCAAAACCGCTTAATATTGGATAGTTTCATTATTTAACGACGACCTTTCCATGAAACATGTCCATACCACAAGCATAGTTGTAAGTACCAGGCTTATCGGTAGGAATATCAATAGTAACGTCTTTTTTACCATCTAATTTTTCATCAAAATTCAAGTCTCTTGAAACAACTTCGTTCATACATCCCATATTATCCGATGGGATGAATTTTAATTGAGCAGGCTTACCCACCTTAAAAGTGACGGTATCTGGTTTGTAACCGTGATTATCTGCATTAACAACAACTTTTTTAGTTTGATTCTTTGAAAAAATACTCATTATTTTACAACAACCTTTCCATGAAACATATCCATACCACAAGCGAAGTTATAAGTACCTTTCTTGTCAGTTGGAATATCGATAGTAGTAACTTTTTGCTTGGTTAGATCCTTATCAACGCCAAGCTGTTCGAAAACAACATGAGATAAACAAGCAGTTGAATCTTTCATATCAAAATTAATTTTTGCTGGAACGCCTTGTTTAAGAACAACAGTTGAAGGAGAGTACCCACCTTTAACAACGATATTTGCTTCTTGTATCCCTTGATTAACATTAGCATTTTCTACAGATTCTTCATGTTTACCGAAGAACCACCAGAGAATAAAGCCAATCAATAGAATAGCGACTATTAATGTAATAATTTGTGAAATATTCATTCTTTCCTCCTAGCAGAAGTGCTTTTCATCTGGCAAGCAGTTACACGGAACTTTGGCAGGAGCGTTTTTTTCTTTTTCAGAGATTTTCTGCTTCATTTTTTCTAAATCATTTTTTGAAATAGAAGAATCGGCTAAAAGTTGTAATAATACTTCACCTTTATGCATGTCACACATACGATTAAGTAGCTCTTGTGCAGTTTCCGCCATCACTTGGGTCTGATTGATCTTAGCGGTATAAACGAAGTGTCTGCCTTCTTTTTTAGTACTCAGTAGGTTCTTTTGAACCAAACGACGTAATAAAGTTTTAATTGTTGATTCGGACCAATCTTTTTTAGCTTGCAGTTCATGAATTATCTGGGTTGAACTCACAGGCTCAAGTGTCCAAATGATTCGCATGACTTCCCACTCACTGTCGGAAATTGTGCTTTCTTTTTCTTGAAGTTTAACCATTTCTTCCTCCTATCGTTTACAAATGTAACTATACAACTAATATTTACATTTGTAAACCCTAAAACACTAAAAAAAGAAAGACATATGTCTTTCTTAAGATAATTAATTGAAGTAAACGTTCTTGAAATCGTATGGAACGCCTGTTGGATTAAAGGATACATTCTTAACATCAGTTTTAAGAAGTTGTGGGTGAGCTACTTGAACTAATGGAATAGTACCTTGATCTCTCATTAAGATCTTTTCTGCAGCAACTAATCTGCTCCAACGTTTAACAGGACTATTACCATAAACGTTTTCGGATTGATCTAGTAATTTGTTAAATTGATTATTGTTCCAACCGTTATTAAGGTAGCTTGATCCTTTTTGGAAAACATCTAGGAAGTTAATTGGGTCACCAAAAACAGCCTGCCAATTCTTGATTGTGATTTCGTAGTTTCCTGTAGTTTGACGAGAAATCAATTGAGTAAATGGAATGTTTTGTACTGAAATATTTACGTTAGGCAAACGATCCAGTTGACTTTGTAAGAATTCGGCAGTTTGTTTTGAAGAATCGTCATCACTTGCCAACAAAGTAACTTTAATGGATTTGATGCCAGTTTCCTTATAGCCTTGTTGGAGCAATGATTTAGCCTTATTTAAGTCATAACTTACGCCACTTTTTACGTAAGCGTCATTTTCAAATTGAGCACCGGTTTTTGGATTTGTACCCATGCCTGATGGAACGAAGCCCTTAGCTGGAATAGAGCCATCTTTTAAGATGTTGTTTGCTAATTGTTGACGGTTGATTGCATATGAGAATGCTTGTCTAATTTTAAGATCTTTGAATGCCTTAACTTTGTTTTGATTTAATTCAAGACGACGAATAGCTGAGGAAAGTCTAGCGTGGTAGCCAGCCTTATTCTTGTTGGCAGCTACTTGTTGACCTGTTAAGCCTGTTTCGTCAGCTTTTCCAGCTTGGAAGAGGTTATAACTGGTGGTTGTTGATTCACTGACTTGTTCGTTGACTCTGTCTAATTTAACGTTCTTAGCATCCCAGTAATTCTTATTTTTGGCTAAAGTCCAAGTTTTATTGTTTCCTGTCCACTTAGTTAAAGTGAATGGACCAGAAGAAACAGTGTATTTAGCTTGAGTACCATAAAGTTTGCCATACTTTTGAACAACTTTTTGATCTTGAGGGAAGAATAATGGCCATGCAAGCAAATTCTTAAAGTAACTTAATGGACGAGTAAGTTCTATGTGTAAATGATATTTAGAAGGTGCAGTTACGCCAAGAGTAGATGGTTTCTTTTTGCCACTGTTGATTGCTTGGGCATTCTTAATTTGATAGAGGTAAAAGGCCATTTGTGATTTGGTAGCTGGTGTAACGGTTCTTTGATATGAATAAACAAAATCTTTTGCAGTAAGGGGATCGCCATTTGACCACTTGGCATTTTTACGTAAGACGAAATCGTAAACTCTGCCGCCTTTGGATGTTTTAACAGATTTGGCTAAAGAAAGTCTTGGCTTATTGTTTTTATCTAAACGATAAAGACCATCACCAGTGTTCAATAAGGCTTGGAAACTAGTAGTATCAGTGGCTAAAGATGGATCTTGAGTTGATAATTGGGTGGTTTCTGACCAATTTAAAACTTGCTTTTTCTTTTGAGAGGCTGATTGATTGCCACAAGCTGCAAGAGCCAATGCTGAAACGATAATTGTGCTTGTTGCTAAAATCTTCTTTGATATTCTCATTGCTAAACTCCTTTGCATAGACGAAAATTAAGCAATGAAAAAGAAAAAAACGCCTTACTAGATCATATCGATCTAATAGGGCGTTTATCACGCGGTACCACCTATTCTTCATGGAAGTTCCACCTTGGTTCATGTACGGTCAAAAAGACGATACACTACCGCGATAGAGGGCGGACCCTGAATCTGCTAAATATCGCAGGTTCATGCTCGAAGGCCATTTTCAAAGATAATATATAGTCATTTCCTTCCACCAATATGGAAACTCTCTGTGGACGATATTATCAATTACTTTTCTTGTCATTGCTTAATTTGTTTTTAATGTTGCTATCATAATATATCCTAGGAAATAATTTGTCAACAAAAAATTAACGATTAAAAAGACTAACGATCAACAGTACTATGATAATCCAAATTACATCAAGCAAATAAATCAAGATTTTGGTCCACATTTTCTGATAGAGTTGGCCAGTTTGAAATAGAAGATACAGGGTAAATCCAGCAAGAATGACGACCATTGTAGTTCCTAATGAGTTGTGGATGTTGAAGTAAAAATAGATACCTGTAATAGCTGAGAAAATAAGGGTACCCATGATCCATAATGCTTTCTTATCTTTCATAAAACCTCCATAAAAATATCCGCTTCCCAATCGAAGCGGATATAGTTTCTTCTATAAGTTAGTAACCAGGAAGAAGATGACGAATACCGCAAACAGGATGTACATCATTGGAGTAACTTCCTTGGCACGCTTTGAAGCGATCATAGTGATAGGATAGGCAATTAAACCTAAAGCCAAACCATCTGAAATACTGTAAGTTAACGGCATACCTACAACCGTCAAAAATGCTGGGAAAGCAATTTCAAACTTATCCCAATCAATCTTTCTTAAGTTGCTTGCCATAAGCACACCAACAATAATCAATGCTGGGGCTGTTACAGTGGTTGGAATAACGGAAAGAAGTGGACTAAAAATCATGCTGATAATGAAGAAAATACCAACAAAGATAGCAGTTAAACCAGTTCTACCGCCCATTGCGATACCAGCACTTGATTCTACTGAAGTACCAAGTGGAGCAGTACCAAGGACTGCTCCTTCAACCATGGCAGTTGAGTCGGCTAAGAATGCACGACCAATTCGTGGGATCTTACCATCTTTATCAACCATACCGGCTTGTTCAGTCATCCCAATCAAAGTACCAGCAGTATCAAAGAATGTAACAAGTAAGAAGGTTAAAACAACCATCCAAAGTTGTGCCGTATTGATGTCTTTTAAGTGAAAAACGGCTTGTCCAAAAGTTGGTGTAATGCTTGGTGCGCCCGCAATGATGCCATGTGGCAATGGAATTTGACCGATAATCATGCCAAAAATAGCGGTAATGATCATGCCCACAAAAATTGAGCCAGGTACGTTTAAACACATTAAAATAACTGTTAAAACTAAACCGAATAAAGTAATCCAAACAGCAGGATTACTGAATTTACCTAGAGTAACTAAAGTTGAGTCACTGTTAACAATTAACTGACCATTTTTTAAGCCGATGAATGCAATGAATAAACCAATACCAGCTGAAATTGCATACTTCATATCTTGTGGAATCGCATTGACCACCATTTCACGCAATTTAAAAACGGTAATTAAAATGAACAAGATTGATGCAACCAGAACGGCAGCTAATGCTGTTTCCCAGGAAATGTGCATCCCCACGCATACGTTGTATGCGAAGAAAGCACCACTACCTAGAGTTGGAGCTAAGGCAATAGGGTAGTTTGCAATAAAGCCCATCAGGAAACAACCAATTGCTGTAGCGATGGCCGTTACAGTGAAGGCTGCACCTTTAGGAATACCAGCTGCGTGTAAAATATTAGGGTTAACAAATAGGATGTAGGAGAGGCTGACAAACGTAGTTAATGCGGCAATTAATTCGCGTTTAACGTTAGTGTTAGCTTCTTCTAAATGAAAGACTTTATTTAAAAAATCCATTGCGCCTCCAAAATAAAAACAAAAAGAAAAAAGACATAGCTTACCCAAAGTCATGGGTAAAAGATGTCCTTAATAAAATTATGACGTCTGATACCTATAGTCCTGAATTTATGGCTCAGGGTAGATACTGTCGACCTTATTTCGACGATATATAGATAACTTGATTGTTAAGTATTTTAGCAGAAATACGTGGCCTACGCAAATTTCCTGGGAAACAAAAAGCAAGCAGCCGGAACTGCTTGTTTTAAAAATTATTTACTTAAAATATGCTCTTGTATAATCAACTTCACCAACGGAGTGCCATAATACACCCTTTAAGTTGCTTCTTACTAAGTGACTTTCGGTCATGTTGTATAAAGGTGCTACTGCAGTATCTTTAGTTAACTGACTTTGAGCATTTCTCATATTTTGCCAGTATTGTTTGACATCTGCGGCGCTCTTGCTTTTAGCGGCACTGATGTAATTATCGTAAGCCTTACTACTATACTTACCGTAATTTTGAGCATTATTGGTTTGAAGGATATCAAAATCACTCATTGGGTCAGCATAATCAGCAAGCCATAAACTAAAGTGCATGTCAAAGTTGCCTTTACTTACATTATCTTGGGTATTTTTAGCAGGAACAGCGTGTACTTCAACATCTGCACCTTTTAATTTGGATTCAACTTGTGATTGAACAAATTGGGCAATATTCTTATTGATAGTTTGATCATCTGTATAGTAAGTTAAAGTGACAGATTTCTTTCCTTCTTCTTTTAAGCCTTCTTGCCATAATTTTTGTGCTTTTTTGACATTATAATTTTCACTTGGCTTCATTTCAGTTGCAAAATCTTTGCCAGTGGTTGGATCTTTAACTAAAGTTGGTGCAACAAATGTATATGCAGGTTCTGAACCATCGGCAAGTACTTTTTCAGCTAAGTGTTTTTTGTCTAATACTAAAGATAGAGCCTCACGTAATTTAGAATTTGAAAATACACGTCCTTGACGTTGATTTAGTTGTAAATAGTAGACTCCGGCACGTTTAAGATGCATTAAATTTTTATCTTTTTGCAAGCCTTGAGCCGTGGTTCCTGTAATAGTTGCGTCATCAAGATTTCCTTGTTGGAAAAGTTGATGTGCAGTGTTTGCATCTTTTACAACTTGCATTTTCATTTTCTTTAAATGAATATTTTTTTATCGTAATAATATTTATTTGGGTCCAAGTCCCATGACAAATTGCTACCTGTCCAACCATCAACCTTGAATGGTCCATTGTAGTACATCTTATTAGAAGCAGAACCATAGCTTTTGCCAAATTTAGTTAAAGCAGCTTTGCTTTGTGGGAAGAATGCTGGCAGCACCATCATTCTAGTAAAGTATGGCATTGGATATTCTAGGTCAACTTGAAGAGTGCGATTGTTTAAAGCTTTGACCCCTAGATCTTTTGCTGGCAACTTACCTGCAGTGACTTTGGTGGCATTCTTTACACCAGTGAAGATATAAGAATAACCTGATTGAGAGCTAGGACTGACAGATCTACGCCATGAATTAACAAAATCTTCCGCAGTTACAGGATCTCCATTAGACCATTTAGCATTTTTTCTTAAGGTGAAGGTATATCTTTTACCGTGATCTGTTGGCTTAACTAATTTTGTGGCCATTGCTGGAGAAGGATTACCTTCTTTATCGGCACGATAAAGTCCTTCCATAGAATTTTCTAGGACATTCCATTGACTAATATTAGCTTGATTAGAAGTATCTAAAGATAAGATTTCTCCTGTTTGCATTAAATGTAAAGTTTGATCTTTTTTATTAGCAGAAGCGTTGTTATTTCCACAAGCAGCGGTAGCTAAAGAAGCTAAGACGACGGAAGCGGATAATAGTAATTTGTTTAATTTCATAGTTTATTCTCCCTTGAATGTGTTGTTCTCAACATCGTGTAAAAACTTAGTTAAAGACGTGAAGAATGCTTTTGGATTATCAGTATTATGACAATGTCCGCCATCCGGAGTTAAAGTTAAGCGTGAATTACTTAGTGTTTGATGCATTCTGCGAGCAGCTGAAAGTGGCATAGTATCGAATTCTCCAAAGGTTAATAAAGTTGGCATCTTCAAACTTGCTAGTTTCTCTCTGAAATCCCATTTGGTAAGCTCACCCACCATAACAAATTCATTATTTCCTTGGAAATAGTTGTAAATCACATTATTGTGAGTATTTACAGGATGAGCTGTACCTGTGGGATGTCTTGTTAAAAAGAGGGAATAAAGATGAGCAACTAATTGCTGATACATAGGGTCAGTAAAGTTCTCAGCTTTTTCACATTCTTTCATGTAATCAACTTGTTCAGGTGAAAAAGTTTCTTCACGTTCATGATTAATATTTTCTGTATATTCATCTAAGTTATCAATCATTGACATTAGAACTAGGCCCTTTAGGTGTTTGCCATATTTGTAAGCATATTCTTGAGCAAGAAGTCCACCCCATGAATGTCCCAACAAGTAAAAGTTATCTAAGCCTAACTTTTGTCTTACTTCTTCGACTTCGTCGACATATCGAGGGATAGAAAGTAATGATTTATTTTCTTTTTTAGTAAAATCAGGTTGATCAGAATAGTAAGATCCTAATTGATCATATGAATAAACTTCAACGCCTTGCCCTTTTAAGCCATCTTTAAAATTATCAAAAGTTTCATGTGTTCCGCCAGGGCCACCATGTAAGCAAAGCAGTTTAATAGGTCCTTCATTGACTTTTCGTGTAAATAGGTGATAACCATTATCTAAAGTTACTAATCTTGTTTGATCCATTGCCAATTCTCCTTAAAAATTAATAACTTAACTTTGATAATAAAAAAAACGCCCTACCAGATCAATTTGATCTAATAGGGCGTTTAAAACGCGGTACCACCTATTTTTGTTAAAAGTTTTTCAACATTTAACCCTCTGCACGTGCGGCCAATCTATTTGTGATTAGCGATACGTCGCCGCTGTATAGGGCGGACCCTGAGAATGCTAATTATCGCACTCTCGGCTCAAAGGTGATTTTCGCGTAAGACTTAATTATCTTCTTTCACCAAGCGAAGACTCTCTGAAAATCTTATCTTAAGTTACTTTCCTTATCAAAGCTAAAATATTATTTATGTTGTAAGTTATAATACTGAAGCATTAATTAATTGTCAATACTTTTTTTAATTATTTTTAATCAAGCATATAAATCTTTGCAGTGAAATTCCAAAAAACAAGCAGCTATTAACTGCTTGCTTAGATGAAGGTATTTTATTAATGAAATTATTTTACGTTTAAAACCACGTAGTAAATAATGAACACCACGAACAGAATCCACATCATTGGTGTGATTTCCTTGAAACGCTTAGCTGCGATCATTGAAACTGGGTAAACGATAAGGCCCCAGCCTAAACCGTCTGAAATTGAGTAAGTAAGAGGCATTCCGATTGCAATGAGGAAACAAGGAATGGCAATTTCGAGATTAGTCCAGTGTACGTGAGCCAAGTTTTCAGCCATTAAAACTCCGACGATGATTAAGGCAGGTGCAGTTACTTGAGTAGTAAAGACGCTCAAGATTGGGCTGAAGATAGTAGAAATTAGGAAGAAAATACCAACCCAAACTGCGGTTAAACCAGTTCTACCACCAACTGCGATACCAGAACTTGATTCAACGAAGGCGCCGACAGGTGAGGTACCAAGTACTGAACCAACAAGCATACCTGATGAGTCGGCAGCTAAAGCTTCACCGGCGCGTGGCATCTTGTTGTCCTTCATTAAACCGGCCTGTTGAACTAAACCAATTAAAGTACCAGTTGTATCAAAGAAAGTTACTAATAAGAAGGTAAAGACAACAACCCACATTTGAACAGTGTTGATGTCACTAATATGAAAAACTGCTTGACCAAAAGTTGGAGCAATACTTGGAATTGAAGAAACAATACCCTTAGGCATTGGAATTTGACCAATGGCTACTCCAAAGACGGCAGCTACGATCATACCGATAAAGATAGCACCAGGAATTCGTGCAATCATTAAGAAGATGGTAACGATCAAACCGAAGATAGTGATCCAGACTGTAGGATTATTAAGACTACCGATAGTGACTAAAGTTGAATCGCTATTTTGAATTAACTTACCACCTTGAAGTCCGATGAAAGCGATGAATAAACCAATGCCAGCAGAAATTGCGTATTTAATATCGGCAGGGATAGCATCTATGATCATCTCACGAACTTTAAAAACAGTTAGTAAAATGAAAAGGATGGATGCAACTAAAACAGCGGCTAAGGCTGTTTGCCATTTAACGTGCATACCAAGACAAACTGTGTAAGTGAAGAATGCATTCAAACCTAATGTTGGGGCTGAAGCGATTGGATAGTTAGCAATGAGTCCCATAACAATACAGGTAAAGGCTGCGGATAATGCTGTAACAGTAAACAACGCACCTTTATCCATCCCACTTGCACCTAAAACGTTGGGATTAACAAAAAGGATGTATGACATACTTACAAAAGTAGTCAAACCGGCCAATAATTCGGTCTTAAAGGAAGTATTGTTCTCCTTTAAATGAAAGAAATTGCTAATTGCGTTCATTTTGTCCTCCAAAAATTGTATAAAGTGAACATTCAATTAAAATTATACTTTTATTGTTAATAATTTCAATAGGAAAAGTTAAAATATTTGCTTTTTGAAGTTTTTTAGAGAATATTTAGCTTATTATTGACTTTTACGTCACGTAAACCCGTATATTTAAATTGTGAGGTGAGAAAGTAATGTCAGAGAAATACACAATCGGAGAATTAGCTAAAAAGTTGAATATAACAACCAGGACCATTCGATACTACGATCAAAAAGGTTTGGTTAGACCAAATAGTATTGGTGAAAATGGTTATCGCTTTTACACTGTAGAACAAGTCAAACAATTAAAATTAGTTATCTTTTTAAAAGAATTAGGCTTTTCGTTAAAGGATATTCAAAAAATACTTGAAGACGAAAATGGTGATAAGTTAATTGAACTTTTACTTAAAGATCAATTGAAGAGAAATAAGGAAGAAACAAAAAACTAGAAAAACAAAATAAGAAAATTATCCAGCTACAAAAAATTCTGAGTAAACCTAATAATATTGCTGAAATTACTGACATTACGAAGATTATGAACAATGAAATTAGATATAAAGAATTAACACGTTCAATGTGGAAGTTAGCAGCAGTAGAAATTGCTGTTGAGCTAATTGGTATGACAATTGCAGCGTACTTTTTGATCAATAAAATGAACATGGTGGCATATATTTCAGTGATAGTTTTGGTAGCGTTTTTGATTGCAATGTCTGTTGTGTTATTGAAAAAGTACTATCAAAAAGTGGCATACATTTGTCCAAATTGTGATTACAAATTTGTCCCAGAGTTTAAGAAATTTATGTTTGCAGCACATACGCCACATACCAGAAGGTTGCGTTGCCCAAATTGTCATCAAAAATCATATTGCTTAGAAACTATACACTAGTATTTCTTGGGTAATATGCAAAATTATAAAGAATATAAGAAAATATTGTTTTCATTGAACTTCTACACCGTGGATATTACGTTTCTGTTGGATTGAATGCTAAAAAAAGAGATTGTTTTTTGTTAAAAAATAGGAGAAAGTGTAAGCAAAAAGGGCTAAGTTGAAATTCGAACTGTACTGAGACGTAAAAATTAGACAAATATTTGTTCTAGCTGACTAAGGCTTGATCTCGATATTCAATCGGGGTTAAGCCTTTTAGTCTGCTCTTTATCCTTTCGTTGTTATAGTATTTGATATATTCTTCGATTGCTTGTGTTAATTCTTCAAGATTGTGATACTTGTACTCCTGATCATAGAACATTTCTGTTTTGAGCAGGCCAAAGAAGTTTTCCATTAGACCATCATCCATGGAATTACCTTTACGAGACATGCTTTGCGTGATGCCATGAAGCTTTAAGGCTCGCTGATAAACTCTGCTCTGATATTGACAGCCCTGATCTGTGTGAAAAATACAGGCATTAAGTGCCTTATGCTTGGCAAAAGCCTTATTGAGCATGGACATAACTAAATTCATATCCGGATGACGTGAGATTGAATAAGAAACTATATCACCACCACAGCCGTCAAGAATTGGCGATAAGTAAAGTTTCTGACCATTTAAGTGAAATTCAGTGATGTCTGTATACCACTTCATATTTGGTCGTATGGCAAAGAAGCCTCGATGAATCAGATTTGGAGCTATCTTACCAATCGTACCTTTATAACTGGAATACTTACGCTTGTTGCGTCTTCGACCTTTGAGCTTAAGTTTGTGCATCCAGTATCGAACTGCTCGATCTGTAACGGCATAGCCTTCTTTTCGCAATTGCATAGCTACACGACGATAGCCATAACGTCTTTGATGATAATCGAAGATTTCTTTCATTCTGGATAAGAAACCTGGTTTCTTTCTCTTAGGCTTATCTTTAGGCTTGATAATGTTGTAGTAAGTACTGCGAGCTATTAAAGGCAGATCTTTATTTTGAGCCAAGACTGTAAATATATAGTCCAAGCTAACCTTGAATTCTTGCCTTAGTTCAGTGACTGCCTGAGCTATTTCTTGTGATGTTTCTGATCCAAGGCGTTTAGTTTTTTTACGTAGGCATTGACGATACGCAATTTCAAGTTTTCTTCTTTGAGTTGCTGGATCTGCTTCTCTAAATCTTTGCGCGATGTTTGGGATTGCTTCTTCTGACTCATGAACGGAATGCCGTCCTTTCTTCTTGATAACGACATTATACCCATTTTTCTTATATTCGCGAATCCAATTATACAAGATACCGTTGCTTCTTAGTCCCAGATCTAAAGACAACTGATTAATTGAATTATTACCAGTTAATGATCTAACAATGGCTTTTTCCTTAAATTCTTTGGTAAACAATTCCTTAGATTTATCATAGATTTCGATCCCATGACGATCTATTAAATTAACCATATATTGTAGGGTAGAACGATTTAATTTTATTTCAGAAGCGATTACAGATAAGGATTTATTTCCATTTCTCCAATCATTATAAATTTTAAGTCTTTGTTTTTTGTTTAATTTGGACATAGTAAAAGCCGTAAAAGTGTCTAACTTTTACGGCCCACTTCAAACTTAGTCCTTTTTTAATATTCTTTTTAGTTAAAAGTTCAGTACCCACAAGAAGATGATGAATACAACGAATAATACCCACATCATCGGGCTAACTTCTTTACCACGTTTAGCTGCAAGCATGCAGATTGGGTAAGTAATCATCCCCCATGACAAACCATCAGAAATTGAGTAGGTAAGCGGCATCCCCAAAATAATCAGGAATGCAGGAACCGCAATTTCCAATTTATTCCAGTGAATGTGAGCAGTATTTTGTGCCATCAAGACACCAACGATAATCAAAGCTGGTGCAGTAACTTGACTGGTGAATACACCCAAAAGTGGACTGAAGATCATTGAGATCAAGAAGAAGATTGCTACAAAGACGGCAGTCAAACCAGTTCTACCACCAACGGCAATACCAGCACTTGATTCAACGTATGCACCAACTGGTGAGGTACCCAAAATTGAACCAACGGCCATCGCACTTGAGTCGGCAGCCAATGCCTTACCAACACGTGGCATCTTATTATTTTTCATAAAGCCGGCTTGTTGGGCAAGTCCGATCAAAGTACCAGCAGTATCAAAGAAAGTAACAAGCAAGAATGTTAATACAACAACCCACATTTGAACAGAATTAATATCCTTAACATGGAAGATAGCTTGACCAAAAGTAGGTGCCAAACTTGGAGCTGTTGAGATAACCTTGTGTGGCAATGAAATTTGACCAGTACAAATACCAAAGACGGCTGCCAAAACCATACCAATAAAGATGGCACCAGGAACGCCTAAAATCATCAAGATAACAGTCACAAGCAAACCAAAGATGGTGATCCAAACAAGTGGATCGTGAAGTGAGCCTAAGCCAACCAAAGTTGATTTATTTGCGACGATTAATTTACCGTTTTGTAATCCTAAAAAGGCAATAAATAAACCAATACCTGATGAAATAGCAAACTTCAAGTCAGCTGGAATTGAATCAATAATCTTTTCACGTAACTTAAATAAAGTGATTAAAATGAAAATAATTGATGCAACGAATACGCTGGCTAAAGCTGTTTGCCAAGAAACGTGCATTCCCACACAAACAGTGTAAGCAAAAAAGGCATTGATACCCAGTGCTGGTGCCTCACCAATCGGGTAATTAGCAACGATACCCATAATGGCAGTACCAAGAGCACTGGCTAAGGCGGTTGCAGTAAATACAGCACCGGTGTTCATGCCGCTAGCACCTAAAACGCTAGGGTTAACAAATAAAATGTAAGACATACTAATAAAAGTAGTCAAACCAGCAATAAATTCAACTTTAACACTAGTATGGTATTTATCTAGTTGAAAATAATTTTTAATAAAATTCATAAATCTCTCTCCAAAGAATTGTTCGTGTTTTTTATTTAAAAAAGCAACTCTTATACTTTATCATTGATGTATAAAATTGTAAACACGAATTATTATCAAATCATGATAGAGCTTCATTATTATTTACTAGATAAAATTCCAGTATTGATTATTGAATTGCTTTAATTCTTAGTTTTTTAGCATTATCCTTAATTACATAAACTAAACAGATTAAGGGTGAAAGAATGTCCGCAAAACTTATTTTTTCAGATATTGATGGCACATTAATTAATGATGAACTAACAGTAACGGCTAAAACACGCGATGCAATTAGACAACAAATTATCAATGGTAATGTCTTTATACCAACCTCAGCTCGCCTACCTAAGGGAATTATGACAGCTGTAGGACAGATTCTTACAGTCTTTCCTATGATTGCCTATAATGGTGCATTAGCCCTAGATGAAACTGGTAGAGCGTTAATCACACGCTTTTTCGATGCAAAAGAAGCTGCTGAAATTTGTCGCTATGTTGAAGAACAGAATAATGGTTCAGCTTGGAATATCTACAGTGGTTACGTGTGGTATAGCTCAACAGAAGATAGTAATTTAGTTAAAAAGGAAGAAACTATTGTTGGCGTAAACTCTACTAAGGTTAATATTGATCAAATTACTAGCTTACAAGGCGTACATAAGGGCTTAATTATGGGAAAGTCTGAAGAAATCGATCGTATGCAAAAAGAACTTTCAGTCAAATATAGTGATCTTGATTTTGTAAAATCTTCGCCAACTTTATTAGAAGTTGTTTTAAAGGGCGTAAGCAAGAAGAGTGCGATTGAACTTGTAGCTCAAGAATACGGAGTAGAATTAAAAGACTGCATTGCTTTTGGCGATAACTTTAATGATGAGGCTATGCTAAAAGCGGTAGGTCATCCGTTCTTAATGGAAAATGCTCCAGAAAATTTAAAAAATCAATTCGAATCTAAAAATATTACTTTGGATAATAATCATGATGGAATTGCTGAAGTTTTACAGAAAATAAAATAGAGTATGTAAAAATGCTAGGATATTAAAATCCTAGCATTTTTGATTATTGCCTGGGAAATTAGGCTTCAATTTGAATATCGGTTGATTTATCCCAGTCCATTGGCAACTTGCCAACTTCTTTTAGTTTATCAACGATTTGATCAAGTACAATTTCGCGATCTGCTTCAGAAGACATGAAATCATATTTATCACCATCGATTACCATCTTTGGTGAATAATCATATTTTTCGTACCAAGGTTTATAGTACCGAAGTAATCTCTTATAGTAATCCTCTAAAGTTGAATCGTAACTCAATTGTTCATATGGACGGCCACGTTTTTTAATTCGTTTGATCATCGTGTCATAAGAAACGTTGATGTGAACAAGTAAGTCGGGATTTTTCTTAGGCATTCTGTCTAATTCACCCATCATGTTGTGCAAAAGTTCATAGTATGTATCTACTTCTTCAGAAGTTGCACGCCCAATGTCTGCATTCATTTGGAAGAAAAGGGCATCTTCATAGATAGAACGATCTAAAACGTTGTTATCTTGAGTCAATGCGTTTTTAATACTGTGAAAGCGTGTATTCAAGAAATATACTTGCAATAAAAATGCGTATTTTTTAGGATCTGCATAAAAAAGTGGCAATACTGGGTTATCATCAACACTTTCATAAAAAGGCTTGGTTCCTAAATATTTGGATAATATACCTGTTAAACTGGATTTACCGGCTCCAATTGGCCCGCTTAAAACAATAACTGTCATCACGTTCCTTCTTTATCATTTATGTCTATAAGTTGCCAATTTCGCGCAACTTTTCGTCGATTTCTTTTAATACCTCTTTTTGGGCATTCATGTTGGTAACAAAATCAAGCTTGTCACCGTTGATCATGATCTTAGGAGAAGCATTGTAATTTTCATACCATGGTTCATAGTACTTTAAGAGTCTGGCATAGTAATCTTTTAAACTAGGATCAGTGCTGATTTGTTCAAATGATCTACCACGCTTCTTAATTCTCTTAAGCATAGTATCGAGTGAAACATGAATGTAGATAAGTAAATCTGGTTTTTTACTTGGGTTACCAGGGGTGTCTTCCATCATGTTTTCAAGTAAATCATTATAGATCTTGAATTCTGTTGGATCAGCCACGCTACTATCGGCATTCATCTTGAAAAATAGTGCATCTTCATAAATAGAACGGTCAGATACGCTATTTTTTTCTTGAATGGCTTGATTGATTTGTGCCAAACGATGATTGAGTAGGTATGTATTAAGTAAGAAGGTGTAACGTTTCATATCCTTGTAATATAAAGGTAAAACTGGGTTACTGTCGACACCTTCATAAAATGCTTGTGTACCCAAATGTTCAGCTAAAATACTGGTTAAACTGGATTTACCGGCTCCAATTGGCCCACTTAAAACAATAACTTGAATCACATTCTTTCTACCATATATAGGGTTGCTTTAATAGTTTAGTCAATATCTGGTAGTGGCGCAAGGCTTTTTTTAATTAGCTAAAAGTTGAAAATGTCAATATGTTAGAAAGAAAAAACGGATAGGATTGAAAAAGGCTAGGCAAAAATTTGCCTAGCCTTTTTTCTGTAAATTATTGTTTTTAGTTCTTATATTTATCGTCAAGCTCTTGAGCTGCATATGTATCAACGATGACAGTTACGTCTGGGTGTTTTTGTAAGATGGATGCAGGAACTTCTTCAGTGATAGGTCCTTCGATCATTTCTTTAATGGCCTTAGCTTTCTTTTCACCGAATGCCATTAAAACAATTTTCTTTGAATCCATGATATTAGCAGTACCCATACAAATTGCGCTCTTTGGAACTTCATCTTCATTATCGAAAAAGCGTGCGTTAGCCTTAATAGTGTTTTCAGTTAATTTAACTTCGTGAGTGCCAATATCGAATGGAGTACCAGGTTCATTAAAGGCAATATGACCGTTTTGGCCGATACCTAATAATTGAATATCAATAGGATTGTCTTTAATTATTTGATCGTATTCCTTGCAGTATGCTGGAACATCCTTAGTCATGCCGTCAGGGATATAGGTTTTCTTGAATGTTTTTTTATCAAATAAGTGTTTTTGCATGAAGTAATGGTAACTTTGAGGATTATCAGGTGTTAAGCCGACATATTCATCAAGATTGATACTGGTAAGGTCATCGCAGTTAAGATCACTTTTTACCCAATTCTGGTAAAGAATTTCTGGAGTAGAACCAGTAGCTAGGCCTAAGACCTTAGCTCCATTCTTGATTCCTTTTTCAAAAATTTCAAATGCTTTAGCGCTGCCTTGAATTTTGTTTTCAGTAACAATAACTTTCATAATTAAATCCTCCTCGTTTAATGGTCTAGTCCATTATAAAATGGAATAGACCATTTTGTCAAATGGTAAAAGAAAGATTTCCAATATGGTAGAATTTGAAGTGAAGGAAGTGAACAAGGATGGATTTTGAAAAGATATCGGGTTTAGGTATAGGTACCTGGGCCATTGGCGAAGATCCAGCTAAAAGAAAAGATGAAATTGCCGCAATTCGCTATGGATTAGATAATGGATTAAATATTATTGATACTGCTGAAATGTATGGTGATGGTAAAAGTGAAGAATTAGTGGGAGAGGCAATTAAAGGCTATGATCGAAATAAATTATTTTTAATTTCAAAATTCTATCCCTTTCATGCAACACCAGAATTAGAACGTAAGAGTCTTGAAGCTAGTTTAAAAAGATTAGGCACAGACTATTTAGATTTGTACCTGTTACATTGGCGCGGTAGTCACCGCCTCTCTGACACTATTCGTGGTCTGCAAAAATTACAAAAAGAAGGTTTGATTCGTTATTGGGGTGTATCTAATTTTGATACTGCCGATATGAAAGAACTGTTTAGTGTACCGGGTGGAACAGAATGTTTTGCCAATGAAGACTTATATAATTTAAATGAGCGTGGGACTGAATTTGATCTGCAAGATTGGCAAAAGGAAAAACAAGTAAACTTTATTGGCTATTCACCATATAATTCAGGAAAGGGAAATACTATTCGTATTACCCGTAATTTGAAAATGGTAGCGCGTAATCATGGTGTTACACCGCATCAGGTTATGCTTGCTTGGACAATGCGCAATGGTAATGTTTTAACTATTCCAAAGTCTAGTAACATAAAGCATATGAAGGAAAATATTGAAGCACAAAAGATTAAGTTAACAGATGATGATCTACGTTTAATTAATAGTGATTTTCCAATTCCAACTGAAAAATCACCATTATCAGTTATCTAATAACAATATATAGTATTTACTTAGTAAATATTCACTACATGTTGTGGATAACTCTGTGCATATGTGTAAAAACAGGCTGTTTCATGTGAAACAGCCTGTTTTTAGTTTATTTAGATTTGATATAATTGATCCCATCAGCTGCAGGAGCAACAGATTTTCCTAAGAAGAGAACTAAAACGATAATTGTAAGAACATAAGGAGCAATCTGCATGTAAACAGCTGGAATATTTGAAATAATTGGTAGTTGATTTCCGATAATACTTAAACTTTGGGCAAAGCCAAAAAATACAGATGAAAGCATAGCACCAATTGGATTCCATTTACCAAAGATTACAGCTGCTAAGGCCATAAACCCTTGACCAACGATAGTTGAAATAGAGAAGTTACCTGAGATAGCTTCTGCAAAAATAGCACCGCCAAGGCCACCCATGAAACCAGAAGTTAAAACACCGATGTAACGCATTTTGTAAACGTTGATACCCATTGTATCTGCTGCTTGAGGATTTTCACCACAAGAGCGAAGACGTAAACCAAGACGAGTTTTGTATAAAAGCCACCACATAAAAATAGCTAATAAAATAGCGATCCAAGCGGGAGCTGAAGTGTTTTTGAAGAAAATCGGCCCTATTACAGGAATACTACTTAAACCGGGAAAACTAAAGTATCCAAAGTTAGCAGTAATATTTTCGGTTTGACCCTTATCATAGATAGCTTTGATTAAAAATACGCCAAGAGGGGGTGCCATAATGTTTAATACAGTACCTGAAATAATATGGTCAGCGTGGAAATTAATAGTTGCGACAGCATGAAGAATTGAAAAGATCAATCCAGCAATCCCACCTACTAAAGCAGCAATCCAAGGGGTTAAACTACCTAATGATGAGGCAAATGATAGGTTGAATACGATAGCTGCAAAGGCACCGATAGTCATAATTCCTTCAAGGCCAATGTTAACGATCCCAGAATTTTCACTATAAACGCCACCTAAGGAAGTAAGAATAAGTGGTGCAGAATAAACCAATGTTGATGAAACAATTAAGGCCATTATGGTAATGAAATTCATTTAGTCAACGCTCCCTTCAATTACTTTTTTACCAGGACCATCAACGCCATTGTTTGGTCCTTTTTCTTTACGAGTAGGGATGTAGTATTTACTTTTATTTTTCTTAGTTTTAAAAATCAAACCAGTGACATAGTTAATAGCGATAAAGAAAATAATTGCTGCAATTACGATAGAAACAATTTCGTAAGGGATTCCCGCAATAGTCTGCATTCCGAGACCACCAATTTTTAAAACCGAGAATAAAATAGCAGCAAGTAAAATTCCTAAGGCAGTTCCGCCACCTAGAAGTGCAACTGAAAGTCCATCCCAGCCGATATCTACACTACTTGTTTGAGTAAAATAATTTTGATAAGTTCCAAGACCTTGTGCGACACCGCCAAGACCTGAAAATGCACCAGAGATCAACATAGAAACAATAATGTTTTTCTTAGATGACATACCTGCATAACGACTGGCAAAGGGATTAAGACCAACGGCCTTGATTTCAAAACCTGCGGTAGTTTTCTTCATAAAGTACCAGTAAAGAATTAATCCAATCAGGGCTAAAAAGATACCGCCATTAATTCTTGAATCACCAAACATTGATGACAACCAGCCAATTTTTAAACTACCATTTACTGGAATTGTTTTTGTGGTATCTGTTCCTGTTCGTAAACTTGCTGGCATTATTTGTTGCATTAAATATTGACATACATATAGCACAATATAGTTAAGCATAATAGTAGAAATAACTTCGTTAGTACCAAATTGAGCACGTAAGTATCCAGCAATTCCAGCTATTATAGCTCCAGCAAGTGCACCGCTGATAATGGCGAAAGGTAATAAGATGTAGCTAGGTAAGTGAGAAAAAGCAAGAGCAATCCAAACTGAAGTAAGCCAACCGGCTTGAGCTTGTCCCGGTAAGCCGATATTGAAGAAGCCAGCTTTAGAAGCAACTGCAAAACCCACCGCAATAAAAATTAAGGGTGTTGCACCTCGGATAGTTTCCCCAATTCCGTTCATATTACCTAATGCGCTTGAAAACATTGAGCTATAAGCTTCGATAGGATTGTAGCTCCAAGCTAGCATGATTAGTGCACCAACTAAAAATCCAGCGATAATTGAAATAGCAGGCACTAATATATTTTTCACCTTAGGAGTGACCTTAATCATTTACTGCGCCTTCTTTCTTAGTTCCGGTCATCAAAAGACCAAGTTCTGTGTCATTTGTATCTTCAGGTTTAACTTCACCTGTAATTTGACCATTATGTAAAACTGCAATCCGATCGGACAATTGCATAATTTCGTCAAGCTCATATGAAACAAGTAAGATAGCCTTACCGGCATTTCTTTCAGCTAAAAGTTGTTTATGAATATATTCAATCGCCCCAACATCTAATCCACGTGTTGGCTGAAAAGCAATAATTAAATCGCTGTCTCGATCTAACTCTCTAGCAATAATTGCTTTTTGTTGATTACCACCTGATAGATCACTTGCAGGAAGTTCTGCGCTAGTAGTTCGAATATCATATTTTTTAATCAGTTTTTCGGCATGATCATAAATTGCTTGATGATTAATAATCCCGTGTTTGGAGTATGGCTTTTGATAGTAAGTCTGAAGAACTAAGTTTTCGGCTAAAGGCAAGCTTAAAATTAATCCATATTTTTGGCGGTCGGCAGGGATGTGAGCTACACCGGCTTCGGTAATTTGACGAACTTTTTTGTTAGTCATATTTTTTCCATTAATAAAAACTTTTCCGCTATTAACGTGACGTAGCCCAGTAATAGCTTCAACTAGTTCATCTTGACCGTTGCCATCAATTCCAGCTAAGCCTAAAATTTCCCCACCCCGAATATTTAAAGATAAATTTTTGACAGAATATGCACCATGACTATTTTTAACTTTCAAGTTATCAACTTTGAGCACTTCTTTACCTAGTTTAACAGGCTTTTTAGCAAGTTTCATATTAACGTGATGGCCAACCATTAATTCAGCTAAGCGGTTGTCATCAACTTTATCTACATCAAAAGTGCCGACATCATGGCCCCGCCGAATAATTGTGACTTGATCCGCAACTGCTTTGATTTCACTAAGCTTATGCGTAATTAAAATAATAGATTTTCCTTCTTGAGCTAAATTTTTAATAATTTGAATAAATTCGGTGATTTCTTGGGGAGTTAAAACTGCAGTAGGTTC
Organism: Lactobacillus acidophilus; assembly: GCF_034298135.1. Lineage (NCBI taxonomy): Bacteria > Bacillati > Bacillota > Bacilli > Lactobacillales > Lactobacillaceae > Lactobacillus > Lactobacillus acidophilus. The sequence goes on from NZ_CP139575.1 coordinate 1,840,190, forward strand.
ATCAAAAATAAGAATATCAGCACCACGATAGAGCACTTTGAGTATTTCTACTCTTTGTTGCTGAGCTACCGTAATATTTGCGACTCTTGCATCTGGATCAATTGATAGACCATATTTTTGGGAGAGATTCATAATTTGTTCTCGAGCCTTTTTTATATCAAGAACAATCCCGTTAGTAGGTTCATGACCTAAAATGATATTTTCCAGTACTGTGAATGATTCCATTAACATGAAGTGCTGATGGACCATTCCAATTCCTAGTTCTTTTGCTTTAGTAGGACTATTAATCTCAACTTTTTTACCTTTTACAAAAATTTCTCCTGATGTTGGTTCAAGTAAACCTGATAAAATTCGCATTAGGGTAGATTTACCAGCACCATTTTCCCCAAGTAAAGCTAAAATTTCCCCTTGATGGAGTGTGAGATTAATGTCATCGTTTGCCTTAAAGTCACCAAATTTTTTAACAATATGCTTCATTTCAATGGCATTTGTATTTTTTTGTGTCATTTTTTTGCTTTCTATGAATAAAAACTCTTCACTAAAAAAGTGAAGAGTTCAATTGATACTAAGTTTTTACTTAGAAGGAGCGGTAGCAACTTTGATCTTGCCATCAATAATTTGCGTACGTGCTTTTTGAACTGCTGCCCAAGTCTTAGCGTCTAAATTACCTTTGGTGATGGAAACACCGTTATCTTTTAAGTTGTAAACTAAGTGCTTGCCACCAGGGAATTTACCTTTGTAAGCATCATTGGCAATACTCTTAGTAGCAATATTCAAACCTTTTAATACAGAAGTTAAAGTGAGGTTTTCTTTCTTGCCATCTTTTGAAGTGTAGTTACCAAGATTACTTTGATCAACGTCAACACCGATTACCCAAACCTTTTTTGATGCGGGACGCGCTTGATCGTAGTCCTTAGCTTCTTGGAATACACCATTACCGGCATTACCAGCTGCTTGATAAATAATATCTGCTTTGTTTGCATACATTGATTGAGCAATAGATTTAGCTTTATCTGTTGAAGTAAAGTTACCAATGTATTGAGTTTGAACGGTGATCTTCTTCTTAAGTGCTTTTGCACCGTCTGCAACACCTTGTTTAAAGCCAGCTTCGAATAAATCAATAACTGCGGATTTAGCACCACCAATAAAACCAACTTTGTTAGTCTTGGTAGTGTAAGCTGCTGCTAAACCACCTAAGTATGAAGATTGATTACTTTCAAAAGTAGCAGATGCAACGTTCTTTTGACCAGATACGACACTATCTACGATAACAAAGTTTTTCTTAGGATTTTTTTGTGCTGCCTCTTTAACGGCATCTGCTAATTGGAAACCTACACCAAAGATAGTTTGGTAACCTGCTTTAGCAGCTTGATCAAAGTTAGGTGTGTAGTCAGCTGCACTACTTGATTGGAAATATTGATAACCGCCACGACCTCTTTTTAAATCGTGTTCTTTACCATAAGCCTTAAAACCAGCCCATGCAGCTTGGTTAAATGAATGATCGTCGACACCATTTGCGTCAGTGATTAACGCAACACCATGTTTGGTGTCTTTGTTAGCAGTTTGATTACTCTTTTTACCTGAACATGCTGTAAGAATTAAGCCTACTGATGCTAAAACGATACCGAATGAAAAGACTTTTTTGAACTTTGAGTTCATTTGAAAATGTACCTCCAAAAATATACGAATGATTTAATAAGATGATACATAATAATACGTATCCAGTCAACAAAATACTCCTGAATTGTTTATTTTGAATATAATATTCGTATATTGCTAACATTAAGGCGAGTTTAAAAAACGAACGTTAAGAAATGTATACGCTTAAAAATAAAAAACTGTCTGAGTATATAAATCAGACAGTCGTAATTTTATATTTTGATTTTTCCAGTTAAAATTTTAGTTCGAGCAATTTGTACTTCTTTCCAAGTATTAGGATCAATTTGACCTGGTAAAATTGATATAACATTACTTTTTAATCCATAGACTATGGTTTTTTTGCCAGGAAATGCTTCTTTGTAACTATGAGTGGCAATATCCTCAGTGGCTACGTTGATGCCAGTAATTACTGAAGTTAAAACAAAATTAGCTTCTTGGCCACCTTTGGCGAAATAATTTCCTAAATTAGATTGATTAGTATCAACGCCGATTACCCAAACGCGTTTTTTAGCAGGGCGAGCTTGGTTAATAAACTTTGCTTCTTGAAAAAGACCATTACCAGCATTGCCGGCTGCATGGAAAATGATATCTACTTTTTTGCCATACATATAGGCAGCAATACTTTTAGCCTTGCTGGTGTCTGTAAAATTACCAATATTTTGATTATAGACGATAATTTTTTTATGCATTTTTTTAGCTTGATCTTTTACACCTTGATTGAAGCCATACTTAAACGAATTGATGACAGCGTTATTCGCGCCACCAATAAAACCAACTTTTCCAGTTTTAGTTGTATTAGCAGCTGCAACACCAGCTAAATAAGCACCTTCGCTTTTTTTAAATTGCACTGAGGCAATGTTTTTATAGCCCTTGATAGTGTCATCTATGATAACAAAATTTTTTTGTGGATTACTTTTTGCAGCGGAAAGAATAGCTTTTTTGGATTTGTTGCCTATAGCAAAAATGGTCTGATATTTTTGGCGTAGAGCTTTATTAATGCCATTTTTTAAATTAGTTTGATTTTTAACCTGAAAATATTGATAACCATCTTTACCCCTGGTTAATTTATATTCTTTTCCATAATCTTCTAGTCCCCTCCAAGCAGATTGGTTAAATGATTGATCATTAACATTCCCATCTGTAACTAAGGCTACTGATTTAGAAGCATTGCCATCTGTATCATTTGAAGTAGAACATGCAGTTAAGGTACACATTGTTAATAGAACTACTAAAAATATTTTTTTGAAATTTATACTAAAACTTTTTTCTAACATGTATTTATTGTACAAGAACTAAAACATTTTTACTGAAAAAAATATGTAATCATGGTTTAATTTATAAATGATTAAAGATGAATTGGAGAAATTGAATGAGACGAGAAGAAACTAAGCGGCTAGCAATTACCGCTGTATTTGCTGCACTATTGATTATTCAAACCTTTGTACCTAATGTAGGCTATATTAGAATTATTCCAGCACTTCCTGCTATCACTACTATTCCAATTACAATTGCAGTGTATGGCACGTTAATGGGACCTAAAGCAGGATTTTTATTTGGCCTTTTCTGGGGAATTACTAGATTATTTGTTGCTTATACCCAACCAGGAGACATTGTTAGTTTAATGCTATTCCAAAATCCAGTAATTTCGCTTGTACCAAGTATTTTAGCTGGATATTTCCCAGGAATTATTGGTAAATATTTTGATAATAGTAAGTATGCAAAACTAGGTTATATTTTGAGTGGCGCTGCAACTTCGTTGACAAATACGATTATGGTTATTGGATTAACTAGTTTATTCTTCATGCATGATCCAGCAAAGTTGGTGCAACATTTGGGAAATTACAATTCTAGTACGCCATTAATTTTGATTTTGATTACGGCATTAGGTTTTAATGGTTTGCTTGAAGCAATCTTTACAGCAATTGTAACGCCGATTATTGTAACACCATTGAAATTAGTAATGAAGAGACGTTAAATTATCTAAAAAAACATTGCCCGTGGGCAATGTTTTTTTTATTCGCTTCGTAATGCAATTGCGGCATCTTTTTTGGCTGCCATTCTTGCAGGAATGTGTCCACCCAACAAGGTAAGAACTGTTGAGATAATAATTAAAATTAATGCAGCTTTTGGATCAAGTTGTGCTACATTAGCTAAATCTGTGAGATTGTAAATGACACTATTGATTGGGAATGTTAACAAGTATGCAATAAAAATACCAAGTACGCCGGAGAAGACACCTAAGATAAATGTTTCTGCGTCAAATACGCGTGTAATATCTTTCTTACGAGCACCTAGTGCTTTTAAGACACCGATTTCTTTAGTTCTTTCAAGAACTGAAGTATAAGTCAAAATACCAATCATAATCATCGAAGTAATCAACGAAATGGCAGCGAAGGTAACTAAGATAGTGGTAATACCATTAAGAAGTCCACCGGTCATCGTTGTAACGGCGCTAGACATATCGGTATAAACAATCTTGTCAGCTTTCTTTTTGCCTTTGTTCCAGTTGTCTAAGTAATCGAGTACCTTGTCTTTATCATCAAAATTATTAGGATAAATCATGATTCCTGTTGGAATGCTTGAACCACCTAATGTTTGCATAGTGGTTTTCTTTTCAATACTATTTAACTTTTGATTAGTTAAAACGCTACGATTACTCTTTTGTTGGGCTTTGACAATTGCCGAATTCTTGTTATTATTGATAACTTGTTGTGAAAGGCGATCGCTATATGCGATGCCAGTTGATAGAAGAGCCATCGAATCTTCATTTTTAGGTCTAATGACACCAACTAATTTTAATTTTGTTTTAGCGTTGTTGTACATGGAATTATTCACATTTCTTGGAACGAACATTCCATTTGGTAATTCTTGGTAGTACTCATTGTTAGAAACGAGTCTAAAGTTTTTACCAACTAATTTATCAAATTTAATCTGTTCTTTATTAGAAATATCAAAGCCCAGATTCTTCAATGAATTAATATTAACGGTATTTTTATTATCAGCTACTAAAACTAAATCTGTGGCTTTGGTAGGCCAGGCACCAGATAACAGCTGGTAATTTTGCTTTAAAAATGAACCTTTATTTTTGTTCAAAGTCGTTGGAAAAACGGATGAACCAATTCCCATTGAGCTCATTGCTTGAGCACGTGCTTGTAAAACAGATGAACCTTGATTAGGATCCGCATTTGAAAATTGAACGCGTTCAGTTTTGCCATTTACTTTAGAAAGTAAGTTTAAGTTAACTGCGCGTTGGTAAGAAATATTATTAGCGTAACTAGGATTGATCTTTTTAACGTAATCGACATATTTTTGTGTAATTTTATTAGTATGTTGAGTTTGTTGACTTTGATCATTTTGTGCAATTATATAGCCACGATTCTTGACATTTTTGTCAGAATCATTCCGCTCATTCATTGAAGTCATATCTGTAGCAGTTTGAGTAATTGAGATCGGATATTTCGCTAAAGCTTTACTCATGGTGGTGTTAATTTGTTTTTGGAAACCATTGGAAATCGCTAACACTATTGCGATAGAGATAATACCGATACTTGAAGCGAAAGCTGTTAAAATTGTTCTACCTTTTTTGGTCATAATATTGGTAAAGCTAAGTTTGATAGCATTCCAATATGACATCTTAGTCCGCTTCAAGTGGAAGGTATCTTTTTCTTCTTTTGGTTCAAATGGTTTAGAGTCGTGGCGAATCTTTCCATCTTGGAAGTTAACAATTCTTGTAGCATATTTTTCAGCTAACTCAGGATTGTGGGTAACCATAATTACTAAACGATCTTTAGAGATCTTTTTGATTAATTCCATGATTTGAACTGAAGTCTCAGTATCAAGCGCTCCAGTTGGCTCGTCACAGAGCAAGATATCTGGATCATTTGCAATTGCACGGGCGATTGCTACACGTTGCATTTGACCGCCTGATAATTGGTTAGGCCGCTTATTAAGATGTTCTTTTAAACCGACTTCAGTTAAAGCTTTAACAGCTTTTTCATGGCGTTCTTTTTTAGGAACACCAGAAAGGTTCATACCTAATTCCACATTGGCGATAATTGAGAGGTGGGGAATCAGATTGTAATTTTGAAAAATAAAACCTACGGTATTGTTACGATAGGCATCCCAATCGATTTCTTTGAAATTTTTGGTTGACTTACCATTAATAATCAAATCACCTTTATCGTAGCGATCAAGTCCACCGATAACATTTAACATAGTTGTTTTCCCAGATCCACTAGGACCTAAGATTGCAACGAATTCTTGATCACGAAAGGATATACTAACATCATCTAGGGCATGAGTAATATTATCGCCCACTTTATATGACTTAAAAATATGTTTTAGTTGTAGCATTTCGTCCTCTTTTCTAATTTAAATTACGTTGAATTTAACGATACCTGCTGCAGCTAAAATAGCTTGCAAGATAAAGAATAAAACTATTACTCCCATGATAACGAAATGGCGGCGTTTATGCATGACAAATACACCAGCAAATTCACGAATAATTGCGTTAGGTAAATAATAGAGTCTAGTAAAAGCACCGACGCCATTAGCTTTTAGGCCCACTTCTTTAGCTAAAAGCGCAGCTCTAAAAATATGGTAGTTGTTGCTAAAAAATGTTGCTTTAAAATTGGGACCCCCAAAGTCGTTAGTAGCTAGTTGCTTAGAAAAAAGCATATTTTGGTAAGTATTTTTAGATTGATCTTCAATTAAAATATGATCTGGTGAAACTCCACGGTGTTGTGCAAATTTGGCCATAGCTAAAGCCTCAGGTACTTTTTCATCAGGACCTTGTCCACCGGACATGATAATAATAGGACGTTTTCTACCTTTTTGATATTGGCGATTAGAGAACTGGATTGCTCGATTGATTCGTGCAGCTAGTAACTTAGAAACTTGATCACCATTAATTAGTCCTGCACCTAAAACAATTAGGTAGTCTTGTTTGTAATGGCGAGGATAAATTTGATATAAGAGCAAATTTACTAAAAAGTTGTATAAAACTAATCCTAGATAAATAGCAATAGCAGGAATAGAAGCGAGTAGGGCACTTAACCAATGAGGCAAATAGCGTCCCGGCCCTAAGATGAAGATAACGCTAAAGATTAACGCAATAAAACCAGAAAATAAGGTCAATAGATTAGGTAAAGTGTGACTCTCATATTTCCAGACAAAATAGGCATTCCAAAAAAGAAATAGCCAGGCAAAAACTAGTATTAGAATAATACCGAAGAAAACGATCAGTAATAGTAGATTATATGCTCGTTGTAATCCTCGGCTGGTGCTCTTATTGATCATAACGGTGATCCAAGCGAATACTGAAATAAAAAAGATTGTAAATAAAACCCCATTAATTAAGCGCCGCGGCTCAATTAACCAAGAAATTAAAAATATGAAAAACATCAGAAGCATAAAAACTGAAATGTAAAAAAATTCGCCGCGTCTTCCTAAAAAGGCGATGATCTCCTGTATCATAATATCCTCCCTTATGCCTTTTTCAGCTATTTCCATTATAATAGAAACAATACATAAAAGTTAAAGAATCAAGGTGTAAATGGAAAAATGAGAAAATTTTGGCATTACCTGGGAAATATTGCAGGGATAATTGTCGCATTAATTTTATATAGTAGGCTTGAGATATTCTATTTTGCTCCGCAAAGGATACATTTAGGTAATCTTCGTGTTATAGTAACTGCTTTAGTAACTGTCGCAATTTTATTTGTGATTTTTTATTTATATCGAAGTCAGTTAAGAGAAAGAAATTATTGGGGATTTAATGAGAGTCCTCACTGGGATATGAGAAGAATTGGAATAGCTGCGATTGGTTTTGTATTAATTACGATCGGCTCAATTGTAATGTTAAATATAGTGGGTGGCGGTGTTTCCGAAAATCAGCAGGCTTTAAATAGAATCCAGCAACAGAATACTGGAATGTTTAAGATTCTGGTAGTATTCATTGCACCGTTTTGCGAAGAAACAATTTTTAGAGGGATGTTTTTCAATATCTTCTTTACTAAACCTACGCGTTTGAATAAGTGGCTGGGAATAGTTACAAGTGGCTTTTTGTTTGGCTACATGCATGATCCGATGTTAAGCAGATTTATTTTTGTATATTGGGTGTTGGGGATAGTCTTAGCCTGGGTATATACGACAACTAAGGACTTGCGCTATTCGATGCTGGTACACATGTGTTATAACGCATTAGGTTTTATTTAGTTGAATGTAAATTAAAACGCCGTTTCCGGCGTTTTTTATTTAGTGTGCAAATAATCTGATAATGATAGTAAGTATCAATGTAATTGGAAATATAATCATACCAGAATTCCAATTATCAAAGGCAAATCCGCAGATAGCATAGATTGCTCCAGCAATTGCCCAAATAGCAGAATTAAGACGCCCAAATTGAACCCATGAAAGGCTGAAGTGATGCTTATTTGTTGATGGATTACTCTTTTCTTCATTGTCATCTTTGAGCAAATAATCAGTTGAAACATCAAAAATATCAGATAAAGCAATGATTTTGTCTAGATCAGGTTTAGCTTGTCCGCTCTCCCATTTAGAAACAGATTGACGACTAACATTTAATTTCTCAGCCAATTCTTCTTGTGACCAATTATTATCGTTTCGTAACTGTGCGATTTTTTGATTTAAGCTCATTCTTATTACCTCGATTGTTTTGATTTTATCAAAATAATACTGCGAGAAGTGGTTGCATTCTACCAATTTTGCGATAAATTTTGTCAACTTGAGGTTGCGATGCTTATTTAGTAGGACGAGCATAAGTGATCCGGCCCTCTTTAAGAAGACTTTGAAAAGATTGCTCAATTGTTGATCGATGGACCGCACCCATTGGATCGATTCCGCCGATTTCGATAATTTGCGTTTTTCTACCGTGATATGGACCATCAATGATTGCTGTATGACCATTTGGACCATAACCAGTTCCAACATTAACAATGACAATGTCACCCGGCTTTACATTTTTAGCATGAATCTGTCTAAAGTATTGATGAGCATTTTTGGCATCATTTTCCATTTCAGGAGTAGAAAAGGCTGTTGGGCCAACATTATAGCCAGCCTGTTTCATCACTAGCCAAACCAGGCTTGAGCAATCAGTAAAACCATTTTTATCTGGATGTTGTAAATTGCCAAAGTTCATTCTTTGATCATCAGTACCGTAATTGAAATATCCAACCAAACGGCGACTGTGTTTGATAATTGTATTTTGATAACGTGAGTCATCAGTGAATTGAGTAGAAAAAGGCATGTTCATTGTTTTGCTCCCTATAAAAAATATGCTAATTAGGACTAATAGACTAGTAAAAACGAGAGTAATTTTCTTTTTTAATGTAGACTTGTCTGCCGCGACAATCAACCTCCTATGTATTATTCTTTCTTAATTTGATTAGTATTTTACAAGAAATTAGCTTTTTAGTTTAATATTTTTACTTTTTCGAAGATTTCTTTAAATGTGTCTACAGATTCAGTCATTCCCATTTTTTGAGCATTATTGATAAAGTTTAAAACTATACCTTCGTCCTTCGTCTTCAAATACTGCAGTATTTTCTGTAAAAATGTCAGAGTTACTTTAAAGAATTCAAGATATTGCGGTAATTCGACATCTTGCAGCGCATCTAGTAATTTCTGTGCATGAACTGTATCCTTTCGAAAAATTAAAGAAATAGTAGTATCTGATAAAACACCCATCATTGAAATTAAACCGATAGAACTAGTATTTTTTTGAATCAAGTTCTGATTTTTCAAAACGTTCATTGCAATTGCATAGACTCTATCAGTTTTAATCATAAAAACACAGTTACCAAAAAAGCCTAAATCATAGTTGCTCCACAAGGTGATCTTGGACAAATAAGTGTAAAGGTGCATCTGATCAGAAAATGGTAAAAGATTTTCACCTTTGATTAATAGATATTGGTTACAAAGGATAACGGTAAGATATAGATTGTGTATGTTTCTATCAATATGGTATTTATCTAAGTGTATGTGAATTAGTTTTTTTATTGTACTAGTATCCTCATCTTCAATTGCTTTTAGTAATTCTTTTGGAATATCATTTTCTTGTTCGATGTTGGCATAACCGATAAATTCAGTAGGACTAATATGAATTCGGTTTAAAAGGGCGAGCACTTTGTTAAACTCTAACGTGATTTTGCCATTTTCCCAACGTGATAAGTTGGAAGTAGCACAAATACCTTTTGCAGCTTGTGCCAGGGTAATAGACTGTTCTTTTCGTAATTCTTTATATTTTTCACCAATTACCATTTTGTTTTTCTCCCACATTGATATTGCATATATGCAATTTATCATTTTTGAATAAAAAATGCATGCAATAATATCCCCAATAACAAACAGGGGAGTTGAATTTCATGCTTTACAAATATTCAAATCATTTCAAATTTATCTTGATGATCATAACCGGAATTGTTGCCAGTTGTTCTACTATTGTGATGGCATATATGGTACAAACTTTAACTAATATTGCAACACAAAAGAAGTGGAATCAAGTAAGTATTTTTTTGGCTATCGTAATTGGTGGATTCTTGATTACTTTTATAGCTAGTTTGATTTTTAACAGATTGAAAACTGCCGCAATTCAGGAAACTAATACATATTTGAGAACGAATATCTTCAAGGGGATGCTTAGTACTGATAGGGATGAGAATTCCAATGCTCTTGGCTTTTTAACTAATGATTTTAAGTTGCTTGAAACTAATCGTTTTGATGCACAGATTGAAATTATTATGCAGGCTTGCACATTGGTGTTGGCCCTCGGTTATGCATTATTGGTCAATTGGCTAGTTACTATCTTGTTTTTAGTTGGTTCATTTGTTCCAATGTTTATTTCTAATTTCTTCCAAAAATTAATTCAAAATGCCTCGGAAAATTGGACTAAAGCCAATGGTCAATACGTAAATCAAACTAAAAATTTTTTAGCCGGTAGCGAAACTTTGCGTTTATACAATGGACAGGAAAGCGCAGCTGAAAAGAATCAAGTAAAAGTGTTTAATCTTGAAACTGCTCTAAGAAAAATGAATTTGTTGAATTTGGATACAAGCTCTTGGATTAGTTTAATTGGTAATCTGGTTACATTCTTAATTCCGTTTTTAACAGGTGTTTACATGGTGATTCATGAAATGACCACGTTAGGTTCACTTTTTGCTATTGTTCAATTGGCTAATTCTTTTGTGAATCCAATTTTGACTATTTTGGATGACCGCAATGAATTATCAACTACTAAAAAGATCGTTGAAAAAACGAATAAGTATTTAGCTTTGGCAAATAATGAAAAAGTTAACGACAATAAAGCAGTTTTTCAAGATCTTGTTTTAACTGATGTTTCACTTAATAGAAAAGGCAAGCAGTTGATTCATAATTTTAATTTAACAATTAAAAACAAGACAAAACAGGCTATTATCGGACCATCTGGAACGGGTAAATCAACATTGTTGCAGTTCTTGATGAAAGGTAAATATGGTGAAGCCAAGGGAATTCTGTTGAATGGAAAAACAGAAAAAGCAGGCAATTTTGAAAATATTTTTGCTTATGCCAGTCAAGCACCGGTAATTTTCGCTGATACTCTGTGGTTTAATCTAACGTTAGGTAAAAATATTCCCCAAGAAATAGTTGAGCAGGTTTGTTTTGAACTTGAACTTACTGATGTAATCAAAGAAAAGGGGTTTGATTATTCTTTAGGTGATAATGCTGATCAATTATCAGGTGGTCAATTGGCAAGAATTGAGCTTGCTAGGGCGATTTTATCTAAGCGTCCAGTGCTTTTACTTGATGAAATTAATGCTTCTCTTGATAAAAAGACGTCAGATAAAATTCATCAGTATTTGTTAAATTCTGCATTAACTTTTGTGGAAGTAATCCATCATTATGATGCAGATGAGTTAGAAAAATATAATGATGTGATTGACTTGAAGTAATATATTAAGTACGAAAAAAGAGATTGAAACTTTTTAATATATGGGGAGTAGTAGAATGAAAAAATTTGTAGCTTTAATATTGGGTTGTATAACGATTTGCGGACTTTATGGATGCAGTAAAAATAGTAGCCAAATAATTAATAAAACTTTTTCTTTACCTGCATATAATCGAATAGAAATCGATAGTGCAAATGATGATATAAAAATTATAAGCGGCAAACATTATCGTGTGCGTTATGTAGGTCAGAATAAGTTAAAACCAACTATAAAGGTAAAAAATGGAGTTTTGGTCATTGATTCACCAAAAAAATCAACAATTATTAATAGCAATATTTTTGGTAGCAAGAATATAAAGCAAACTCTCACGATCGAAATGCCAAAAAAAGAATTAAAGTATCTTTCCGTCGATACTTCTAATGGTGATGTATCAGTTGATTATCTGGAAGTTCAGAAGGGAACAATTGATACTTCAAACGGTAATGTTAATCTTAAAAATCTGATAACGAAAAAAGACTTCGAAATCGACACTTCAAACGGCACGGTAAAAGTTGGAAAGAGTAACGTCGAAGGATATGCTTTGTCCACTTCTAATGGCAGTATCGTCGTTAAAGGAGAGAATAAATCTGATGAATTTGAGAAGAATACAAGTGCTAAAAATGTGCTAAGTATCGATACCTCAAATGGTAATATTTACGTGAATTAATTATCTACTATTTATCTAGTTGATATACCGAATATGAAAAAAGAGGCCGTGTAGAATCGCATTAGCGACGACTATTTGAAAATTATTACAATTTACTAAATAACTGCCAGCTCTCCCCAGCTAAAGCAGTTATTTTTTTCGCTACTCATTAGATGCAACGCATCTGAAACAGACACGACGGCGTCTCCTTTCTAACAGGATTGTAATAGAGTCAAATATACTTGATCAATATTTGCGTCTACAAGCGAACACGAAAAAATAGCCTAGCATTTTGCTAGGCTATCTATATTACATAAATTCGGTATCTTGCTTACTTTTCTTAATGTAGTGATTCAAGATAAATGGCGAAGCAACAGTCGTTACAATGATTACCAAAATCAGACTTGAATAAATATCTTCAGGGAACAAGTTATGAGTGATCCCAATCTGCGCAACAATTAACGCAACTTCACCACGTGAAACCATTCCGGCACCGACAATATTACCTTCATTCTTAGTAAAGCCAAATACTTCGCTAGAATATTTTCCGGCCCAAAACTTAGATAAAACGGCTAAAACAGTCATAACTATGATGAACCAGATATCTTTAATGAAACTAGCAAAAGTCATTGAAAGTCCAATGTCAGCGAAGAAGACTGGAATAAAGATTGAATAACCGATTGCTGAAACTGAAGATTGTACTTCTTTGTGTTGCGGCGTTTGGCGAATTGCCAAACCACCAAAAAACGCCCCTACAACAGCGGATAAACCAACAAAGTCCGCTGCCCATGCCATCGTCAAGGCTAAAACCAATGAACCAATGACAACGGAATAATCAACAGAAATTTTTTCAGATACTTTCATAAAGTATGGTGCTATAAATTTGAAAATTATCCAAACTACAACAAAGTAGACGATTTCAATCAAAATGTTGAGGAAAAAGTTGTTTGTTAAACCACTTTTTCCACCTTCATGACTAAATGTAGTAAATAAACTTAAAACTACAACGGCCAAAATATCATCAACTACTGCAGCGCCTAAAATAGCTGTACCAGCACGTGTATGAAGCTGATTTGCTTCTTGCAGCACAACGACCGAAATTGAAACACTAGTTGCCGCAAAAACAATACCAATAAAGAGTGCTTCAAGTGGTCGCATGCCAAAGAAATAACTGGCAAGACCCATGAATATCACTGGCAAAATAACACCAACACTGGCTACCGTAAAGCTTAATTTGAAGTATTTCTTTAACAAGTCCAAGTCACTTTCAAGACCGGCCAAGAACATTAATAAAATGACCCCAAATTCAGAAAAAAGACTAATTATTTCATTCGGATGAATCCAATTTAAAATAGCTGGTCCTAATAAAATTCCTGAAAGTAATTGTCCAATAACTGCAGGCATATTGAAGCGAGCAAATAATTGCCCGAGCAATACGGTAGTTAACAGGATTAAAATTAATTCTCCTAAGAAATGCATAAATCCCCCTTAAAAAACAAAAAACTTTCAAGCGCTTCTTGACCCAAAGAAGCAAATCTTGAAAGTTTTTATTTTGATAAAAACCCAACCACTAAATAAATATTCAGTTGAGTTTAATTTTAATTGTTTTTTAAAGTTGATGCAAATTACTCTTCAAGTCCAAATTGCTTTTTACTTGGCTTAGTCTTAGCAAGAAGTCCCAAACTAATAGTAATCATATCAACAACTTCTTGTAAGATAGCTCCCCAGAAAGCAGGAATGACACCAGTAAAGGCAATTAGTTCGATAATTATAACAACGCCAATGGCAGTTAAAACATCGATATTTGCAACTTTCATTGTGTGCTTTGCAATAGCTACCGCATTATTAACCTTAGACAAATCGTTAACCATAATAACGGCATCAGCACTCTCACTGGCAGCCGTTGCACCTTTAGCACCCATTGCGATACCCACATCAGCAGCAGTTAAACTAGGCGCATCATTAACACCATCACCGGTCATTACGACAGGACGTAAATCTTTAGGAACTTCCTTAATTGCTTTAATCTTCTCTGATGGTAAAAGGTCGGCACGAATGTCAGTAATACCAGCTTCTTTACCAACTTTTTCGGCAACTTGCTTATGGTCACCGGTAAGCATCATAATGTCTTCAGCACCTTGCTTGCGAAGTTTAGCAATTGTAGCAGGAGTTTCTGGACGCATTTTATCCATTAAAGTGATGTAACCAGCAAATTTATCATTAATTGATACAAATACTGCAGTAGAGCTGACGTTAATCTTTTCATGATCAGGCGCAACGAATTTTAGTTTACCCACTTTAACGTGCTTCCCGTTAACATCACCCTCAACACCTTGAGCAGTAGTTTCGGTTAAATTAGTTACGGGTTTAATTAAATCTTTATTAGTTGCTTTAACAAGTGAACTAGCAATAACGTGACTTGATTGTTGTTCGACACTGGCAGCTAATCCTTGTAATTCATTTTTAGAAATAGAATTATCAGCTGGTACGATTTGATCAACTACCAACTGGTTTTCAGTTAAAGTACCAGTCTTATCAAAGGCAAATGTCTTAGCACGAGACAATTTCTCAAGAGTTGGACCGGACTTTACAATAATATGGTGAGCTGACATTGAGCTCATACCACTGACTAAAGCAACAGGTGCAGCGATCAAAAGTGGACAAGGGGAAGCAACAACCATAACTTCCGCAAATCTTGTTGCATCGCCTGATACGGCCCAAGCCACACCACCAATAATCAAAGAAATAATAGTGAATGGAACAGCATAACGGTCAGCCATTTTAACGAACTTAGCTGGTTGAGCTTGAGAAGATTTAACCAAGGCAACGATAGACTGATATTCTGAGTCTTTGGCTTCTTTAGTTACTTTCATCTCTACAGCTGCATCACCGTTAACTGAGCCAGACATTAGATTGTCTCCTGGCTTTTTAGATACCGGAACGGATTCACCAGTAAGTGATGATTGGTCAAAGCTTGACATTCCTTTAACAATTTCACCATCAACGGGAACTTGTTGTCCCGGCTTTATTAAAACGATATCACCGATCTTTAAATCATTAACGTTAACTTCAGTGATCTTACCGTTAACTAATTTATTAGCAATACGAGGAGTATTGTTTAATAAAGAGCGAAGTTCCTTGCTAGCTTGACCTGTAGCGTAGTCTTCAAGTGTTTCACCACCAGTAGACATTACCAAAATCATCCATTCAGCCCAGTAATTGTTAATCAAAATAGTAGAAACAATTGCAATAACTGCAAGGATATCAACACCGTAACGACCAGATTTCCAATCTTCAAATATTTCCATAAGTAAGATAACAGAAATCCAGATACCGAGGATGTCAATAATAATTGCTTGAGGATTCATATGTAAGCCTAAGATTGGTGTGGTAAACAAAGTTGGAGCATGTATGCCAAATTCCAAAATTAAACTTATTACCCCGGCAATTAAAACGACAATAAATTTCCATTGACGCTTCATAATTTAGCCTCCAAAAGCATATATATTTACTCTACTTCACCCATTCTACCATTCTTCTATTAACAAGCCAGTGCTCATGCTTTGGACAAAATAAAAAAAGCAGTTGATCAGGTTAGATAACTACTTTGAAATTTTCTCTTTAGATTCATAATGTTGATCATAAGTATGGACAACGTAGTTAAAAGCCTTTATCCATTCTCGACGTGTAAGAAGTCCTTGAAAAACACCGCGATCATCAACGATCGGCAAAAATGCATTGTCGATCAGTAGATGTAGTTGGGTTTCAAGTGTTGTTTGAACAAAATTTATTTTATCAAACTTGGTTTGCATGACATCTTTAACTTTAAGATCATATAAAGCTTTTATTGAAATATCATCAGTTGTAAGCATTTTGTCAGTAATCATTGATAAACTCAATAATCCAACAACTTTTTTATCTTTATCTAAAACTGGAATTTTAGAATATTTAACTTTGGTAAGGATTAAAAAGGCGTGATAAAGTGGATTATCATCTTGAACAAATGCGATACGACTGGCAGGTATGACGAATGAACCAGATTTTTCTTCAATTAAATGTTGAATTGATGGTGAAAACATAATAACTACCTCTTTTCTTACTAAAATTATACTTGAAAAAAGGAAAAGGCCCGCAAATTTTTGCGGACCTTATTAGTTTCATCTACTTTGGAGGAGTAAGAATGAATGAAATAAAAAAGTGGGAGTATGTAGCAAGTTTCTACCGCCTTGCTACGATTTATATAATACATAGCAAATGTGAAGTAAAAATGTTTAATTTATTATGAAAAGGTAAAGATTTACTTGAGAAGTAATTAAGATGAAAAAATGCCATAAGAAAAGCTCACGCAACACACGTGAGCCGAAAGGGATAGATATGAAATTGACTAATTGGAGTAAGTCAATTCTTTTTATTTTCATTATTTACTTGGAGGAGTATGAATGAAAAACAAAAAAGTTGAGTTGTAGTGGTAAGAATCGTTTTCTTACTTACTACATTATGTAGTATAACCTTAAATTGTGAAAAAAGTGTGACGAAATGCATTTAATTTATAAAAAATATGTATTTTTTATAAATTAAATGCATATTTTTGAAATATAGGGACAATGTCGGAAATTTTTTTGTTCATTGGTTATAATTGTAAGCATGACCCAAACGGATAATAGAGAGGGGCATCTTTTTGAAGAAAATAGTCCAGACTATATTACATTTGGTTTTAATACTACTAATTTTAGCTGGAATAGGGGCAGGTGGTTATTACGGCTATCAATGGTGGCAAAAAGAGCAAATGTTAAAAGAACGTCCTAAAGTTATAACGACTAAGGATGGAACTAGCATTAGTCCAGCTTGGCATAATTGGAATAATTATCAAAAAACATTAAGGCAAAATTATTCCTTTATTAATAAAGTGTCAAATTATGTACCACCTATGACATGGGATGGAAAAGATGTAGTTATCCCTGGTCTTATTTCTACTAAAAGTTACGATTTTGTGACTAAAAAGTACGATACTACAGCTGCTATGACGCCACAAGGAATAGCGGTAGTAAGTAAGTATATTTTGCTCACAGCTTATGATGGCAATCATACACACGCATCTGTCATTTATGTTTTGGATAAAAAGTCTGGTAAATATATTAAGACAATTCAGGTTTCTGGAAGACCACATTTAGGTGGAATCGCATATGATCCAGTAGCTAAAAATATTTGGGTTACCAGTAAAATGGGAAAATCGTCTGCTTTAGCTTCATTTTCATTAAAAGAAATGAAAGCTTATAAAGCCGGCAGTCAGATGCCGATAAAATATAATCACCAGATTGCTATCCCCGCTGTAGAAAAGGCTTCAACAGTTACGTATTATGATGGACAATTATTTGTAGGCTTTTTTAACATGTATGGTCGCGGAAAAGTTGCTGCATATACAATTGCTAGAAGTGGAAAAAATAAGGGGTCTATTACCAATAACGAAATTAAGTCTGTTACAGGTACACTTCAGTGGTCAGATCCGACAGGAGAAACAACGATGGACAAGCAGATTCAAGGAATTGCCATATATCAGGATAAAATATTCTTAAGTCAATCCTATGGTAGTAAAAATTCTAAATTGTATGTTTTTCCAACGACCGCTTTAAATAATCTTGATGAAAAAAATGCGGAGTTGATTATAGAGTTACCACCATATTTAGAGCAAATCACTGCTTATAAGGGACAATTACTTTGTGTTTTTGAATCAGGCTCTAAAATATATGCTCGCCCTGACATTATGGTAATGGATCGAATTCTGTCGTTAAATATCAATGCTTTATTTGGTAGTTAGAAAAGGAAAGACATACATTATGAATATTAATTATCGAAAACGAGAAATCTTTCTTTTACGCTTTTCGGGTTGGTTTTGTTTATTACCCGCTACAGTTTATTTGTATTTCTATCAAATGACTAATTCTCTCTTCTGTCTAGGGGAGTTAGTTATTATCGTACTTTTTGCTGTATATTTATTGACTACTGCAAAAAGTAAACGATGGCTTAATCCGCAAAATGTGATGAAACTAACAATTTTTGCTTTAATTTTTGTGGCAATTATCATTTTTATCCCATTATATTTTGCATACCGGGATTGTAAGAAAATACAGTAAAGAAAGCGCTTTTTATCATTTTATATTAAAAGCTATGATTTAAGAAAAAGTTTAAATTTGTTAAAATGTATATCGATAGTGCGCTTAGTGTTGCTATTTGTAGTAATATAAGGCACAGTAAAAAGATTGCTTGAAGGAGAAAAAATGGAAAATAAAACAAAAGTAGACTCTCGAGGCAAACGAATTGGTATGTTTGTCTTAAAGACACTTGTTTATTTTGGCATCCTGATGGCTCTTATCTATTTGTATGAATACAGTGGACTCACTTCAGTGCACTTTATTTACAACGAATTTTAGGGTAGGTGTTGTCATATGATTCAAGATGTTATTAAGAGAATTGACGAGATAGCTGAAAATGAACCAGATCGTGTAGTTTACGATTATCTCGGTGAAACCAATACATATGGTGACCTTAAGAAGCGTTCAAACGCTTGGGCACACAAGATTGCTAGTATGGATATCCCAGAACATGCACCAATCATGATCTGGGGTGGTCAAACATTTGAAATGATTGCTAGTTTCTTAGGTTGTGTTAAATCAGGCCACGCATATATTCCAATTGCAAGTTATTCAAATGCTGAACGTTTAACAATGATTCAAGATGTTTCAAAATCACCTATGGTTTTGGAAATTGATCCATTGCCAGACGTTAATTTAGACGGCATCAAGGTACTTAAAGCTAATGAAGTTGAAGATGGCGACTTTACAGTTGATGAAAGTAATTTCGTTGAAGGCGACGAAAATTACTATATTATCTTTACTTCAGGTACTACTGGTAAGCCAAAGGGTGTACAAATCAGTCATGATAATTTGTTGAGTTTTGTAAACTGGGAATTATCAGATTTTAATTTGCCAGAACACCCAAGCTTTTTGGCACAAGCTCCATACTCATTTGACTTGTCAGTTATGAGCCTTTATCCTGCACTTGTTTCAGCAGGAAAGCTTGTTGTTTTACCACATGATGTTACGCAAAACTTTGGTCAATTGTTCCAAACTTTACCAAAAATGCAATTTAATGTTTGGGTATCAACTCCATCATTTGCACAAATGTGTTTCTTAGATAAAACCTTTGATGCAGAACATCATCCAGACTTAACTCACTTCTTATTCTGTGGTGAAGAATTACCACATAGTGAAGCTGATATGCTTAAGAAGAAGTTCCCAGAAAGTCATATTTTTAATACTTACGGTCCTACTGAAACTACAGTTGCTGTGACTCAAGTAGAGATCACTGATGAAATACTTGAAAAGTATGATCGTCTACCAATTGGTAGAGTAAAAGAAGACACTAAGATTACTATTGATACTTCAAAGGGAGATAAGCCTGGCGAAGGTGAAATCATTATCAGTGGTCCTAGCGTTTCAAAAGGGTACATGAATAACCCTGAAAAGACCGAAGCTGCTTTCTTCCAAAATGAGGGCGACAAGTATCGCAGCTACCGTAGTGGAGATGCTGGATTCTTTGATGGTGATATGCTATTTTATCGCGGTAGAATCGACTTCCAAATCAAGTTCAATGGTTACAGAATCGAACTTGAAGAAATTAATTTCTACTTGTCAAAGAATGAATTTGTACGTTATGGTGTCGCAGCACCTAAATACAATAAAGATCATACTGTAAAGCAAATTGTTGCTGAAATCGAATTGAAGCATGGCGTTCGTCGTAAGTATTCTGATGCACAACTTACTAAGTTGATTCGTGAAGACTTAGCTAAGAACGTGATGCCTTACATGATTCCACAGCGTTATGTTTACCAAGATACATTACCAATTTCTCAAAACGGTAAGGTGGATATTAAGGCAGTTATTAAGGAGGTTAATAAGTAGTGAATTTTAATTTCATTAACTTACAACCTTACTCAAATCCGCAATATTTTGTTTACTTGATGATCGCGTTAATTCCTATTATTATTGGACTTTACTATGGTCATCGTCTCAAGACATATGAAGCGATTTTCTCAATTGTTTTCTTATTCTTGATTTTTGACGGTAGTCACTGGCAACAAGGTGTAAACTTGCTAATCTGGCTGGTTTATGAATTTGCTTTGACGTTTGCTTATCAGTATTATCGTCATCATGGTAAAAATAAGACTTGGGTATTTAGCTTGGCTGTAATTTTAGCGATTATTCCGCTGGCTGCAGTTAAGTATTTGACCGCATTCCCACTTAATTCAATCAACTTTGTTATTGGATTTTTAGGTATTTCTTACGTAACTTTCAAAACAGTGCAAGTTATTATGGAAATGCGTGACGGTGCGATTAAGAAGGTGGATCCTGTAACCTATGCAAGATTCTTACTCTTCTTCCCAACTATTTCATCAGGTCCTATTGATCGATATCGTAGATTTAAGAAAGATTACGATAAAGTTCCTACAAGAGACGCATATATTACAGATTTACAATATGCTGTAAGATATTTGTTCCAAGGATTTTTATACAAATTTATTATTGGTTGGTTCTTTGGTACTTATTGGCTTCCTAAGATTAGTGCCGCTGCTTTAGCGGTGGGAAATGCTAATGGTGGTTTGAAGTTATCATGGTGGCTTCTTGCTTACATGTATTGCTACAGTATGTACCTGTTCTTTGACTTTGCAGGTTACTCACTATTTGCTGTATCAATTTCATACTTCATGGGTATTCATACCCCAATGAACTTCAACAAACCATTTATTTCTAAGAATATTAAAGACTTCTGGAACCGTTGGCACATTACACTTTCATTCTGGTTCCGTGATTATATCTACATGCGATTCACTTTCTTTGCAATGAAAAAAAAGTTGTTTAAGAATCGTATTAGATTGTCACAGGTATCATATTTCCTATTATTCTTGATAATGGGATTCTGGCATGGGTTAACATGGTATTATATTGTTTATGGTATATTCCATGCCACTGCTATCTGTGTCAACGATATGTGGCTAAGATTTAAGAGAAAGCATAAGAAACAAATTCCACATAACAAGTTTACTGAATGGTTTGCCATTTTCTTAACTTTCAATATGGTATGTTTCAGTTTCTTGATTTTCTCAGGATTCCTTAGTCAATTGTGGTTTGGCTGGAAGTAAAAATATAGCGTAGATTTTTTGAGAGGTATTAATTATGGACACTAAACAAGGCGTATTAGACATTTTAAACGATTTAACTGGTGAAGATTTATCAGATCAAATGGATGAAAACATCTTTGATAATGGTTTGATGGACTCAATGGCAAGTGTACAAATGCTTTTGAGTTTACAAGAAAAATTTGATATTGATGTTCCTGTATCAGAATTTAATCGTGAAGAATGGGACACTCCTAACAAGATTGTTGCAAAGGTGGAAAGCTTAGAAAATGAGTAATAAACGCCGGCTGTGGCAAATTTTTGGCCCAGTTCTTTGCGCTTTTATCCTTTTATTAGTTGTATTTCTTATTCCCTGGGAAAGAACTTTTTCTAAGCAAACTATCTATGAAGCAGCTGCCTCACAAAATAGTACTGTATTTAAGGGCAGTACAATGAAGCAAGAAGCTTATAAAGATGGTTATGTACCATTCTATGGTTCAAGTGAATTGTCTAGATTTGATCCACTTCACCCTAGTGTTATTGCTGAAAAGTATCACAGAAATTACCGTCCATTTCTTCTAGGTGGACCAGGTAGTCAATCTTTGGCTCAATTCTTGGGGATGCAGGGTACAACTAAACAGCTTAAAAACAAAAAGGCTGTAGTGATTATTTCACCACAATGGTTTACCAAGAAAGGCCAAGATCCTAATGCATTTGCTTTATATTATTCACCACTTCAAGCATGTAACTTCTTGTTAAGTGCTAAGAATAATAAGACTGATCGTTATGCTGCTAAGCGTCTGCTTGATATGCCAGATGTAAAGGGTGAAATTAGAAACAGTCTTAAGCAAATTGCTGCAGGTAAAAAGCTAACTACTTTTGAAAGATTTTATTTAGAAAATCGTCGTAGAATGTTACGTAACGAAGATAACTTCTTTAGTTCATTCCAATTACGCGATCGTGTAAATAAGATTCAAAATAGAGCTAAAGTATTACCTAATACTTATTCTGTAGCTGCTTTGAACAAGGTGGCTGAAGAACAGGCTGCAGCACATACTACTTCAAATAACTTGGGAATTGACAATACTTTCTATAGAACTCGTTTGCCTAGAAAGGTATTAAAGAGACTCAAGGGTAGTCAACGTCACTTTGATTACGTTAGATCTGTTGAATATGGCGACTTCCAGTTAATGCTGGAACAATTTGCCAAGCAACATACTAATGTGTTGTTCATTATTCCACCAATTAATGGTAAGTGGATGAAGTATACTGGTTTATCACAAAAAATGTATCAAGAATCAGTTGCTAAAATTGAACAACAATTGACTAGTCAAGGTTTTGAAAATATTGCAGATCTTTCTAAACGTGGTAATGAAAAGTACTTCATGCAAGATACTATTCACCTTGGTTGGAAAGGCTGGGTAGCTGTTGATCAAGCTGTTAGACCATTTATGAAGTTGCCTAACGAACGTTACAACTATGATATGTCTAACTACTACTTCTCAAAGAAGTGGCAGAATAAAGATAACGTTAAACGTGTAAATTTAAATAATAAAGATCGTTTAAAAGTGAAGTAGTGCGACGGGCTATTAATAGATTAGGTGTTAAAGGCTCTGTATTGGTAACAAGTAATATGAAGCCTGTGCTAAACTATGCAACAAATAATAGTACTGACACTAGCTATTTAATAAATTCTGTTCAAAAATCAATGACCGCTGCAATGGTAATGCGTGAGGTGCAAAAAGGTAAGCTTAGCTTAGATTATAAGCTTTCTAAGTATTATCCTAACGTAGACGGAGCTGATTCAGTCAAAATTAGTAATTTGCTTGATATGACTTCGGGTCTTGATTTACAGCAAGGTCAAGAATTAGGTACAAAAGAATTTATTTCTGATGAAAAGAACATTGAACATGATCAGAAATACACGATATTTGATGCACAAAATCTTGGTAAATGGCACTATACTTCAGTTAACTACATTTATCTCTGCGGTATCTTATCTAAGCTTGAGCACAAGACTTATGAGCAATTATTTCATGAGACTTATATCAAGCCACTTGGCTTAAAGCAAACGGAATTCCTTTGGTCAGATATGTCTAAACTGCGTGCCGTTAACTGGGTACCAGGATATGAGATGAAGGAAGGTCAGTACGTTAAAGTAAAACATGATGCTGCAGTGAAAGATGCACATAATGAGTTAGGTGCTGGATCAGTTGTAATGTCTAATGGTGATTTGGCTAAAACAATTGAATATATTTTGCATGGTAACATGCTAACCAAACAAAGTAAGCAGATCCTCTTTAAGGGGAAGGCTCCTACATTCTATAATGGTGGATTGTATAACCTTAAGAATTACAAATCTGCTAATGGTGCAGGTGAAGGGTATTATACTTTTATGCGTACTACTAAGGATGGGAAGAATATGATTATTATTCAGGATAATCACACCGTTCCTGGTGAGTTTGGTAAGGTTAAGAAGAAAGTGAACCGCATCATGTCAATGATGATGAACTTTTAAAAAAATAGGTCTGATTCCGATTCAATTCGGAGTCAGGCCTTTTTTGTTCTGGTAGGTTATATATTTACGTCTTCTTTTGTAATATTTCCATATAATTAAAGCAGATGGTGGTTTTTAGAAAGTGTGAATATTATGACTACTGCGATTGAATATAGCGTGTATGTTTTGGTTGCATTGTTAGGCGTTGCACAAATTTTAATTAGTAATTCTGTAATTAGACAAACAAAGGGTTCAAAGACACATAACGCTTCTTACGTTGGACGTAATAGTAGAGTGATTGGTTATATTTTACTTGTATGCGGCTTAGCTGCAATCATTTTTGGTGCAAGTAATGGTGCAGTTTATAAATGGACTTCAATTGTTGCTGGTGTATTCCTGATCTACTGGGGAATTAGAGACGCGGTAGAAGGTTATCACGAATATCAGGAAGTTAAGTCAAAGAGGGATGCACATCCGTTTAGCAATAAGTATATTGCTAAATTACGATTTTGTTGATTGGATTCGGTATTCTAGCAATTGTATGTGGATTGTAAAGGAAAAAAGCGTAAATAAAGATGGAAAAGTTCATACCTGTAATTGTAGCGGTTGTACTAATGCTATTCGGAGCACTTGAGCTTTATTTAACGTATCGTTATTCTAAAAACGTTAAGAAAATGAAGTATCAACCACCAACAGCTCCACTAGCTATTTGGAGTGGACTGGTATTTGGTCTCTTCTTCATCGCTGCCCTATTATCGGCTTAGCTGGCGGACTTAAAAATATAAGCCGTGGGATATCAATTATTGGTAGTGTTTTATTCTGGATTGCGGCCGTTTTTGCTTTAATTAGAGCCGAAAAAATCAGAAAGCAACTTAAGGCAGAACACAAGCCACTTTCTAGCTCCCATCAAGCAATTGCTATATACGTGATTGCAGTTCTGTAAAAAATACAATATTCGTGATTCGCATCATTTCACTTGAGTTTTATTTTTTTGAATGCTAAAATCTTCATGTACCGCCACTAGTAGTAGTCATTTTCTCCGGTAGCGAAAATGTTATCTTCTATAATATGTGGTCAAAAGTGGCGGTAAAACACTGTGTGAGCCTAGTTCCGTTGTTGGTGGAATTAGGCTTTTTTGATGATCTTTTTTGTTTATAATTGTATATAATTGAAAGTAATACTATTTATATAAAAATGGGGGAAAACATGTCTACTAGAAGAGAATTAAAAGATGCTGCTAAACAAAGTCTTCGTGGTAATTGGGGCTGGGCAGTTATTGTATTTTTAATTAATGCTATTATTACTTGGCTTTTGACAGCGAGTGGTCATCATATTGATAGTTTCTATATGAATTACGATGGAAATAATGTATTTTTTCAAATATTGAGTCCGGTAGGTGGAATTTTAGCTTGGGTTGCTGATTTCATTAGTTTAAGTTTGGCAATTTCATTTTTACATTTAAGAGATAGTGAAGATACAACTGAAGAAAAGCCATACGTTGCTGCTTTTTCAGTTTTTACTGAAAATCGTTTTGGTCCGGAATGTATTAATTATGTAATGACTACAATCTTTACATTCTTATGGACACTACTTTTAATTATTCCTGGAATTATTAAGAGTTATGCATATTCAATGACGCCCTATATCGTTAGCGACATGGTGGCTAGTGGTAAGTCAGTCGGTGCTACAGACGGAATTAATGCAAGTAAAGAATTGATGAATGGTCACAAAATGGATTTGTTCATTTTTGATTTAAGTTTCATTGGTTGGTTTATCCTGGGAAGTATTCCAGCGGGTATCGGTCTTTTATGGGTGATCCCGTATTACCAAACTGCTAAAGCTAACTTCTACCGCAACTTAGCTGGCGATCAATTTTTAAAATAATGTACAAAAAAGCATCAGGTAAATTTTTACCTGATGCTTTTTCATAGTTTTTATTATTAGTAGAGGTTAGCTGCCTTGATGTATGCATTCTTACCGATACGGTAGTACTTCTTACCATTAATGGTTTTCTTTTTACCGTGTGTAGTAACTGTAGTATTCTTCTTCAAAGTCTTACGATTCTTCTTACGCTTACCATGCTTGTCGTAAACGTGAGCTGCGTGCTTCAATACACGTGCTTTTGCACTGCTCTTTTTGGGAGCTTGAGAAACAGCGCTATTTGAAGTGCTAAGTGGTAAAACATTGATGTTACCATCTACGTTGAGTCCACGCCAGTTATCAGTAAATTGCCAAATTGAAACGCCCTTCATTGATGGGAAGTAGCTAAAGTTTGGATTATCAATACGACCTGAAACAGCATATGAAGCTACCCACAAGCTGTTAGGGAATTTAGCAACGACTGCATTAGTATTAATGTTATTTCTTAATACAGATGAACTAGCGTATAAAAGCGGCTTGTAGCCAGCTGCCTTAACTTGACTCATGAAAGCAATAATTGCGTTAGCAGTAGGATTCTTACCCATGTTAATGTTGTTACCATCGCCTGATTCATAGTCACAAGCAAGATATGAACCTGGTGCCAGACCAACGGCCTTAGCTGACGCAACAGCAAAATTTGCTTCACTTCTAGCTAAAGCACTGTTTGCACTGAAAGTAGCAAAGTGGTAACCCATTGGCATCATGTTTTGAGAACGTGCACTGGCAACTTGACCGCTAGCTTTAGGGTTTCTATAATTAGTACCTTCACTCACTTTGACAATCGCAAATTTAGCACCTGAACTAGCATGTGGAGATAAGTCCGCATTTTGGTAACTGGCAACGTCAACGCCAAGTGAACGAGCAGCAACTGAAGTAGTTGAAGCGTGAACAGTATTAGTATGTGGTTGAACAGCAGTTGCAGCACTAACACCTGCAACTGAAAGCATAGTAACAAACGCTAATTTTGTAATAAATCTCTTTTTGAGTGACAACGTAATTCCCCCGATAAATTTCGTAAACAAATTATTTTATTCTCTAGATATTTATGTAACATTTTTAAGCATAATAATAATAGGTAAGCGGGTCAAGAGTCCTAACGGAAAATTAAACTAGAGGTAATATTTTGGTAAATAATGTAACCAATTTGTATCATTACTAAGCATGAAATAGCTAAATTTTCTTAAAAAAGTAGCTCGTTTATCCACTTTATTCACACAAATCTAGAAATCCACGTATAATTAATAAAGATGTAAATGAGAAACTAACGTAGATTTGAGGCTTTTCTTTTGAATAAAAAAATCCTGTCCGGTTCATTTTGGCTATCATTTGGTAGTATCGTCTCTAGAATTCTAGGAGTTGTTTATTTAATTCCATGGCTTATCATGCTTGGCAGCTACCATAATCAGCTAAATGCGCAGGCGTTATTCAATTCATCTTATACGCCATATGCGCTTTTCTTATCTATTGGTACTGCGGGCTTACCTTCAGTTATTGCCCGGGAAGTATCACAATTAAATTCTCAGAATAGATATAAAGACAGCCTATATATTACAAAATTAGGCTTAATTATCATGCTTGTAATGGGATTAGCATGTGGTATTTTGTTATACGCTACTGCTCCTATAATTGCTAAGAATAGTCCAGTAGATTCAGTAGCTAGTGCTACTATTTCTATCCGCGTATTGGTTCCAGCTGTAATTATTTTGCCATCAATGAGTATGGTAAGAGGATGGTTTCAGGGGAACAACGATATGAAGCCATACGGCATTTCCCAATTATGGGAACAATTTGCGCGCATTCTATTTATTCTTTTATCTACTTTATTAGTGATCGAAGTTTTTCATCATAATTATGTGACAGCAGTTTATTTTAGTGTATTCGGTGCATGTGTGGGTGCTATTGCCAGTTATTTGTATCTTTTTGCGTATATGCGCAAGAAGTGGGGATACTATAAGGGGTTAATTGAAAAAAGTAAACCACGGGCTTTAAACAATGTTTATCGAAGCTTGCTTAATCTTTGGTATGCATCAATACCATTTGTTTTACTTGGTTCATTCATTACTGTTACGCAATTAGTTGATCAACTTTTATTCAAGCAGATTTTGATTAGTTTTAACCATATGAGTAGCCAATATGTGAGCTATTTGTATACCATATTTTCAGCTAATCCAAGTAAGATCACCACAGTAATAATTTCTCTTGCTACAGCAGTTTCTGAGACTAGTTTGCCACTTTTAGCTGGTCTTAAGTATAAGTCCAAGGATAATCAAGGAAGCATTAAAAAGCTGCTTTTAGAGAACTATCGCCTTCTTCTTTTTGTATTACTTCCGTTAGTGTCACTTGCAGCATTTGCTTCTTCGCCAATTTATACAGTACTATTTTCTCATGATAGTTTGGGTGCTTATTATTTGGTGGAAAACATTGTACAAAGTCTATTAGCCGGCCTTGTGATGAACTCATTAACTTTGCTTCTAGCACTTAATATGAACAAATTGGCTGTTGGTTATATGATTTGGGGAATTATTGTCAAGATTGTATTACAGGTTCCTATGACGATGTTTATGAGTGCAGATGGTGCAATTCTTTCAACTGATATTGCCTTCTTACTTGTAATCGTGCTTAGTTATCATAAGCTTGATAAAACATATGATGTTAACTTGCATAGCTTGCTGCCGATTGTTGTAGTAAATGAAATCTACATTATCTTATTATTTATTTACCAACTTTTAATTGGATATCATTTCAATAGTTTAGGAAGAATGGGAAGCTTCATCTATTTAGCAATCTTCGGTTTAGTATTC
This sequence comes from Lactobacillus acidophilus, assembly GCF_034298135.1. Classification (NCBI taxonomy): domain Bacteria; kingdom Bacillati; phylum Bacillota; class Bacilli; order Lactobacillales; family Lactobacillaceae; genus Lactobacillus; species Lactobacillus acidophilus. Next base: position 1,868,868 of record NZ_CP139575.1, read on the forward strand.
CTAGGAATTTATATCTTACTTGCTAATGTAATGGGGACTAGCGAGACAATTTTTGGCAAAAAGATCGGTTACCGCTATTATCGTTATAAACATTTTGAATAGAAAATAGGCATTACCTAAGTTGGTAATGCCTATTTGGGTTCTACTAAAAATTACGGTTAATATCGCCCATACTTGAACGCATAGCCTCGTCAACGTACTTAGATGCTTCAATATCTGCTTCTCTTAAAGCTTCTTGGACATCTTTGTGACTCATTTGGTTAACAAGGTAGAATTTTAAAGCCTTGTTAACTAATTCGCTAAAGTCAACGTCGTGAATCTCACTGTATTTGTCAATTAATTTACGAACATCGCTGTTCATTTCAAAGTGTTTTCTTGCCATTTTTTACTCCACCTTTTCTATGGGGACATTATAGCATTAATCGATTGATGACAAAGCATCTAACATATTAATGCTCTTAATTTTATGGTGTACGACAATTGCTAAAACTGCAGTAATAAGGGCAGGAATTAGCGCAGAGAATACGAAGTTTAGTGGATACATATTCGGATCAAACATCGCAATATCTGGTGGCAGACTAGTAATAATGAAGTGATGCAACCACCAACCAAAGCCAAAGCCCACAATAATTCCAATACCGGATAAAATGATCGTTTCACGATAAATATACATAGTAGTTTCATTATTGTAGAAGCCTAACACTTTAATTGTAGAAATTTCGCGAATTCGTTCAGCGACATTGATGTTGGTTAAATTGTAGATGACAACTATGGCAAGCATCCCTGAAATTAAAATCAAAATAAAGATAACTTCATTTAGACTGCCAGTAAAACTACCTAAAAGATTTCTATTTGATGAGTTAGAAATAACCGTTTCAATTGCTGCAGTTTGAACTAATTGGCGACTAACTTTATTGATTAAGTTTCGCTTACGTGCAGTAACTAAATACGCGTTTACGTGATAATTGCCCACAGTCCTTTGATATTCTTTTTGATTCATGAAAATATAATGACCTAAGTACATTTCACAAATTCCGCTAACCTTGAAGCGATAGGTTTTGCCATGATTGTTTGTTAACGAAATTGTGGAACCTTTTTTAGCATGTAAAATATTAGCTAATTTTTCGGAAATTACTACTCCATCGTTAGGTAAAGCTAATTTTTTCTTGCTTTGACGTTCTCTTAGGTTGATCGACTTGCGGAAGTCTTTAGTGGATTTTGGTGCGATCAACATAATATTTTCGGTTGAACCAGTTGAATTAATATGTTTTTTCAATTGCTGATATTGAACAGCAGTTGTAGTTTTAATATCTTTTTCTTTAAAAAGATTGTTTAATTTTTGCTGATCATTTTTAGTAACATTGGAACTTTTTAGAGCGATCACATCATTTTTTTGAATGGTTGAATATTGAATGTTACCAATGCCTTGAAGTGAATCACGAATACCAAATCCCATAACTAGCAGTCCGGTACAACCAGCTACACCCAAAATCGTCATTAGCATTCTGCTCTTATAACGAAAAATATTACGAGCTGTAACTTTTGCTGAAAAATTCATATGCTTCCATAACCAAGGAATGCGCTCAAGAAGAATCCTTGAGCCATTTTTAGGTGGTTTAGGTAAAAGTAATGCAGAAGGCTTTTCCTTTAAAGTTTCATGAAGCGTAAACATTGAAACGACTGTAGTTGAAATTAATGCAACTGTTAGTGAAATGAGGAGAGGCTTCCACGCAAAATTTAGCTGATAGCCTGTTCCTAAAGTAGAATTAGCTAAATATGCTTTGATAATTAAGTTAGGTAAGAATGTATACCCTAAACTAGCACCAATTGCGACTCCGATAACAGCAGCTGAAGTACTGTAAAGTAAAAACTTGATTGCAATAGCACCATTGCCATAGCCTAAAGCTTTTAAGGTACCGATATTGGTACGTTCTTCTTCTACAAAACGCATCATGGTAGTTAAGCTGACTAAAGCAGCGACCGCGAATAAGAAGACAGGGAAGACATTAGCTAATACTTCCACGCGTTCTGAATCGGCACGATAAGATGAGTAGCCCTGACTTTCTTCACGGCTACTGATTGTGTAACTTGGATAAGCAATTTTTATTTTGCTTTTTGGAACTTTAATATCACCTGGGCTGATTGGAATGCCCCGCTTCATCATTTTTTCAGCAGCTTGTTTACGATATTGATTTTGATAAAGCTGCACGTATTTTTGATACTTATCAGCACGATTTTGATTTAACGCATCTTGTAATTTCTTTTGATCTCGATAAACGTAATTACGATAAGTTACGCTAAAGGGACTTAAATTATCCGTATTTTTAAAAGTTACACGTGAAACTTGGTAAACAGGAGACGCAAAAGCGTTATGGGTAGTAACTGCAATGCTTGTTAAATGACCATTACCAATATTAGTTTGACCAATTTGATTTTTATCTAAGAATTCGCTCGACTTAACAAAGCCTACGATTTTATAGGTTCTATTTTTTAGAATACCAGGCTTTTCAAAAGTGATTTTTTGATCTAAATGATATTTCCTTTTAAGCAAATAAGATAATGCAATCTCATTTTTATTATTGGGTAAGTGACCTTTAATCAATTCATAACTTGAAATATTGTTTGATTGAGAAAATACACGTAACGTATCTTTAGTTTGCTTAGTTTTTACATCTTGAAAATAGCCAAAGCTTGCTTGTTTAACTTCAGGTAAATTCCGAATGGTCATTCGATCTGTTGAATTAATGCCGTAGTTGGAAGTAACTGTGACATCAGCAAGATTATGCTTAGTAAAAAAATCATTACCAGTTGCTCGCATATCAGGACCAGTCATTTTTAAACCTACAAAAGCAAATGTACCCAGCCCCATCAGTAAAATAATGGCAATATAACGGCCAAGTGAATGCGTTATGGCTTGAAAAGCGTCTTTCCATAAAATGTTTTTGTGCATTTTACTCACCTACCATTCAATTGTACTTATATCAGCAGGCTTTTTATTAATTTTAATATCTTTAACACTACCATCATGAATACGAATAACTTTATCAGCAATTGGTGCGATAGCAGCGTTATGGGTAACGATTAAAACTGTAGAACCATTTTTCCGACTCATGTTTTGTAAAATCTTCAAAATTCTTTTACCAGTTTGATAATCTAATGCCCCTGTTGGCTCGTCACATAAAAGCAAAGCAGGTTTTTTAGCAATGGCTCGGGCAATTGCTACTCGTTGCTGTTCACCACCGGATAATTGAGCTGGAAAATTATTAGCACGATTTGCTAAATCAACTTGTTTAAGAGCTTCGTCACCACTCATTGCGTTCGGTACAATTTGAGCAGCCAGTTCCACATTCTCTTTAGCAGTTAGATTAGGAATTAAGTTGTAAAACTGGAAGACAAAACCAATATCATTTCTACGATAGGTAGTTAGTTGTTTGGCGTTATAACCTGCGATATTTTGACCAGCTACGATTACGTCTCCGCTGGTATTAGGTTCCATTCCTCCAAGGATGTTAAGCAAAGTAGACTTCCCAGCACCCGATGAGCCAAGAATGATGACTAACTCGCCTTTATTTACAGAAAAAGAGATATCTTTATTAGCATAGATAGTCGTATTGCCCGATTGATAAGTTTTGGTATTATTTTTAATTTCTATATAAGCCATGATTATCAACTTTCTAGCATAATTGTATAATTACTTTAACTTAACCATATTAAATCATAATTGTGATTAACATATAAAGGAAAAGACTATGGTAGATAAATTAGCAAGTTTATTGTTGAAAATAAGAAGGTTATCAGTATTTAGAGTGTTTCAAAGGACACTTGTTATGTTGATGCCAATTGCAATTATTGGTGCATACTTCAAGATGATGCAGGATGTAGTATTTTCACCGGATAGTTTTATTTACAATATTTTTAATTTCGATGAAACAATACCCGATCATATTTGGTATGCAGGTGCATTTATCAGTGGCGGTTTTACACGAGTGACTTTTGGGTTATTTGGTCTATACGCCGCTTATTTTGCTGCACGTTATACTGCACGTTTATATCATAAGGATTCAACTTTGGCAGGAATGGCTGCAGTGATTGTAATTATGTTTTGTGCTTATGCCAATAACATAGGAAATAATGGGATAGATCGCTCGCCATTTTCATCAAGCTTGTTAAAAGTTAATACGCTACTTCTGTCATTATTAATTGGATATGGTGTGGGACAAATTTTTCATTGGCTAGGCAAGGATCATGAAATAATTAGTTATGAACACACTAGTCGCATCCGACAAAGAGCGTGGAATGCACTTTTGCCAACAAGTGTATCAGTTTTCTGTGGCATGATTTTGGGTGTAATTATATATGAACTACAAATAAAAATTTTGAGTTCTGGCACTTTTAAGTCTTTGGTAGCACAAGTTCAAGGCTCAAATAATGTTTTTGAAATTATTCCATTATTAGTAGTTGTGATGCTGCTTAGTTGGTTAGGAATTGGCTATCCTTTAACAGCTTTATCTAACTCTGTCACTACACCGGCAGCAACAGCTAACTTGAATTTTGCTTTGAAACATGGAGAAGCATGGAATGTACCGCATAAATTCTTAGGTAGCTCATTAGTCTATCCGTACGCTACGATGGGTGGAGCTAGTATATTTTTAGCATTAATTGTAATTGTGTTGATAACTAATAATAAATCTAAAGAAGACGATAATATTGCTAAGGCTAATTTGCTTCCGGTAATGTTTAATTCTAATTGGGGCTTTGCGGTAGGGATGCCAGTCATTTTAAATCCGATTTTATTTTTACCATTTTTGATTATCCCAGTAGTTAATGTATCTTTGGCAGCAATTGCGATTTGTTTCCATATAATATCTCCATGCGTATATCCTGTATTAAAAGGAACACCTGGTATTTTAGTATCATTTTTTGGTTCTAATGGGAATTGGGTAAATTTAATTTTTTCGATTATTTTATTTATTCTTGATATTGTTATGTTTATTCCTATATCGTTATTGAGTCAAAAAATTGAGAAGGAGCTGAAGGTGTATGAGCAAAAGAATAATTAGCTTGCTAAAAAATCCTAATGTAAAATGGTTAGCAATTATTTTATTACTAGTAATAGCTCTATCAATACCGGGCTATAACTGGATGAAAGAAGACAATAGGGCAAGGGCACAAAGGCAAAAGTCTGTATTGTCTCCTGTAATTATGGTACCTGGTTCTAGTGCAACTACAGAAAGATTTAATCAGTTAGTTAACCAATTGAATTTAAATACACAGAATAAGCACAGTGTTTTAAAAATTAATGTGTCGACTGATGGAAATCTAACATACTCGGGCTCAGTTGATAGGAATGATAACGAGCCATTTATCATTATTGGTTTTAAAAATAATAAAGATGGCTATAGTAATATCAAAAAACAAGCAGCTTGGTTAGATGAAGCATTTTATGCAATAAGTCAGAATTATAAATTTAATAATTTTAAGGCATTTGGTCATTCAAATGGAGGGCTAATTTGGACATACTGGCTTGAGCATTATTATTCTGAATATTCTAGTGAAATAAAGATGAAGCGATTAATGACATTAGGTACACCATATAATTTTGATGAAAATGATATGCGGTATAAAACGCAAATGCTTGAAGATCTTATTAAAGATAAAAATAAATTACCTAAAAATTTAGTTGTATATTCATTATCTGGTGGTAAAAGTTATGAATCTGATGGAATTGTCCCCGAAGCCAGTGTAGCAGCCGGAAAATATATTTTTCAAAATCAAGTTAAAAGCTATACGGCAATGACGGTAACGGGCAAAAAAGCTGATCATTCGGACTTGCCACAGAATGATCAGGTTATTCAAATCATTAGGCAATACTTGCTGGAGACAAATAAATTTAAAAATAATCAATCTCCTGCTGGACAAGCTAAAGAAAAAGACAATAATAGAGGTGTATAGAAAGATATATATTTATAGTTTACCGCTTTTTCACTTGTGGATAACTTTTGAAAATTAGCTAGAAAGGATGCTAAAAAGAAAAAAATTTTTATATTTTTGAATAAAAAATCTCACTTTGTGAAGCATTACGAGCGCTTTAATATCAAGCGATTAAGGCCAATTTTATATTTTTAATCACAATAAAGAATAAAAATGTGGAAAAAGTTCAAAATAATACTTGCAATCTGTGGATAACATGTTATACTTATAAATGTAAAGAATTAGCACTCAACGCACTAGAGTGCTAATAGACTTAAATTGATTGGGAGTGTTTATATATGGCATACTTTGATAATGATTTTGACAATTTATTTAACGAATTAAATAGCTCATTCTTTAACGATGATTTTGGAAGCAGAAGAAGCGATAATAACGGCAATTCTGGTTCTATTCCTATGAACTACTCAAGTAACATGAGTTCTTCACCACGTACTATTCAACAAAATCCACAACAACCAAATGAAAAGCCAATTGGTGTAGATTTAGTTGAAGAAGCTAAGAACAACAAGTTTGACCCAGTTATTGGTCGTGATGAACAAATTGATAACGTAATTGAAATTTTATCAAGACGTAAGAAGAATAATCCTGTTTTAATTGGACCTGCTGGTGTTGGTAAGACTTCTATCGTAGAAGGTTTGGCTGAAAGAATTGCCGCTGGTAATGTTCCAGCTAAGATGGCTAACATGCACATCATTTCAGTAAACATTAATGATATGGTTGCTGGCTCAAGTCTTCGTGGTAGCTTTGAAGAAAGATTAAAGAAAGTTATCGACAAGGCTAAGAGTGACCCTAACATTGTTTTATTCATTGATGAATTACACAACATTGTTGGTGCAGGTTCTACTGATTCTGAAAATAACAACGGTGACGCTGCTAACATTTTGAAACCAGCTCTTGCAAGCGGTGAATTAAAGTTAATCGGTGCTACTACTACAAGTGAATTCCAAAGAATTGAAAAGGACCCAGCTCTTTCACGTAGATTCCAAGCTGTTCAAGTTCCAGAACCTTCAACTGATGTAGCTATCAAGATTTTGGAAGGCTTGAAGAAGAAATACGAAGACTACCACCACGTAAAATACACTGATGACAGTCTTAAATTAGCTGTAGAATTATCAGAAAGATACATTCAAGGTCGTTACTTACCAGATAAAGCTATCGATTTGATGGATGAAGCTGGTGCTAAGAAGGCTTTGCTTGTACAACCAACTGATGAAAAGAGTCTTAAGAACCAAATTAGTGCTCTTGAAGCTAAGAAGGCAGAAGCTGCTAAGGCAGAAGACTATGACAAGGCTGCTGAAATCAAAGAAAAGATTGCTAGCCTTGAATCACAATTAAAGAGCGTAGATAGCAAGAATACTCCAGAAGTAACTGCAAAAGATATCTACCAAATTATTGAACAAAAGACTAAGATTCCTATGAGTGAACTTCACGCTGATGAAGCTCAAAAGAACTTAGACTTGGCTAAGAAATTAAAGAAGAACGTTATTGACCAAGATAGAGCAATTGACGTAATTACTGACGCTATCGCTCGTAAGCAAATCTTCAAAGACAGCGATCGTCCTACTGGTTCATTCTTACTTACTGGTCCTACAGGTGTTGGTAAGACTGAACTTGCTAAGCAATTAGCTATTCAATTATTTGGTAACAAGGAACACTTAATCCGTTTGGATATGAGTGAATACCAAGATGAAATGGCAGTTAACAAGTTGATTGGTTCTGCACCAGGTTACGTAGGCTATGGTGAAGGTGGTCAATTAACTGAAAAAGTTCGTCACCAACCATACTCATTGATTTTGTTTGACGAAATTGAAAAGGCTAACCCACAAGTTTTCAACGCACTTCTTCAAATTATGGATGACGGTCGTTTGACTGATGCACAAGGTAGAACTGTATCATTCAAGGATACTATCTTAATTATGACTTCAAACGCTGGATTCTCAGACAAGTTGCTTGAAGACGGTAAAGTTGATCAAGACAAGTTAATCTCAGCTCTTGAAAACTACTTCAGACCTGAATTCTTAAACCGTTTGGACGCAATCGTACCATTCAACTCACTTACTGAACAAGACATGGGTAAGATTATCAACATTTACTTGAAGAAGATGTCACATGTACTTGCTAAGAAGGGTGTAACTGTTGAAGTTTCAGATGAAGCTAAAGAATTCTTGGCAGAAAAAGGTTATGACAAGAAGTTCGGTGCTCGTCCACTTAGAAGAGTTGTTGAACAAAACCTTGAAACTCCAGCTGCTAAGTTAATCTTAAGAGAACCTGACACTAAGAAGATTGAATTCACTGCTGACGACAAGCACTTATACTTGAACGGCAAGGCAATCTTTGACATTTCTCCAAAGGTTGAAGAAAAAGTTAAGGAAGACGAAGCTAAAGCTGAAGGCAAAAAAGAAGACTAATTAATTAGTTAATATTAAAAAGATATTCCCTCGGGAATATCTTTTTTTATGTTTTGGAAACTTTTCTTTTTATCTAATTAGCTGTATTCTGGATAAAAAGCTTATTGGAGAATTTTTTATGTCTAAACAAAAAGAAGAAAATGAATCTTGGGGCAGATTTGTCCTTGATATTGTGATTATTTGGGCCGTTTTGATGGGAATCTTTTTCCTGCTCTTTCGTTTTGTATTGAGTAACGATACTGTATCTGGCCCATCAATGCAGCCTAGTTTTGAGAATGGTCAACGTTTAATTTCTGTGCGTCATGCACAAATTAAACGTGGCGAAGTAGTCATTGTTAAAGCACCAGATGAACCAGGAGCTTTATACATTAAGCGAGTTATTGGTATGCCTGGTGAAAAGATTGTCAGCAAGAACAATCAAATCTATATTAATAACAAAAAATTGTCTCAACCATGGTTGACTCAAGGCAAAAAGATGATTGATGCTGGTAGCGATACATTCTATTCAGCTACTCAAAACTTTACAATGAAATCTCTTGCTCGATCACGCCAATTCCAGCAATATTACACTAAGTCACAATTGAATTATATTAATAAATATAATCGAATTCCTAAGGAAACATATTTTGTGATGGGTGATCATAGAAGTGTTTCAAAAGATAGTCGTTATATTGGAACGATTAAGCGTAAGAATGTTGTAGGTGTGGTAAAACTAAGATATTGGCCACTTAATGAATTTAAGATTTATTAAATTAAAAGTGTCTGGGAAATAACTAATCCTCAGATACCAAAAGACGATCAATCCAACTCTTGATTTGAGTTGCTTGACCGCCTTTTTTATTTTGCATAAAGAAGATTGGACCCGAGACCATCTTCTGTTCCAATATTTGCTTAAATTCATCATTATGAAGGCTATTCCAACATCCGTTTCAACCTTCTTTTTGCCTCTTAAATGAGTTCGGCGTATGCCAAAGATGTTCTTCAAATGTCCAAAAATTGGCTCCACATCATACTTTCTCATACTATAGATGTGTCTGCCCTCAGGACTTTGGAGAACTTCTTTAGCTTTTTCTTTTAAATACTGCCAGTTGGGATTGTAGCGTACTTGACGTTGTCGGCCGCTCTTGGTTTTAGCTAAACGCTCTAATTCTGGCGTCAGTTGAAACTCATCTGCTTCATAAACCTTAAAATCACGAACCTGGTCAGTCGAGCGATCTTTGCGCCGGCTGTAATATTTGAAATTGAATCGGACTCCATTTTGATCTAGATAGTAATCATCCTTTTCATCATAGAACCAGTTAGCCAGCCTAGTTGGATCACTACGATATTTTCTGGTCTTTTCCTTTTCATACATGGTGTAGGGAATGTAGTATTTTTTGTCTGGATGTTCTTTTTCTAGCATAGAATAATTGTCCTCGCTGCCATAACCAGCATCGGCGACAATCTTATCAAACTTATCCAGCGTGGACATCTGCTTTAAAAATGGTTCTAAAGTTCTGAAATCAGTAGGATTATGATATAAAGCAAAGTCAACTACATACTGATTTGTAGTAGCTGCTTGAATATTGTAGCCTGGCTTAAGCTGACCGTTCTTCATATGATCTTCTTTCATATGCATGAAAGTCGCATCGTGGTCGGTCTTGGAATAACTATTGCGGCCAGCAAAGATTTCTTCTGCTTCTTCGTATTTCTTCATTCTAGGAACATAGTCTTTCCTCAGTTTATGAAGCAGCTTTTTAAGCCTGCGTCTTCTTGCTTTTCTAGGTGAACCACCAGGAATAGCCCTGGGCTCTTGTTCAATTTTTTTAGTCAGCTTTTCAATTTCTGCTTCTGTTTCTTGTGCTAGTTCTGCCAAGCCTTGACTAGTCCGGACTTTCTCTTGAGCCATTGCTTTGACTACTTCCTTGGCGATCAGTTCATCATAAAGCTCAACTGCTTGGCCTTTTAGCTTTTTATGAAACTTTTCAACTGCTTTGCGCCAAACGAAAGTATAGCGATTGGCATCGGCTTCGATCTTAGTACCATCGATAAAGACAGCACCTTCATTGATTAGACCTTCTGCTTCTAAAAGATTCGTAAAATAAAGAAAGCTTTTCTTAACCAACTCATTGGCGTGATTGCTAGATCTAAAGTTATTGATAGTATGGTATGAAATCTTTTGATGGTCTGCTAGTACCATCATAGGCACATTTTCTTCCAGCATTAATTCAATTTTTCTGCCTGAAAATACTCTTCTAGAATATGCGAAAAGTAAAATTTTAAGCATCATGGCTGGATGATAAGCAGGGCGGCCTGTTTTAGCAGTTTTTCCTAGCAAGACATCTTCAGGAATGGAATCCACAAACTGGCTGATGATATTAGCTAAATGATTGCTAGGAATAGTAAAGTCCAGATTAAGTGTTAAAGCAGTTTGACCTGTGATATAATTTTGATACATTAAGATTGCCTTCTTTCATTTTTGTTTTGTGGTGATTCAATAATATCAAGGAAGGCACTTAAAGTATAGAAAAAGAACGATGAAATCCATTAGGAGATCATCGTTCTTTTTTCATATCCGAGGATTAGTTATTTCCCAGACACTTTTTGCGTGTCATTCAATATTTAGTATAATGAAAATATACAATTCGGGTGAAGAGATAAGAATTATGAATAGAAAAATAATGGATTTAATTGTCAAAATAATTTTAACGATTTTAGCTGTAGTAGCTGGGATTTTAACTTTTACATTGCAATGGCCAGGCAGATCAGCTATATTAGCTCCAACTTACGGCATTTTATATTTTGTCGCTGCAGTTACTTTTTGGCTTGAAAATAAGAAAATATGGGCACGAGTAATTATGATCGCTGCATTAGTAGTAACAATGATTTTAACTATTGCTCAATCTATTGCTGGTATTCCTTTGGGCATTTTTCAAGGAAATGGCGTGATTTTTTCTGGTTTGATTGTTTTATTTTCTGCTCCTGCTATTTTAGGATTAATTTATTTTAATTTAGATGCTCATCACAGTACTTTAGATTTATTAATGGTATTTATGCGTATAATTCTTAATTTCGAAGTAGGAATTATTGCGGTTATCTTGATTGTGATGTTAGAAGTAAGTGGAGAAGCAATATGGTCTTTGCCATTATGGGGACAATATATCTTGGTCTACAGCATTATGCTTTTGGCAATTTTAGATATTGTTTATGCAATTATTAATTGGTTTAATTTTTATCGCGGGAAACTTGCCTGGATTACTACAATTTTAATGGCGATAGAGATTGCAATATGTTTACCATTGTTCGGTATGCCAAGCGTAAGTTCAATTATTTTTACCTTGATAGCGATAGTTATTTTAGTCTTTACAATTTACTTGAATAATCGGATCAAAAATAAAAAGTGATTGCGTTAAAAGTAAGTAGGCTTTATAATTCAAAACAAAAAAGAATTTTAATGGAGCGTCTGTTTCATTGCAGATGCTCTTTTTTTCTACGATAAGGAAGGTGTGAAGTAACTGTGAATGAGAATACAAAACTAAAACGCGGATTGAAAAGCCGTCACGTTACAATGATTGCAATAGGGGGTGCAATCGGAACAGGTTTATTTTTAGGTTCAGGTTCAGCCATTCATAGTGCTGGCCCTTCAATTATTTTGTCCTATTTAATTGTGGGAATTATTACTTTTTTCATGATGAGAGCATTGGGTGAGCTTATTTTAGCTGATCCTGATAGCCATTCATTTTTAGAGTCAATAAAAAAATATTTGGGTAAGCGGGCTGAATTTGTAGCAGGCTGGACTTATTGGGCATGTTGGCTTAGTTTAGCTATGGCTGATCTAACTGCAACAGGTATTTATTTACGTTACTGGTTTCCCTGGTTACCACAATGGGTGGGTCCACTTGTAATCGTTGTATTGCTCATGTTAATCAACATGGTTAATGTAGGATTATTTGGTGAACTTGAAAGTTGGTTCTCAATGATCAAGGTAATAGCGATTATTGCTTTGATTGTAGTAGGGGCCGTAATGATTATTTTCCATACACCGGTTAAAGGCGGAACAGTATCATTAACTAATTTAGTAAGTTATGGTGGTTTTTTCCCTACAGGTGTTTGGGGATTCTTATTATCATTTCAGATGGTAGTTTTTGCTTTTGTTGGAGTAGAAATTGTGGGACAAACAGCTAGTGAAACAGCTAATCCACATCAAGATATCCCTAAGGCAATAAATACTTTACCAGTAAGAATCGGACTTTTCTATGTAGGTTCAATGATGGCAATTATGTCAGTTTATCCTTGGAATCAAATTAAGACTACCTCAAGCCCATTTGTTCAAGTATTTACAGGAATTGGCGTTACAGCAGCTGCTGGAATTCTTAATTTTGTAGTTTTAACAGCAGCATTATCTGCTACAAATAGTGCTATTTTTTCTACCAGTCGCTCACTTTATTCACTTGCTCGTAACGGGCATGCTCCTAAAAAGTTGGGTAATCTTACTAAAAAGGCAATCCCAATGAATGCTCTTATTACATCGTCATTGATTTTGTTTGTTGTAGTAATTTTGAACTATGTAATGCCGGCAGAAATTTTTGCTGTAGTTTCCACCGTTTCAACAATTTGTTTTGTGATTGTTTGGATTATGATTATGTTTACGCATATAGTTTATCGTAGACATAATAAAAATAATCTTGGTGAATTCAGAATGCCAGGTTATCCGTTAACTAGTTGGTTAACCATTGTTTTTTATATTGCTATTTTAATTTTGCTATTTTTTATTGAATCAACTAAATTAGCTTTGATTATTTCAATTGTATTTGTTTTGATCTTAACAGTTAGTTATAACTTTGTGTCTAAAAATACTAATAATTAAAATATTTCCTAGGCAATTTTTTCATACTTAAAGGGGGATGTGTATGGCGAAAAAAGCACCTGAATTAAAGCGGTCGATGACTGCTGGACAAATGGAAATGATCTCACTTGGTGGGGCAATCGGAGTAGGTTTATTCATGGGGGCCAGCTCAACGATTAAATGGACAGGCCCTTCTGTATTGTTAGCTTATATTTTTGTTGGAGTAATTCTGTATATTGTTATGCGAGCTTTAGGGGAGATGCTCTACATTGATCCAGGTACCGGATCGTTTGCAGATTATGCCTCTGAACATGTTCATCCAATTGCCGGCTATTTGGCTGAATGGGCAAATGTTTTTCAATATATTGTTGTAGGAATTTCTGAAGTTGTAGCAACAACTGAATATTTACGCTTTTGGTGGAAAGGTACCTCTGACTGGATTGCCGGCATCATCATTATTTTGTTTTTGTTAATTGCTAATTTGGCTAGTGCAAAGGCATATGCAACTCTAGAATTTTGGTTTGCAATGATTAAGGTAGTTACGATTACCTTAATGATTTTGCTAGGGCTAGCAGTTATTCTTTTTGGTTTTGGTAATGGTGGTCATCCGGTAGGCTTTTCTAATTTATGGAGTCATGGTGGGTTCTTTACTGGCGGAATAAAAGGTTTCTTCTTCTCAATGGCCATTATTGTAGGATCATATGAAGGAATTGAGTTAATCGGTATTTCTGCGGGAGAAGTTTCAGATCCACATAAGGCAATTATTAAAAGTGTAAAGTCTGTCTTATGGAGAATTTTAATTTTCTATGTTGGAGCAATTTTTGTAATTGTAACAATTTATCCATGGAACAAATTAGATAGTATCGGTTCACCATTTGTAACTACTTTTGCTAAAGTAGGTATTACAGCAGCAGCTTCAGTAATCAATTTCGTAGTTTTAACAGCTGCATTATCAGGAGCTAACTCAGGGATTTATTCTTCAAGTAGAATGCTTTATAAATTGGCTCATGAAGGTGAAGCACCTAAGACTTTTGGTTATATTTCAAAGCGAATTGTACCAAGTCATGCAATCATTGGAATCACCAGTGGTATATTGATTGGTTTTATGCTGAATGTTTTGGCACAATTTTTGAATAAATCATTAGCTAATATTTTCGTAATTGTTTATAGTTCATCTGTTTTACCAGGAATGGTTGCTTGGTTTGTAATTTTACTTGCTGAGTTACGGTTTAGAAGAAAGAATCCGGATTTAATGGAAGATCACCCATTTAAGTTGCCACTTTATCCATATTCAAATTATTTTGCTTTAATTATGTTGGTAGTGATTGTAATTTTTATGTTTATTAATCCAGAGACGCAAATTTCTGTTTCAGTTGGTGCACTTGTATTAATTGTGGCAGCAATAGTTTATGTAATTAAGCATCGTAAAGAAAATTAAAAATAGTTGTGGACATCAAGGTTAAAAATAATCTTGATGTTCTTTTTTTAGCAAAGGATACACAAGAATATAAAACAATATATTTTGCCGCAATATTGCTGTCCACAAGGGTTAGAATAGATAATAGTTATAGTTTTAATTCAAATTTAGTATTGTACTTTTAAGGCTAATTTCTTTATAATATTAAGCACATACTAAAAGTAAGTGAGGGAGTCGGTATGAATAAACCTATTATTGGTATTTCTGGTTCAGTAATTATTGATGATGGCGGCATATTTCCTGGGTATCATCGTAGTTATGTGAATGAAGATTATGTTGATTCAGTTGTGCAAAATGGTGGTGTACCATACATCATTCCATTTACTGAAGATGACAAAGTAATTAGAGAACAACTTAATAATGTTCAAGGCTTGATTCTTTCAGGCGGACATGATGTTGATCCACGTTTTTATGGCGAAGAACCACTGCAAAAGATTGGTGCAACTTGGCCTGAACGTGATCATTTTGATATGCGTTTGCTTAAATTAGCAGAAGAAAATGGAATCCCTGTACTTGGAATCTGTCGTGGTGCGCAAATCATTAATGTTGCCCATGGTGGAACGCTTTACCAAGATTTATCATACCGTGATGGCTTAACTTTAAAGCACATGCAAGGTCATACACCTAGCTTGCCAACTCATGGAATGAAAGTAAATGCTGATAGTAAATTGGCTGAAATTTTAGGTGAAACGGAATTCAGAGTTAATTCATTTCACCATCAATTAATTAAGGATGTCGCTCCAGATCTTATGGTTTCAGCCACTGCCCCAGATGGTGTGGTTGAAGGCTTAGAAAACAAAAAGGGAAATGTTATTGCCGTTCAGTGGCATCCAGAAATGTTACATCGCAATCCTGATGTTGCTTTTATGAATAATTTATTTAAGTTTGTAATTGATAATGCAAAGTAAGAAGTGAAATATAATGAATGAGAAAACAGGAGATAAGTTAGGCTTTTGGTCTATTGTATTGCTGGCTATCAACGCTATCATTGGTTCCGGAATCTTCTTAACACCAGGTAGTGTTGTTCAACAAGCTGGTTCTAAAGCTTTGATTGTTTATTTTATTGCTGCAATTTTTGCTGCTATTTTAGCAATTTCATTTGCTGCTGCATCAAAATATGTGACTAAGTCAGGTGCCGCATACGCTTACTCTAAAGCTGCCTTTGGCAAAAAAGTTGGTTTTTATATGGGTGTGTTGCGTTACTTTTCAGCCAGTGTTGCATGGGGTGTTATGGCTGTCGGAGTTATTAAGTCAACAATTTCTATTTTTGGTGGCGATCCAAATAAAGCATTAAATGTAACAGTTGGTTTCTTAATCTTGATGGCAATCATTACAATTATTAACTTATTTGGTCAACGCGTATTAAAGTGGGTTATGAACTTAGCCACTATTGGTAAGCTTGCAGCCTTAGTTTTAATTATTATTGCCGGGGTAATATTGTTAATTACCACAGGTGCTTCAAGCAATTTGGCCGAAGTTGATCAAATCACGCAAAACGGTCAAAAAATTGTACCCACTTTAACTACCACTACTTTTGTAATGGCTATTGTTTCAGCCTTTTATGCATTTACTGGTTTCGAATCAGTCGCTTCGGGTTCAGATGATATGAAGAATCCAGAAAAGAACTTGCCACGCGCAATTCCTTTAGCTATTTTGATTATTGCAGTAGTTTATATCGGTGTTGTTGCAGTTGCAATGGTGCTTAATCCTAAAGCCCTTATGACGACTAAACAAGTTGTCGCAATTGCTGCTATTTTTAATAATGAAATCTTGCGTGACATTATCTTGGTGGGTGCACTTGTATCCATGTTCGGTATTAACGTAGCTTCTAGCTTTAACGCACCACGTATTTTGGAAGCAATGGCTCGTGAAGGTCAAATGTCAAAGGCTCTTACTAAGAGAACTAAGAATAACTTTCCAATTAGAACTTTCTTTATTTCTGTTGGATTGGCAATCTTAATTCCAATGGCTTTTGAATATAATATGGTTAACTTGATTACTTTGAGTGCGATGGTTAGATTCTTGGGCTTTATCGTTGTACCGATTGCGGTTATTCAATTCTATCGTGGTAAGACCAAAGAAGAAGTTTTAAAGGCTGACAAGAATGCCTGGACTGACGTTGTTGTGCCAATCTTATCGATTATTATTGTTGTTTTCTTGTTAATTGAATATAACTGGCAAGCACAATTCGGTATAACAAACGCAGCAGGTCAAGTGGTTGGCGTTAACTGGTATGCAATTGCTATGATGATCTTTGGTTTTGTCCTTTTGCCATTAATTATGGCTTGGATTTCAAGAAGAGAACGTAAATAAAAAGTGAAAAAATAGTTGTATTGAAGAGGATGTAGTCCTCTTTTTTGTTGCATAAAAAATTAAAAACTTTTTTGTGCAAAGTTGTTGACTTACAAAAAGTAAGATAATATACTAAATCTATTCAACGAACCTGTAGAATAGATTGAAGAGGAAATATGAAACTTTTAGAAAGTAATTTAAAAATAAATAATGCAGTTTTATATTTTAACAATGATGGATGTTCTCTTTGTTATACCGAAAAGAAAGTTATCCATGATCTAGAGAAGAATATGAAGCAGCAAATACCAATTTATTCAATTGATGCACGTAATCAGAAAGATTTAGTGAAAAAATACGAAATTTTATCCGTACCAAGTATCGTTTTTATTAAAAATGGTCAAAAGGTAGATCAGTTTAATAAATATTTAAATGGCAAACAAATTGAAACAGTTTTTACTTATTATTTCGGGAGTTTAGACAATGACTAATAAGAAACAAGAAAAAGAAAACAAGTTACACATAATTAATGTTAACAATGATGATAGTTTAAGTGCTGGTATTTGTGGACCTGATGGATGCGTTTTGGATTGGTCTAAGGCAGATAAAGGTGAAAAACATGAGTGAAGTAAATGAATTTCGTAATGAAGCGTATGATCAGGTAGTTAAAATTGGAAAAACGTTGGGAAATGTATCACGTTTAAAAATTTTAGATAATCTAGTTCAAAGTAAAAAATCTGTAGAAGAATTAGCTAGAGCAGTTGGCTTGAGTATAGGAACTACTTCTAAAAATTTACAACTTTTGAAAAAAGTTAACCTGGTTAAAGAAGAAAAAGAAAAGAACTTTGTTTTTTATGCAATTGCTGACCAAAAAGTTAAGCAGCTATTGACGCTTTTAATTGATATCAGTGAAGAAAATATTCCTGAGTTAAAACAGCTTCAAAAAGATTTAAAAAAGCATAATTCAAATTTGATTAGTCTATCGATACCAGAATTGAGAAATAAGATAAAAAAAGAAGATATCTATATTATCGACTTACGTTCGAAAGATGAATTTGATACGGGGCATCTTCCTGGAGCTCATAATATTCCATTCAATAAAATTGATGATGAAATGAATAAATTGCCTCGAGATCGAGAGATGGTTATCTATTGTCGTGGAAGACTTTGCCCATATTCGGATATTGTTGGGAATAAGCTAAAGATGGCCGGATATAACGTACAGACTTTTAACAATACAGTTTGGGAATGGCAACAAGCTGTTGAAGGTTAATGAAAATATAAGGGGAATAGATATGAAAAAATATGATGTAGCAATTATTGGAGCTGGGCCTGGTGGTATGGCGGCTGCGTTATATGCAGCAAGAGCTAATTTAACGGTAGCAATGATTGATCGAGGCGTTTATGGCGGACAAATGAACAACACTGCTGAGGTAGAAAATTATCCAGGTTTTCCATCGATTTTAGGACCTGAGCTTGGAGAAAAGATGTATCAAAACACTGTTAAGCAAGGTGTTAACTTTGTTTATGGGGATGTTCAAGGGATAGAAGTTAAAGACGACAAAAGAATCGTTAAATTAGGCAGTGAAGACAGTGACATTGAAACGAAAGCTGTAATTATTGGTACAGGTTCGTCTAATCGAAAATTAGGAGTTCCCGGTGAAGATGAATATTCGGGCAAAGGTGTTTCCTACTGCGCAGTTTGTGATGGTGCTTTCTTTAAGAATGAAAATGTCGTAGTTGTAGGTGGTGGTGACTCAGCTGTTTCTGAGGGACTTTATTTAGCTAACGTTACTGATAATGTAAATGTCATTCATCGACGTGATCAATTACGTGCTGAACAAGTTTTACAAAAACGTGCTTTTAAAAATCCAAAGATGGACTTTACTTGGGATAGTGAAGTAAAAGAAATCATTGGTGACGAAAATAAAATGACTGGTGTAAAGGTTCATAACAAGAAAACTGGAAAAGACGAGACTATAGATGCAAACGGAGCTTTTATTTACATTGGGAATATTCCAAATAGTGAACCTTTTAGAGACTTAAATATTACTGATAAAGATGGCTGGATTTTGACTAACGATCAAATGGAAACTGAAGTACCAGGAATCTTTGCAATCGGTGATGTTCGTAAAAAGAAATTACGTCAAATTATTACTGCCGTTAATGATGGTGGTATTGCCGGTCAAAACGCTTATGAATACATTCAAAAACTTACTGAAAATTAGTTAAGTAAACAAGGAGATAATCATGGAAATTAAATATTGGTCTGATATTGCTTGTCCATTTTGCTACATCGGTTCTACAAGAATGAAGAAAGCCATGAAAGAAGTGGGTATTTATGATGATACTAAGCTTGAATTAAAAGCTTTTCAATTAAATCCAATGGAAGCCAAAACTGCTAAAAGTGGCGAATATATAAATCACTTTACGGGTGGAAAAAAAGAGTTAGAAAATCGTGCTAGACAACAAATGGCATATATAACTGAAATGGCAAAGGGAGAAGGTTTAGAATTTCACTTAGATAAGGTTGTACCAACTAATACTATGGATGCACATAGATTGATTAAGTTGGTAGAAGCAAAGTACGATCGTGATTTAACTGAAAAGTTAATTGCTCGTCTTTACAAAGTTTACTTTACTGATGGAGAATCAATTGCTGATTTAGATGTCTTAACTAAGGCTGCAGTTGAAGTTGGAATGAAAGAGGATGAAGTTAAAAAGCTTTTAAATTCAAGTAAGTACCAAAGAGAAGTCGTTACTGATGAGTATGAAGCTGAACAATCTGGTATTCATGCTGCTCCCTTCTTTGTTATTAATAATAAATATGGTATTAGCGGAGCCCAACCATACGAAGTTTTTGTTAATGCATTAAGGAAAGTAAAAGAAGAGGAAGAAAAGTGAGAGTACTGTTACTCAGTATTGTTGTGCTACTTATAATAATATTATTTTTTAAATAAATTAATCATAAATAGCATGATGATATAGTAATAATATTAGTTCTTATCTAAATGAAAAGTAAAAATGCATCAGCTTACGCTGATGCATTTTTTGTACCATTATTAAAGTAAATGAATGTGGTCAGATTCGCACTTTTCAATCATTTCTTCTGGCCAAATACTTGCTTGTACCTCACCGATATGAGCCTTACCGAGTAAAAGCATGCAGAGACGTGATTGACCGATACCACCCCCGATGGTGTAAGGTAATTTACCTTCTAAAAGCATCTTGTGGAATGGTAATTTTTCACGATCTTCACAATGAGCTTTCTTAAGTTGTTCACGTAAACTTTCTTCACTAACACGAATACCCATTGATGAGACTTCAATTTTACTTTGAAGTGGTTCATACCAGAAAATTAAATCACCGTTTAATTGCCAGTCATCGTAGTCAGGTGCACGACCATCATGTGGCTTGCCACTACGCTTTAATTTATCACCAATTTTCATAATGAAGACGGCTTTTTCTTCTTTAGCAATTTTATTTTCACGTTCTTCTGGTGAAAGCTCAGGCCAACGATCTTCTAATTCTTGGGTAGTAATAAATGATACGTGATCACCTAAACGGTAAGTAGAACCAGGATAACGAGCTGTAACTAATTTTTCTGTAGCTTTGATAGCTTTGAAGATTTTCATTACAGTAACTTCAAGTGTATCTGTATTCCGTTCTTCTTTAGCGATAATCTTTTCCCAGTCCCATTGATCAACGTAGATAGAGTGGAAGTTATCTAAATCTTCATCACGGCGAATAGCATTCATGTTGGTGTATAAACCTTCGTGCATGCCGAAACCATATCTTTTAAGTGCTAATCTTTTCCATTTGGCAAGAGAATGCACAACTTCAATTTCTGAATCAGGAATAGCCTTCATATCAAAGCCAACAGGACGTTCAACACCGTTTAAGTTGTCGTTCAATCCACTAGCTTTTTCAACAAACATTGGAGCAGACATTCTTTGTACTCCAAGAATAGAAGCGAGCTTATCTTGGAAAGTTTCACGAATATAAACAATAGCTGCTTCAGTATCACGAACAGTTAATGTTGGATGGTAATCTTTAGGTAAAATAAGTTTCATAAGTAAT
This sequence comes from Lactobacillus acidophilus, assembly GCF_034298135.1. Lineage (NCBI taxonomy): Bacteria > Bacillati > Bacillota > Bacilli > Lactobacillales > Lactobacillaceae > Lactobacillus > Lactobacillus acidophilus. Next base: position 1,889,938 of record NZ_CP139575.1, read on the forward strand.
CCTCTTTCTAAATGAATATTCGTGAGAGTAAAGAAAAAGCCCTTCGCTCCCTAAATAAAAATAGGGACGAAAGGCTTTTTTCCGCGGTACCACCCAACTTGTCTAATAATAGACCTCTTATGGAGCACCATCATGCTCCACCGGTGTGGTAACGTACCGGAGACGTCTCAACCTACTTTAAGAATTATTATTTCGGTGAGCTGCTAAAAGTGTTTTTCAATAATCCAGGGTCTATTAGTTTCACACTAGCACTAATTCACTGAAAAGAATTAGATTATTTACTCGTCTTTTTCATAGCTTTTTAATTTGTTTATATGTATTTAACATTATTTTGAACAAAAAAGCAAGAAAAAAATGTGATATGATATTTAGGAAAGCGGTTTATTTATAGTAATATAAAAATTTTTATTATTTTAGAGGATAAGAATGTTAGGATTTTCTGTTTATCTTGGACACGATTTAACGTCTGAAGATTACAATTACTTATTAACAATGCGAAACAGTGGATTTGCATATGTTTTTACACAACTTGTAGTTGCTGATACAGCTAAGGAAATTATTTTAAAACGACTTAATAATTTAACTAATTGGTGTCAAAAATTAGATTTAAAGATAATTGCTGATGTATCAGAGAAAGTTTTACAAAATTTAGATATTAACATTAATAGTGTTGAGCAGATTAAAAATTTAAATTTAACAGGAATTCGTGTGGATGATGGCTTTTCAATGGAAATGATTGCTAAGTTATCAAAAGAAATGCCAATAGTGTTAAATGCTAGCACGATTACCCAGGAAGACATTGATAATTTAAAGTATAGTAATGCCAATTTTGAAAAGTTGATGGCAGGTCATAATTTTTATCCGCGTCCTGAAACAGGTCTTGAAGCACATTGGATGCAAGAAAGAAATGAATGGCTGCACAAGTATGACTTAAAAACTGCGGCATTTATTGCGGGAAATGGCAAATTGCGTGGACCATTGTTTGCTGGGTTGCCAACGTTGGAAAAGCAAAGATACGAAAATCCATTAGCTGCAATTTTGGAATTGAGAAAATATGGCTGTGATAATGTTTTTGTAGGAGATCCTCAAATTACCAGGGATGCGATTGAATCAATTACCAATTATGAAAAAGAAAAAGCGATCACACTTCATATTGATACCGATGTGTCAGAATTATTAGAAAATAAATGGCATAATAGGCCTGATGTGGCTAGGGATGTCGTAAGATTGAAGGAAAGCAGAGAAAAACGCTTTTTGCCAACTTTTCCACAAGATAATGTCTATGCACGTCCTAAGGGGAGCGTGACAATGGATAATAATTTATATCAACGTTATGAAGGTGAAATTCAGATTACTAAGCGCGATTTACCACGCAATGAAAAAATTAATGTCTTAGCACAAGTGAAGGATTATGATTTGCCGTTGTTAGATTACATTGGCTCAAATACACAAGTAATCTTTAGAAAAGTAAATAAAGAAGAATAATAAAAGATGGTATTTCCAAGGAAATACCATCTTTTTTGTTAAAACAAAAAGCGATGAATTATTCATTCATCGCTCCTATAAAATTTATCGGGAAAACAGGATTCGAACCTGCGACCCCCTGGTCCCAAACCAGGTGCTCTACCAAACTGAGCCATTTCCCGTTTTAAAGATGCGCCCTGAAGGATTTGAACCTTCAACCTTCTGATTCGTAGTCAGACACTCTATCCAGTTGCGCTAAGGGCGCGTCTATCAATCAACTCAATTAGTATAACATAAATATAGAGGTTGTCCAATTGTTTTTGAAAAAATGGATAAAAAAAGCCCAGTTACTGACTACCCTACAGTAACTAGACCTATACCATTCTATCGAAAAAAGAAGAATAAAACTATCTTATTGTTAAATAATTAATAGAAAAGTAAGATTAATGCAATATTTTGGTCATTTACTTATCACCATCAAAAATATTGTCTTTAACTATTACGTAGTCTACTAATTTAATTGAATTTAATTCACGTCCACCGGCATAAGAAATAGCAGATTGCAAATCTTCTTGCATTTCACGTAAAGTATCTTTAATTGAGCCGCGATATGGGACAAGCATTTGTTTACCTTCAACGTTCTTGTAAGCACCTTTTTGTACTTCAGAAGCGGATCCCCAATATTGTTTAAAGGTTTTGCCATCAATCTTAATGACGTTACCAGGAGATTCTTCGTGCCCTGCAAGCATTGAGCCGATCATAACCATTGAAGCGCCAAAACGAACAGATTTAGCAATATCACCGTTATGACGAATACCGCCATCTGCGATAAGGGGCTTTGAAGCAACTTTACTACACATACGAAGCGCTGCTAGTTGCCAGCCACCGGTACCAAAACCGGTCTTAAGCTTAGTAATACATGCCTTACCAGGACCTACACCAACTTTTGTAGCATCGGCACCAGCATTTTCTAATTCACGCACTGCTTCTGGTGTAGCAATGTTACCGGCAGTAAGGAAAGAATTCGGTAATTTTTCCTTAATATACTTGATCATTTTGATTACATAAACAGAATGACCATGTGCAACGTCAATAGTAATATATTCTGGCTTAAGATTTTGCTTGACCAGTTCATCAATAAAGTCATATTCACTGTCTTTAATACCAACTGAAATAGAAGCAAATAATCCTTTTTCATGCATCATCTTAATAAACGGAATACGCTTTTCTGGTTCAAAACGGTGCATGACGTAATAATAGTCATTTTCTGCTAACCATACGGCTAATTTGTCATCAATAACGCTTTCCATATTAGCTGGGACAACTGGTATTTTAAATGTTCGGTTTCCGAACTTTACACTAGTATCCGCGTCACGTCGGCTTTTGATGATCCCTTTATTAGGAATAAGTTGGATATCATCATAGTCAAAGGCTTCCATACTAAAATAATTACTCAATTTGATTTGCTCCCTTTATTTTCTGCTTACCAAACGAGAACTACTATATTTGATAAAAGTATTTTTGTCAATATAAAAATCGAACTATGAAATAAATTAAAAATAAAATAATTCGGTTTTTGCATTGACTAATAATTAACAAATTGCTAGACTATCATACGTAATATTTATAGAGATTTTTTATGAGGTGAATTTCAAATGACAGCAGTTGCAGTTGTAGGGAGCCAATGGGGCGATGAAGGTAAAGGAAAGATTACTGACTTTTTAAGTAAAGATGCCGCAATGGCAGTTCGCTCAAACGGTGGTAATAACGCAGGTCACACCATTGATATTGATGGCAAGACTTTCAAGATGCGTTTAATTCCTTCAGGAATTTTTGCAGCTAAGGATAACACAGTTATTGGTAATGGTGTTGTAATTAACCCAGAAGTTATGTTTAGTGAACTTGAAAATCTTGAAAAGAACGGTATTGATACTAGTGGCTTGAGAATTTCTAACCGTGCTCACATTATTATGCCTTACGACATTAAGCAAGATGAATACCAAGAAGAAGCTAAGGGTAAAAATAAGATTGGTACTACTAAGAATGGTATTGGTCCAACTTACATGGATAAAGCTTCAAGAATAGGTATTCGCGTTTGTGATTTACTCGAAAAAGATACTTTTGAAGAAAAGCTTCGTACTAATCTTGAAATTAAGAACGAATTATTTACTAAGGTTTATGGTAAACCAGCTCTTAAATTTGAAGATATTTTTGACAAGTACTATGAATATGGTCAAAGAATGAAGAAATACGTTACTGACACTTCAGTTTTAGTAAATGACGCGCTTGACCAAAATAAGAAGGTTTTATTTGAAGGGGCACAAGGTATCATGCTTGATATTGATGAAGGTACTTACCCATTTGTAACTTCTTCAAACACTATTTCAGGTGGTATTGCTTCAGGTATCGGTATTGGTGCCAACCGTTTGGATACTGTAATTGGTGTCTGCAAAGCTTACACTACTAGAGTAGGCGCAGGTCCATTCCCAACAGAACTTCTTGATGAGACTGGTGATCGTATTCGTGAAATTGCTCATGAATATGGTACTGTTACTGGTCGACCACGCCGTGTGGGTTGGTTTGACTCCGTTGCTCTTCGTCACTCAAAGCGTGTTGCTGGTATCAATGGCCTTAGCTTAAACTTGCTTGATGTATTTTCAGGTTTTGACAAGATTAAGATTTGTACTGCTTATGAACTTGATGGTGAAAAGATTGATTACTATCCAGCAAGTTTAAAGGAACTTTACCGTTGTAAGCCAGTTTATGAAGAACTTCCAGCATGGGAAGAAGATATTACTCAAGTTAAGACTTGGGATGAACTTCCAGAAAATGCTAAGAAATTCTTGAACCGTATTTCTGAATTAGTGGGTGTTCCACTAGTGACTGTTTCAGTTGGACCTGACCGTGAACAAACTATCGTATTGAAGAATCCATGGGAAATGTAATTTATGCTTGAACGTTATACTCGTCCCGAAATGGGAAAAATTTGGACTGATGAAAATAGATATGCAGCATGGCTTGAAGTAGAAATTGCTGCAACTAAGGCATGGGCTGAACTTGGTGAAGTACCTGAAGAGGATGCAGAAAAGATTGCTAAGAACGCTTCATTTACTGCAGAACGTGTTGCAGAACTCGAACAAGTAACCCATCACGATGTTGTAGCATTTACTCGTACTGTTTCTGAAAGTCTTGGTGCTGAAAAGAAATGGGTACACTTCGGCCTTACTTCAACTGATGTTGTTGATACAGCACAAGGTTTTCTTTTAAAGCAAGCTGATGAAATTATCAGAAAAGACTTACACGAATTAAAGAAGACTATTGCTGAAAAGGCTAAGAAGTACAAGTATACTGTGGAAATGGGTCGTACTCATGGTGTGCAAGCTGAGCCTACTACTTTTGGCTTAAAGCTTGCTCGCTGGTATGCAGAAATTAACCGTGATATTGAACGCTTCGAATACGCCGCAAAGGGTGTAGAATCTGGTAAAATTTCTGGTGCTGTTGGTACTTTTGCTAATGTTCCACCTGAGATTGAAACTAGTGTGATGAAACAACTTGGTTTGACTCAACAACCAATTACTAGTCAAGTTTTGCCGCGTGATTTACATGCAGAATACATCGCTATGCTAGCACTTATTGCAACTAGTATTGAAAACTGGGCAACAGAAATTCGTGGCCTTCAAAGAAGTGAAATTCATGAAGTTGAAGAGCATTTCCGTGCAGGTCAAAAGGGGTCTTCTGCGATGCCTCATAAGAGAAATCCAATCGGTTCAGAAAACTTATGCGGTATGGCCCGGGTAATACGTGGTCATGTTGTAACTGCGTATGAAGATGTTGCTCTTTGGCATGAGCGTGATATTTCACACTCAAGTGCAGAACGTGTAATTTTACCGGATACTACAATTGCAATCGACTACATGCTTAACCGTTTTAACCGTATCTTGGCTAATTTGGATGTTTTCCCAGAAACTATGCTTAAGAATATGGACCGTACTTATGGTTTGATCTATTCACAACGTGTGCTTCTTAAATTGATTGATGAAGCAGGTCTTTCTCGTGAGAAAGCTTATGATATGGTTCAAAAATTGACTGCTAAATCTTGGAATGAACAAAAACAATTTAGACCATTGGTAGAAAACAGTGAAATTATGGATTATCTTTCAAAAGAAGATATCGATGATGCATTTGATTACCATTATCACTTACGTCATGTAGATGATATTTTTAAGAAATGTGGTTTAGACTAATAATCAAAAAGCGTTTTGGAAAAATCCAAGCGCTTTTTTGGTACAATAAAACATATTTAGAAGGGAAAACTATGAAAAAATTTATTTCTTTTATTATTAGATTAGTCGTTTTAATTGCTGGCATTACCTTGGCAGGTTTTCTTGTTTGGCAATTATTCACTGATGTTCCTTTGCTTGATATGGATGTGCAAACTAAGGGACCGGTTATTGTTGTGTTATTTAGTATAATTGCCTTAATTTCTTTAGGTGCAGGGGTTAGCTTTTTCACTGATAAAAATTTAGGCTCAACAATTTTTTTAGGCGTACTTTTGGCGGTAATTGCAATAATTTTGTGGGTGCAAAACCAAGATTTAGCTGATATATATCGGTGGTATTTTATTTACGGTTTAATTGTTGCTTTACTAAGTCCATTTTTTAGAAAAGAAAATTAGAAAAAATCGAATTATGGCAGGACAGAAAAGTCCTGTTTTTTATTTTTTTAGTATGGACAGTTGGGGAAAAGGTAATATAATTTTATTAAAACTATATTAAAAGAGGGTGGAAAGTATGAATGGGAATATTGATGATCATATGAATCAAAAAGAGTTGGCACATTGGATGCGAATGCGTAAATACAGAAAGCAGATTTTAATTGGAGAATTTATTTATGTTTTTATCTTGTTGATGGCATTGATTTATAACTTTGCTATTTTTATGCATTTAGTTGTTTTTCAAGGGATAGCAATTTCTGCTTACTTAGTAATTGGTTGGATTTTTGCCAAAGATGATACAGCCGTAAAATTAAAAAAGCGTGATACATTATGGGAAACGATCACTAGCATTAGAATTAATAGATTATTTTTTGTTCGTTTATTTGAAACAGCAGTTTTTGGAGTCATACTTGGTGTGGCAATTAATTTTTGTTTTAAATTGACGAATGATATTTTTCAAAGTCCAACTAAATTACAATCCAGTAGTTTAGTTGAAAATATTGCGCTTTATGAGGATTTCTTTCCTATTATTATTTTATGCATAGTTGCGATTTCCGTCTTATTTGCGGCAAAAAAGCAAATAAAAATTTCTAGCGTAATTTCTGTTGTAGTGCTTTTAATCATTGCTTTCACTCGCAGTGATATGTTAGTACAAGCACTTATCGGCATTGTCGGTTCTATTGCAGCATTTATTTTGGCATTTCAATCTAAGCTTTGATATCTATACATTGAAGTCCCCTTAATGGCTATGTTAAAATTACTCACATTAAGCTTAAGGGATGTGACAATGTGAATCAGCGCTATCGCGGAATTACTTTGGCTGTAGTTGGTGCATGTTTTTGGGGAGCATCAGGTACAGCGGTAGAGTTTTTATTTTCGAATACTAATGTAGATACATCATGGTTAGTTGGATTACGGCTCATTTTTTCAGGTATATTACTCATGCTTTATGCTTGTTATAAGTATTGGGATAAAGTGAAAGCAATGTTCCATGATAAAAAGGCAGTGATTATGCTTATCTTGTTTGCTTTTTTGGGAATGGGAAGCTCTCAGCTTTCATACTTTGTGGCTGTTAAGTATAGTAATGCACCAACGGCTACAGTAATTCAGTTTTTAGCACCGGTTTTCATCATTATTTACTCTTCAATTAGAAGTAAAATGTTGCCGCGGCGAATAGATCTGATTTCGATCTTTGTAGCTGTAGGTGGGACATTTATTTTAGCAACTGGTGGTCGCTTTGACCAATTGGCTTTATCACCGATGGCATGTTTGTGGGGATTAATCGCTGCAATATCAGAAGCGATTAACACAGTAATGCCAGGAAGCTTATTTAAAAAATATGGTACTATTCCGGTGGTGGGTACAGCTATGTTGATGGCTGGTATTGCTTTTTTACCAAATTATTTCACTCAGCCAATGCCTAAACTTACACCGGTTGATATTTCAGTGATTGTTTATATCATTATTGGTGGTACGTTGCTTGCTTATACAATGTATTTATCTAGTGTTCAATATATTGATCCAAGTACTGTAGGGATGCTTGGAGCATTTGAGCCATTAATTGCTACAATCTTATCAGTTACTTTGCTTCATGCGGACTTTGGTCCAATGGATATGTTTGGTGGCTTTTTAATCATTGTAGCAACTTTCATGCAATTAGTACCTACTAAAGACATGGTCAAAAATGAATAAAAAATTAACGGACTAGTTAACGCTAGTTCGTTTTTGTTATGATAAGAGTTGCTATTTAAAAAGTGGGGATTAGGAAATATGGTTACACAAAAACAACGTCGTCTTTGGGCATTTTTGGCTGCATTAGCTTGTGTCATGTGGGGAATATCAGGTTTATTTGCCAAAAGTTTGTTTAATATTAGTTCAGATATTACACCAATGTGGTTATCACAAATTAGAATGGTAACTTCGGGTATTATTTTATTAATTGTAGCTGGAATTTTGAAACAAAAGCCAATTGCTACAATGAAAAATAAGCATGATGCTTGGGTAATTATTGCTTATGGTATTTTTGGCTTATTACCCGTGCAATTATTCTATTTTATTGTTGTTCAACAGGCTAATGCATCAATTGCAACAATTTTACAATTTGTGGGTCCATTTTTTGTAATGGGCTATCTTGCATTTACTCATAAGCAGGTAATGCGCCGTATCGATGTGATTGCTGCGATTTTTGCATTTATTGGAGTGGTTCTTCTAGCAACTCACGGCCGTTTTAATCATTTGGCAATTACGCCAAGTGTCTTATTCTGGGGACTTCTTTCAGCTGTAGGTGTGGCAACCAACACTTTAATTCCAATTGGGGTTTTAAAACGTGTTTCAAGTTTAGTCGTAACAGGCTGGGGATTATTATCTGCGGGTATTTGTTTAATGATTGTGCATCCACAAATGCCGCATATTCCAAATACACCACATGTTTGGCTTGATGTGTTGGCAGTGATTGTAATTGGAACATTAATTCCATTTCAATTAATGACCAATTCACTTAGATTTATTAAAGCTTCAACGGCCAGCTTGCTCGATGCCTTCGAACCATTTTCTGCGACCCTTGGGTCAGTGCTTTGCTTTGGTTTAGTAATGACACCAATGGATTGGATTGGTTCAATCTTGGTTGTTTTAGCTGCAATGGCTTTGAATATTTCACCTAAGAAAAAGAAAGGTAAATTAGATGGAAAAAGCCAAGACTAGAAGACTATGGACATTTTTAGCCGCAATGGCTGCTGTTATGTGGGGAATATCAGGTCTTTTTGCTAAAGGACTTTTTAACATTAGTTCTAAAATTACGCCAATGTGGTTAACGCAAATTCGCTTGATAGTTTCTGGAATAGTTTTATTGATATTGGCAGCTATTTTAAAGCAAAAACCGGTAGCTACATTAAAAAATAGACATGATGCCTGGGTTATTTTAGCGTACGGAATATTTGGCTTATTACCTGTGCAATTATTCTATTTCATGTGTATTCAGGTGGCCAATGCGTCAATAGCTACAATTTTACAATTTATCGGTCCATTTTTTGTATTAGGTTATTTAGCTTTAACCCATAAGCAAGTTATGCGTAGATTGGATATATTGGCAGCTATTTGCGCTTTTATTGGGGTGTTCCTGCTTTCAACACATGGACAATTTAATCATTTAGCTATTACACCAGTTGCACTTTTTTGGGGACTTCTTTCAGCTGTGGGAGAAGCCACTTATACATTAATTCCCGTTAATATTGTTAAACGAGTTTCTAGTATGGTGGTAACAGGCTGGGGGATGTTATTTGCGGGGATTAGTTTAGTGATTATTCATCCGCAATTTCAAGCTATTCCTAATAAACCAGCTGTTTGGTTTTATACAGGTGCGGTCATTGTTATTGGAACAATTATTCCATTTCAAATTATGGCCAATGCTTTACGTTATGTTGTGCCATCAACAGCTAGTTTGCTTGATGCATTTGAGCCATTTTCTGCAACAGTGGGATCAGTTATATGCTTTGGACTAGTAATGATGCCAATGGATTGGGTAGGTTCAATTCTAGTGGTTTTAGCCGCAATGGCCTTAAATTTTGTACCAAAAAGAATTCGTCAAGAACATGATGAGGCATAAGTCAGATCTTATCAAAATTACAAAATACAATATTATTTGTCACATTGCTTAATTGTATAGTAGTGATTTTAAAACATTGCTGTAACATTTCTTATGTATTATTTAAATCGTTGAGTGATGAAACACATCATTTGACTTACAAGAAATAATAAGGAGACAAATAAATTGAATTTTAAACGTAGTTTAGTTAAGCTTGCAACAGTATTATCATTATTCTTTACAGGAATTTCATTTATTAATGTACCTGCTCTTACTCAAACTGCTCAAGCAGCTCAAAGTAAAGCTGAAAAGCGTAATGCCGTTGCTGGACTCGCTAAAAAGCAAGTGGGTAAGCGTTATGTATATGGTGCGACTGGTCCCTCTGCTTTTGACTGTTCAGGCTTAGCTCAATACGTTTATAAGGCCGCTGCTAATAAGTCATTACCTAGAACTACTTATGGACAAGTAACTAAAGGTAAGCGTGTTTCTATGAATCATCTTAAAAAGGGTGACCTATTATTCTGGGGCTCAACCTCAGCTCCTTACCACGTGGGTATCTATGTTGGCGATGGGCAATATGTTCACGCTGCAACGCCTAGTCAGGGTGTAAGAAAGCAAGCATTGAGCGTATACTTCTATCCATCAGCTGCTAAGCGTGTATTAAATTAAATTGAAAAATAAGCCAAAAGAAAAGAACAATCGGAAATCATCCGGTTGTTCTTTTTGCTTTATTCGGTTACTGTAGCAGGTTTATTCGTTCTTTCATTGTGCCAAGCGATAATCATTTTCATGATTGCATTAGCTACGTTAGTATTTTTTAGAAGTGGACCATGTGAGTATGATCCGATAAAATTACGGTAACGCAAGCCTTCAACGTGGTCTTGTGGGTTGTTACCGTAACCTTCAATCATGTTGCCAAGGGGATGCAACTTGTCTGTATCGTCGAAATAAGTTTGACCGGAGTGGTTTTCAAATGCCTTAACTTCGCCCCATTCGGTCATGTAACGTGTATCACCGATCATTCTCTTGTCGGACTTGAAGACGGTATGTAATGGCAAAATATCGAGTCCTGGGATAGTTACGCCAGAATTTGTCTTGTAGTAACTGCCCATAAGTTGGTAACCACCACAAATGCAGAGCATAGGTTTGTCATCATTAATATATTTTTCAAGTGTTTCTTTATGTCTTGGTAAATCTTTAGCAACAACAGTTTGTTCAAAGTCTTGGCCACCACCAAAGAATACGAAGTCGTAGTCAAAAGCGTTAAATTCATCACCAAGTGAAATGTTATCCACTTGTGTGTCGTATCCTTCACGTTTAAGTAAGAAACTAAGGATTTTAACATCGCCAGAATCGCCGTAGGTGTTCATCAAATCTTCGTAAAGATATGCAATTTTGATTAATTTATCACTCATTTTATCGTCCCTTAATTTACTAGAAATTCATTGTCCTTAGTATAACCTAAAACGAAAAGATTTTGCGATAAAAGATCTCAAAATCATGTACTCCACTATCTTTAATTAATTAAGAATATGAACTACACCGGCACTAAAGTACCGGGGTTCTGGGAACACTAAGTAGTGTTTAGGATCTTACTGGTACTGTTACCATACCTAACTCACGGAACTCAGTTATTTACCATGGCCAGTTCCTGACCATTTAGCTCTTCAATGCCCTGTGTGTTGTACGAACTGAAACTCTACAACGCAGGTTTTGCTTTATTTAAGATATTAACTGCCGCATTAATATCTCTATCGTGATGTGTTTGACAGTTAGGGCAACTCCACTCACGAATATCCAGTGGCTTTTCTCCGCTGTTATAGCCGCATTTAGAACAAATCCTTGAAGTATTCTTTGGATCAACAGCAATTAACTTCTTGTCGTACCATTGACACTTATACTCCATCATTTGCCTAAACATGCTCCAGGACGCATTAGCGATTGATTTAGCTAAATGATGATTTTTTTGAAGATTCTTGACTTTCAAATCTTCAATCACAATTACATCATATTGTTTAACTAGGTGTGTTGTCAGCTTGTGAAGATAATCTTTACGCTGAGCAGCTACTTTAGCTTGACAGACTGCTTTAGTCCTTTGAGCTTTTTTCCAGTTTGAAAAGCTGTCCAGACTTCTAGGAGAGAGTGTCTTGCGCTGTTTATCCTGCAGACAAAGCATCTGAGCCAAATACCTTCTACGTGAATACTTCTTTTGCCAATTAACAGTTTTCTTTTCATAATAAGAACCATCAAAAGAAAGATATTTAAGTCCATTGGACAGAGTAGCCAGATCAGCCACTCCAACATCGATTCCAATCTGTTTGCCAGTTTGCCTGAATTGCTCTGCCGGTTTAGCTTCAACCTGCAGACTGGAAGAGTCGCTGTTTTTTAGAAAAGGATATTCTTTCTTTAACGGTTTAAGCAAATAATTCAATTTAAACTTAGATAAGAAAGGCAATTCCTTATTGTTTTGATAGCGTTCATTCATCATGACCAGCATTTTGTTCCAGACAAAGCGGTCATTGCCAAACATTTGCCAAAGCTGATCCTGTTGAGTTTGGTTAGGATATAAGCGCAGCTTGATTCCTTTCAGCACATTTGTTCCCCCTCTTTTTTTAATGAAAATTATACCAAAAGGAAAAACAGAACACTAGTTTTTTAAAGGGATCGAATTCATCACGAGATTAAAATCCCATGCTTTCTTCGACTAGATTTTGGTAAACTATAATTAATACTAAAATTAGTGGAGGAATATTATGAAAAATAAAAAGGTGGCATTAGTTGGGGCATTATCTGTTTTGGTAGTGATTATAACTTTATTTGTATCTGTAAATAGTCCGATGATCAATCGGGTTAGTCCTTATATTGCTGAAGCAGCAACTTGTGTTAAAAAGCATGATGCGATTGTAGATAGACTAAATCCTTTTGTTAGCGAAACTGTTAGTTATGCTCAAGTTCCTGAAAAAACACAACAATATGTAAATGTGGAAATAATTGATCCTAAGAGTGGTAAAAATCGTAGTTACAAGATAAAGGAAATAACTGGCTATGATCCAAGTAGAAAATACATCAAGATCGATCATAAGGGTCAATACGTTAAAACAATTGATTATGTTTCTGAAAGTAAATTTTTAAAGATAAAAAAGTAAGAGATTAGGATTTTGAGCAGTCCTAATCTCTTATTTTATATAATTTGCAAATTTCCATTCATATTATTCATTATTATTTTTCTGCGCAGCCAAATGATTAATTGGGCCAAACTTTGAACCAACATTAATTGGGTGTGAAATTGCCTCATAGGTAAAGTCTTTAGCAATCTTGACACTATCAATTAAATCATTACCTTTAGCAAGTTCTGCTGCAATAACTGCGGATAACGTATCGCCAGTTCCGTTTACACGATCAGTCTTAAAATATGACTTGGTAAAGGTATGAAATTGGCCGTCTTCGGTAAGCAAAAGATCAGTTACTTCAGTTTGATCACCATCATGGCGTCCTTTCATCAAAACGTTCTTAGCACCCATATCTTGCAACATTTTAGCGCCTTTTTTAACCTCATTAAGATTGTTTAATTCAAGGTTAGTTAATTTCTTTTGTTCATAGAAGTTAGGCGTAATTATATCGGCAAGCGGCACAAGACGTTTAATAAAAGTATTATAGGAATCATCGTCCATTAAAGTGTTGCCATGTTTAGTAGAGATTACGGGATCGATAACAATTTTACCGAAGTCATATTTTTCAAGATTATCGGCAACAACGTTCATTACCTTAGAATCGGCAACCATACCGGTTTTAGCAGCATTAATTGTAAAGTCATCAGCTAAAACATCGAATTGTTTTTGAATAAAGTCAACGGGCATTACTTCTGCTGCATAAATTCCAGTTGTATTACCAGCAACAGCAGCGGTTAATAACCCCATACCGTAAACGCCACGTGCAAAAAATGAATGTAAGTCTGCAGGCATCCCCGCGCTACCATCGCTGTCATTACCAGCAATAGTTACTGCAATTTTTTGATTTTGATCTGTCATTAATTTGAAGGCCTCTCTTACTTTAAAATATTCAATAAAAATTATAACGCGATTAATTGTGCAACTGCTAGAATCTGCATCCTAAAAAAAGTAAACTAATAAGAAAGCGCTTTTGATAGGAAGAATAATTATGAAAGAAAAATACATTTTATCAATTGATGAAGGAACAACTTCAACTAGAGCAATTATTTTTGATCATAATGGTAATGAAATTGTCTCAGCTCAAAAAGAAATCACCCAATACTTTCCAGAACCTGGCTGGGTTGAACATGATGCTAATGAAATTTGGATGGCCGTGCAAACTACAATAGCTAATGCCTTTATTCAATCAGGTATTTGGCCAGGCCAGATTGCAGCAATTGGCATTACGAACCAGCGTGAAACTGCTGTGGTTTGGGATAAAGATACCGGTAAACCAATTTATCATGCAATTGTCTGGCAGTCACGTCAAACAACTGATTTAGCCGAAAAACTGAAAAAAGATGGCTACAGCAACTTAATTAGAGAAAAAACAGGTTTGATTGTTGATCCATATTTCAGTGCAACTAAAATTCGCTGGATTCTTGATCATGTTCCAGGTGCACAAGAAAAAGCAGAACAAGGTAAATTATTATTTGGTACGATTGATAGCTGGCTTGTTTGGAAATTAACTGATGGTCAAAAGCATGTAACGGATTATACTAATGCTTCTAGAACCATGTTGTTTAATATTCATACCTTAAAGTGGGATAAAGAAATTTTGAATTTGCTCAATATCCCAGAAAAAATGTTGCCGGAAGTTCGCTCAAATTCAGAGGTTTATGGAACAACTGCATCATATATGTTCTTTGGTGGAGAAGTGTCAATCGCTGGTATGGCAGGTGACCAACAAGCTGCATTATTTGGTCAACTTGCTTTAAAGCCAGGTATGGTGAAAAACACTTATGGGACAGGTGCATTTATTGTGATGAATACAGGCGATAAGCCGACAACTTCTAACAATAATTTGCTTACTACGATTGGTTATGGCATAAATGGCAAGATTACTTATGCGCTGGAAGGCTCAATATTCGTAGCAGGTAGTGCGATTCAATGGCTGCGCGATTCAATGAAGCTAATCAAGAATGCTCCTGATTCTGAAAAGGCCGCATATGAATCAACTTCAGAGAATGAAGTCTATGTTGTACCTGCATTTACGGGACTTGGTGCGCCATATTGGGATGCGGAAGCACGTGGTGCAATTTTTGGTGTTACACGTGGAACTACTGACAAAGATATGATTAAAGCAACGCTTCAATCACTTGCATATCAGACGAGAGACGTAGTTGATACAATGCAAAAAGACTCTGGTATTGATATTCCAGCTCTTCGCGTTGATGGTGGTGCAAGTAACAATAACTATTTGATGCAATTCCAAGCAGATATTTTAGGTAAAAAGATTGAACGTACCAAGGTGCTTGAAACAACTAGTATGGGTGCCGCATTTTTAGCTGGCCTTGCTGTAGGATACTGGAAGAACATTGATGAATTGAAGCACGTCTTTACCATTGGTCAGGCTTTCGAACCTAAGATGGGCGACCTAGAACGAAAGAAATTATACGATGGCTGGCAACGTGCGATTAAGGCTACACGAGTTTTTGCACATGGTGAGTAAATATGACAATTGGTGAAGCTTTAAAAAAAGAACGAAAAGATTTGGGATTAACCCAAACGGAGATGGCCGGTAACATTTTGACCAAGTCTTATTATTCTAAAGTTGAACGCGGTCAACATGAAATTAAAGCTATTGATTTAATAGAAATTTTGCGGCTACATGATATTGATGTTTCTCGGTTTTTTAGCCAAATTGGGACAAATCAGAAGATAAATGATAAAAATATATTTCTAGAGTATATTTATCTAAATTACATAGAGCTTATTATCACAAAGATCTAGAGCAACTTTCTGAATTACAAAAGCAATTAAAAGAAGAAGCACAAACTGGTGAAATTCTAAATTTAGAAACACAGGCAATTGTAATAAAAGCATATTTAACGCATAGTTTGAATGAACTCTCAGATAGAGAAAAAGCAGATATAAAAAAGCAAATATTTAAAACAAAAGACTGGAATGAAAACTCGTTACGGCTATTGGCGATGGCTATGCCATTTTTTAATATAGAGGACTTAAAATTTATTATTAATACTATTTTTAGTAAATATTATTCAATGAAAGATGTTTTGGATGTTCAGCAAGAATTGGTATCTGCAATTGCTGTAAACTATTTGGGATTAGCTTATCATGAGCATGATAAAGATGAAAAAGAAATAAAATTAGCTCTTTCTTTACTTAGACAGTTAAGTCACGAACCTAAAAATTGCTTTGCTAAAATTATGGAACAATATTATACGGCTCAATTTGATAATGATAAAAAGAAAGCGGAGAGGATTAAACAGTTTTTTATTGAAAATGATATGAACTATTATGTAGGAGAATAATAAGAACGGAAGTGTCTAATATGACACTTCCATTTTTTTAATATAGAAAAATAGATATTATAATTTAAGCGATGTAATAAAGAGAAAGCAGTTATATTAAAGCTAGTTTATATAATATTTTGAAATTAATAAAAAAGTTTTGTTAACAATCAAAAAATGAGTGTATTATTAAAGAATGAATAAAAATATAATTTTATTACATTAAACGAAAGTAGTAAAAACTATGAACATAAACTTTAAATGGATCATTAAAAACTTGCCATTCTGGCTGCTTATCCTCATTGTTATCACCTTAATTGCCGGAGGATTTGAAGGCGTCATTAACGGTATAATCTTAGGTCAATTCCCTAATTTAGTTGGTAAAAGTGGTACGGATTTAATTCTATTTTTAATTAGAAGTACGATAATTTTTGTCGCAACTTACACTGCAATTGTTTTACAAAACATCTTTCTTAATATGGCTCGTAAACGCCTCAGAGTGAAGTTGAAAAAAACTATGTTGATCAATAGCTTCGCCTTAAAAGAAGATGCCGCAAGCGGACTTAATCATATTAGTAACGATGCAACTAAGATCGATGATCAATATTTTGCTGTAATTGCCGGCATCTTATCAACTGGGACGGCTGCAGTTATTTCCACGATTTATGTTTTACAAGTAAATTTGCTAATGGGAATTATCTTCGTTGCTTTCTCATGCCTAAGCTTGATCCCGATGTTGTTTGGAAAGAATGAGCTAGGAAAACTAGGCGAGCAATGGAGTAATGAAAACAGCCAGATGATGCGCTCTGCTAGTGATTGGTTTAAGGGCTTACGCGATATTTTACAATATCAAGCCCAAAAGCCATTTTTCAAAAGAGTTAGTCAAGATGTCGAAACTAGTGAAAATACTTTGTTAAAGCAGGAAAATCTCCAATGGTGGATTCAATATGCTAACTTGCTTTTCACTGTTTTAGCCATCATCGCACCATGGGCAATTGGTTTTTATTTCATTACTACCCATCAATTTGGTGTAACCATTAGTGCACTTCTTTCGTTAACTTTATCAGCCAATAGTGTTGTACAGAACTTCCGCGGATTAATGCAATATTGGGCACAAGTTGCCAGCACTACTGAGATTAGAAAAATTAAAGTTGCTAAATATGATATTTTTAAAGATATTAAAACAGAAAATGAAAAGCCGGATATTAAATTTGATAATGTTAGTTTAACTTACAAGGATCATCCAATTTATCAGAATTTGAACTTTGATTTAGCTTATGGCAAAAAGGTATTGTTACAAGGTCCATCTGGATCAGGTAAGAGTACGCTACTTAATATGGTTTCAGGTCTGCTTAAACCAACACGTGGCACGATAAAAATTGGTGGTGAAGATCCTAACCCGGCACAATCCGTTTATATTGCTCAAACACCTTGGCTGTTTCAAGGAACGATTAAAGATAATTTGTGTTTAGGCGAATCATTTACTGATCAACAATTATTAAAAGTTTTAAATGAAGTAGGTTTAGCTGATGAGTTAGGCAAAGATCCATTAAATAGAGTAATCCACCCCGAACAAGAAGATTTATCAGGTGGCCAAAAACAGCGCTTGGTCATTGCCAGAGCATTATTACGTGATCGTCCAATTATTCTGCTGGATGAAATCACTGCAGCACTTGATGAAAAGAATTCTGATGATATTAGAGAGATTCTGTACAATACTCCTAAGACGATTATCGAAAGTGCGCACCATATTAATTTTGATTTGATTAAAAAATATGGTTTTGAGTCTTGGAAGATAAGCGATCATCAAGTAGCAAAAAGTTAGCTAAAATAGAGCCGATTATAATCGACTCTTTTTTTGTTATAATGAAGGTGCTAATTAATAAATTCACAAGAAAAGGCGGCAGGCAAAGATGGAGCATGAAAGAATATTAGCTTTAGATGGGCCACTTAATTTTAGAGACATTGGCGGCTACAAGAATGATAAAGGGCAACACGTTAAATGGAACAAAATCTACCGTTCAGATTCACTTAGTTCTTTGTCCAATAAAGATAAACAAAAATTAGCTGATCGTCGTATTGCCGTTGATATTGATCTACGTTCAAAGTATGAACAAAATTCTTCGCCAGATAAAAGCTGGCCGGGTGTGCGTTATGTTGATGCACATATTTATTCAGAAAATCCTAAAGAAAATAAAGGCGATAATAAGTTATATAGATTTATCCACCACATTCCAGATATGGGAGATAATTTCTTAGGTAAAATTTATCAACAAGTTTTACTTAATTCGCATAGCCAAGAAGAATTTGCAAAAATTTTTGCGGAATTAATCGAATTGCCTGAAGAAGACGCGTTAGTTTACCACTGCAGTGCAGGCAAAGATAGAACTGGAATGACTTCTGCATTAATTTTAACTGCACTTGGCGTTGACGATGACACAATTTCGCGTGATTACTTATTAACTAATGAATTATATAATTTCGCTGTTGCTAAGCAATATCCTGATGATAATCAAATTGCCAAGGTAGTTTCTAAAATGAATATTACTAAAGGTGAAGGTCCGGCAATTCGTGGCATTACCGAAACTATTCGTGCTGGTTGGGGCAGTTTTGATACCTTCTTTAAAAAAGAACTAGGTTTTAGTCAAAAGGATTTAGATCGTTTTAGAAATATGTATCTAGAATAGGTGAAAATATGACAACTTTATCTGATGTAGCTAAAGAAGCAAATGTATCGAAAATGACCGTATCACGGGTGATTAATCATCCAGAACAAGTAACGCCAGAATTACGTGCAATGGTTGAAAAAGCTATGGAGAAGTTGAACTATCACCCTAATTCTATTGCACAAGCTTTAGTTAACAATCGATCTAATGTAGTAAAGTTCGTTACTTTAGAAGATATTGATACAACAGAACCTTATTATACTAATCTGCTTTTTGGTTTTGCTCGTGGATTAAATGCCAAGCAATATGCGCTGCAATTAGTAGTTGATCCCACTAGAATTGAAAAAGGACGAGCAGATGGGTACTTGATTACAGGCGCTCGTAATGAAGATTATGATATGTTTGATAAACTAGACAAGCCGTTTGTCTTATTTGGAGAAAATCACCGCGGTTATGATTTTGTTGATACGGATAATCAAACAGCTGAAAAAATGGCGACCCAATATGCATTGGACAGATTATACAAACATATTATTTTTATTGGGATTGATATTAAAGAACCATTTGAATATTCACGTGAAGCGGGATATATTAATACTTTACAACAGCATCGATTAATCCCTCAGATTTATCGAGTATCTAATCATAGTCATGCAGCACAAAAGGTAATACATGAGCATTTTAAAGAATTTAAAAAAGATACTTGTTTTATTTGTGCAAGTGACCGTATTGCCGTCGGAGTGGTTAGACAATTGCAAGATGAAAGAGCAAGAATTCCAGAAGACTTTGGCGTAATTGGTTTTGACGGCGTATTTCTGGATCAGGTGTCTAATCCTAAATTGACAACTATAAAGCAGCCGATTTTTGAAATGGGTAAGATGCTTGCTAAGATGTTATTACAAAAAATTGACCAATCCGGCTCACCTCAAGGTGAATTAATGGTTAAACCACAATTAATTAGACGAGAAACAACAAGATAAAAAAGATGTACAGTAACTACAAGGTTGCTGTGCATTTTTTTATTGAATAAAAACGTTCCATGTCAGCAATGAAAGCGCTATACTTTAAAACAAAAGGGAATTTATGGCAGATATCGAATTTTGAAATAGAGGTCATACTTATGAAAAAAGTTTTAGCAATTAATTCAGGTAGTTCATCCTTTAAATATAAGTTGTTTACTTTTCCTAATGAAAAAGTAGTTGCATCGGGTATGGCAGATCGTGTTGGTATGGCTAATGCGGTATTTAAAATAAAGCTTAATAGTAAAGAATACATCAAAAATACGCCTATTCCTAATCAAGAAGCTGCAGTTAGTTTGTTAATTGAAAGCTTAAAGAAATTTAACGTGGTTAAAGATCTGAAAGAATTGTCTGGTGTCGGTCACCGAGTAGTTAATGGTGGTGAGGTTTTCAAACATTCAGTCGTCATTAATCAAGCGAATTTAAAGCAGCTTATTAAATTAGGTAATTTAGCACCTTTGCACAATATTCCCGAAACAGTTGGAATAGAAGCCTTTATGCAGATAATTCCAGATATTCCGCAAATCGCAGTATTTGATACATCGTATCATCAAAGTCTTAGTGAGATTAATTATTTGTATTCTATTCCATATAGGTACTATGAAGATTATGCAGTTCGTAAGTACGGTGCTCATGGCATTTCAGTCGAATATGTTGCACCTCGTGCAGCTAAAATGATGGGTAAAAATTTAAATATTAGCAAGTTAATAGTTTGCCATTTGGGATCAGGCTCGTCAGTAACTGCTGTAAAAAATGGTAAATCATATGATACTTCAATGGGCTTTAGTCCGCTTACTGGAGTGACAATGGGTACACGCAGCGGCGACTTTGATCCATCAGCTTTAAGATACATAATGGATAAAACTGGTATGTCGATTGATGAAGGAATCGATATGCTAAATCATGAGTCAGGGTTGCTCGGTATTTCTGGTGTGTCGTCAGATATGCGTGATCTTATTGAAAGTAAACAAAAACGTGCTGAACTTGCTCGGCGTATTTATATTAATCGTGTTGTCCGGTATGTTGGTGCTTATGCAGCTGAAATGGATGGTGTAGATGGGATTATCTTCACAGCCGGAGTTGGAGAACATGATTCTGGAATTCGTGCTGGAGTGATGTCATCGTTGAGGTATTTAGGATTAAAGCCTGACTACAAGGCTAACAGAACCGATGGCGAAAAGTTTATTTCAATGCCTAACTCCAAGGTAAAGGCCTTGGTTGTGCCAACTAACGAAGAATTAATGATTGCTCGTGAAGTAGTTCGTTTGACGCGTTAACATCAATTAAAAGTGCATCCCGAAAGGGATGTTTTTTGATACCGCTAACATCTAACAATATGTTGAAAACGGTTTCTTTATTCGGCTAAACTATGCGTGGAGGAAAAAATTATGTCACATTGGTACGATCATGCAATTATTTATCAAATTTATCCTAAGTCTTTTCAAGATAGCAATGACGATGGTATTGGCGATCTTAATGGTATTCGTAAAAGAATTCCCTATTTACAAAATTTAGGAGTTAATGCAGTTTGGCTTAATCCTGTTTTTGTTTCGCCACAAGTGGATAACGGTTATGATGTCTCAAATTATTTTGCGATTGATTCTCACATGGGAACGATGGAAGATATGGAGAATTTAATTAAAGATCTGCATAAAGCTGGAATTCATATCATTATGGATTTTGTCTTAAATCATACTTCAGATCAACATCCATGGTTCCAAGATGCTATTAAGAATCCGGATAGTTTATATCGTGATTACTACATTTTTGCTGGTCATGATAATAAACAACCTAATAATTGGGGATCTTTCTTTGGAGGAAGCGTCTGGGAACCTGATCCGGCAGGTACTGGTCAGTCATATTTTCACTTATTTGATAAACGGATGCCAGATCTTAACTGGAAAAACCCTGAAGTTCGACATGCTATGCTTGAAATAGCTGAATTTTGGTTAAAGAAGGGAATAGACGGCTTAAGACTTGATGCATTTATTCATATTGGTAAGGCAGACTTAAGACAAAATTATCCAGCTATGGATGATAAACCGGTTATTGCAGAGCCGTTTTTTGCTAATTTGCCACAAGTGCAAGAATGGATGAGACCATTTTGTGAACAAATTAAAGAAGATTATCCAGATGCACTTTTACTTGGTGAAGCAGCTAGTGCTAGCGTTAACTTAGCAGTTGATTATACGAATAAACGTAATCATTTAATGGATTGCGTGATTACATTTCGTTATTTTACAGAAGATGATTCCAAAATCGATAAGAGTTATTCCGCACAATATCAGCCTAAGGAGCTTGATTTAACAGCTTTTAAACAAAATCAGGTGGTTTGGCAACAAACGTTAGCTGATATATCACAACCCACGCTTTATTGGAATAATCACGATATGGCAAGACTTGCTACTAGAATTGCGAAGACTTCAACTCAAGCAAAGAGCTTAGCAATGTTGATGTATCTGCAACGCGGTATTCCGATTATTTATTATGGTGAAGAATTAGGGCTTAAGAATTTACACTTTACTAGTGTTGATCAATTTGAAGATCAAACTGTTGCTCCATGGATAAAAGAGGCACAAAAAGCTGGAATAAGTAGAGATGCCGCATTTGCTATGGTTAGCGATACCCATAAATTACCGGCTCGTGGTCCAATGCCATGGAACGATACAGAAAATAATGGTTTTACTAGTGCTAAACCTTGGCTCAATGGAATTAGTCAAGATGATGTAACAGTTGCAAATGAAGTCAACTCTGATAACAGCATGTTTACTTTTTATAAAAATATGCTGAATCTGAAAAAAGAAAAACTATTCCAAGACGGAACTTACTATATGATCTCAACTGGTAAGGACAGTTACGTTTATCAACGTGATTTGGGCAATGAGAGTGCGATTGTAGCTGTTTCGTTAAGTAATAAAAAGATTTCAATCGATCTTCCGGAAGAGTATATTAAAGAACTATTAAAGGCTGGGGAATATCAATTAACTAATGGAAAATTAACTTTAATGCCTTACGCGGGTGTTGTTTTGAAAAAGGAGAATTAATGTATGCAATTAGCCGCTTTAAGACACAGAACAGAAAGTGAAGATAGTTTTGTAGTTGATCCAAAACATGTTCGTGTTCGTTTTCACACTGCAAAAAATGATGTTGAAAAAGTAATTGTTCATTACTGTGATAATTATTTACCATTAAAATTTGCAGAAACTACTGAAATGGAAAAGATCGGTGAGGGTCAAGTTGAAGACTATTGGGGTATTACACTTGATGCACCATATCATCGTTTAAAGTACACTTTTGAAGTTATTGGTAAGGACGGTACAAGTGTAGTTTATGGTGACCGTGCGATTAGCGATGATATTAAAGACGCAATCAATGAAGATGGATCATATTTTAAAATTCCATATTGTCATGAAATTGATATGGTCAAAACACCAGACTGGGTTAAGAATACCGTTTGGTATCAGATATTCCCTGAACGTTATGCTAATGGGGATAAATCAAACGATCCTAAGAATATTAAGCCATGGAATCCAACTGATCATCCTGGTAGAGAGGATTATTATGGCGGTGATTTGCAAGGTGTCTTAGATCATTTAGATTATTTACAAAAGCTAGGCGTTAATGGTTTATACTTTTGTCCAATTTTTAAAGCGAGCTCTAATCATAAATATGACACGATTGATTATTTACAAGTAGATCCGGAATTTGGTGATAAAGATTTATTTGCTAAAGTGGTTAACGAAGCACATGCACGTGGTATGAAGATTATGCTCGATGCCGTATTTAATCACTTAGGTGATCAATCAATGCAATGGCAAGATGTAGTGCAAAATGGATCTAAGTCACGTTTTGCAGATTGGTTCCATATTAATGAGTATCCAGTTGAACCATATCGTAATCCATTAAAAGGCGAAAAGAATCCGCAATATGATACTTTTGCCTTTGAAGAACATATGCCAAAGTTGAATACTGCTAATCCTGAGGTTCAAGATTTCTTGTTAGAAATTGCTACATACTGGGTGAAGTATTTTGATATCGATGCATGGCGTCTTGATGTGGCAAATGAAGTTGATCATCACTTCTGGAAGAAGTTCCATAAAGCAGTCACTGATATTAAGCCAGACTTTTACATTGTAGGTGAAGTTTGGCATTCGGCTCGTCCATGGCTTAATGGCGATGAATTTACAGGTGTAATGAACTATCCGTATACTTTGCAAATTGAAGACCACTTTTTCAAGCATAAGTTAACTGCTGATCAAATGACTACACGCTTGACTGATCAACTTATGAAATATCGTGATTCTACTAATGAAGCAATGATGAATATGCTCGATTCACATGATACTGCCAGAATTTTGACAGTTGCAAAAGGTGATCAAGACTTGGCGCTTCAAGCATTAACTTTTGAATTCATGCAAAAAGGTAGTCCATGTATTTATTACGGAACTGAAATGGGGATGGCTGGAGATAATGATCCAGATTGTCGTAAGCCAATGGATTGGTCAAAAGAAGATGGACCTGTATGGCAAAGGGTTCATAAGCTAATTAAATTCCGTTTAGCTCATGATAAAACGCTCAGTGAAGGTAAAATCAAGTTAAGCGTAACAGAAAATAGGCTAATTGAAGTTATTAGAGAGGGCAAAGAAAGTATTCATGCTTACTTTAATACAACTAAAAATGATGTAAAACTTGATGGTAAAGCTGAATTAAGTCAAGATTTTGAAAAAGGAATACTCGCTCCAAAAGGCTTTGTAATCATGGTTGATTAAAAGTTACTTTTAATAAGCAAGAAAAAGAAGGTAGGTTAAGTTCTACCTTCTTTTTTTATTAATTAATTCTGATACCGGTAACATGGCTTTTGATGTTGTAAACCGCTTTCAATTACATGATAATGAAAGCGTAAACAAATAAGCACTTCAAATATTGCGGGAGATATTATATGAAACGAATTTTTGAAATTGATCCTTGGAAAGTCATTACTCATAAATTTGATCCAAAAGATAAGAGATTGCAGGAAAGTATGACTGCAATCGGTAACGATTACATGGGAATGAGAGGAAACTTTGAAGAAGGTTATTCAGGTGATAGCCTCCAAGGTACATACTTAGCAGGAGTTTGGTTCCCAGATAAAACGGTTGTTGGTTGGTGGAAGAATGGATATCCAAAATATTTTGGTAAAACACCAAATGCTCCAAGTTTTATTGGAATTGGAATCAATGTAAATGGTGAAAAGGTCGATTTAGCTAAAGTTAAATTTAGCGACTTTGAATTATCACTAGACATGCATCAAGGTCTTCTTTCGAGAAGTTTTATCTATGAAGGTAAAGATGTCAAAGTTAAGCTTGAATTTGAACGCTTTCTTCACATTGTTCAAAAAGAAGCTGCTCTAATTAAAGTTAAAGCAACTGTACTTGAAGGCCATGCAAAGATTGATTTTGACTCAACTTTAGACGGCACTGTTGTTAATGAAGACAGTAATTATGGCGATCGCTTCTGGATTCCACTTGGTGAAGATAAAGATGAAAAAACTATTCAAGTAAAGACTAAGAAAAATCCATATGACGTACCACAATTTACAGTATTGTTGAAAGAAGCATTACGTAATAATGGCGTAGCAGTAAATGGAGAAGTTACTACTGAAGATGCAAAATTGAGTGAAAGATTCTCAGTAGAATTAGACGAAGGTCAAAGCTATGAACTTGAAAAAGATGTCATTGTTGTAACTAGTCGTGATGTTGAAGAAAAAGATCAAGCAGCCGTTGCTAACAACTTGATGAGTAAACTTCAAACCAAGAGTTTTGAAGATAACTTAGCAGATCATACAGAAGCTTGGAAGAAGCGTTGGGAAACAAGTGATGTAGAAATCAGCGGCGACGATGCAGCTCAACAAGGTATTCGCTTCAATATTTGTCAATTATTTATGACATATTACGGTGAAGACAAGCGCTTGAATGTAGGTCCTAAAGGCTTTACTGGTGAAAAATACGGTGGTGCCACTTATTGGGATACCGAAGCCTTTATCGTTCCAATGTATTTAGCAGTAACTAAACCAAGTGTTACAAGAGCACTTCTTCAATATCGTCACGATCAATTGCCAGGTGCTTACCATAATGCTAAAGAACAAGGCCTTCCAGGTGCATTATTCCCAATGGTTACCTTCAATGGTATTGAATGTCACAACGAATGGGAAATCACATTTGAAGAAATTCACAGAAATGCAGATATTCCCCACGCAATAGCCATGTACACTGATTACACTGGCGATGACAGTTACGTTAAGAATGAAGGTATGGACGTTTTAGTCGGTACAGCAAGATTCTGGGCAGCTAGAGTTCACTGGTCAAAGATGCGTAACAAATACGTAATGCACGGTGTAACAGGTCCTAATGAATATGAAAATAACGTAAACAACAACTGGTTTACTAACACAATGGCTAGATGGCTTCTCAAATATACTTTGGAACGTTTGCCACTTGCTACTAAGGAAGCTCAAGAAAGAGTTCGTGTTACTGACGAAGAAAAAGCTAAATGGCAAGATATTGTGGATAACATGTACTTACCAGAAGATGAAGATCTTGGCATTTTCTTGCAACAAGATGATTTCTTAGATAAAGATATTCGTCCTGTTACTGAGATTGAAGATCAACGTCCAATTAATCAACACTGGTCATGGGACAAGATTTTACGTTCACCATTTATTAAGCAAGCCGATGTTTTACAAGGTATTTACTTCTTTGATGATCAATACACTATGGATCAAAAGGAAAAGAACTTCGATTTCTATGAACCATTAACAGTTCACGAAAGTTCACTTTCACCATGTATTTACTCAATTATGGCTGCAGAACTTGGCAAGAAAGAAAAGGCAGTTGAACTTTACCAAAGAACTGCACGTCTTGACCTTGATAACTATAATAACGACACAGTAGATGGTTTACACATTACTTCAATGAGTGGTTCATGGCTTGCGATTGTTCAAGGTTTCGCAGGGATGCGTTACGATCATGATCAATTGAAGTTCAACCCATTTGTTCCTGATGGTTGGGATCACTACAGCTTTAAGATTAATTATCGTGGTCGTTTGATTGAAGTTTATGTAGATCATGATGAATGCAAGATTACTTTACTTTCTGGTGATGATCTTGAAGTCATGGTACATGACAATAAATTGGATTTGAAGGAAGGTAAAACTAAATGCTTAAAGGCTTAATTTTTGATTTAGATGGTGTCTTAACCGACTCAGCACGTTTCCACCTTACAGCTTGGAATAATTTGGCTAAGGAATTAGGCATTACTTTAACAAACGAACAACTTGATAGTTTACGTGGTATTTCAAGAATGGATTCGCTTAATTTGATCTTGAAGTATGGCGGTCAAGAAGATAAGTATACTGAAGCAGAAAAAGAAAAATTTGCTGCAGAAAAGAATGCTAAGTTTGTTGAGCAAGTTGAAACAATGACACCAAAGGATATCCTACCTGGCATTCCAGAATTACTTAGTGATGCTAAGAAGCAAAACTTAAAGATGGTAATTGCTTCTGCTTCAAAGAATGCACCTAAGATTTTAACTAGACTAGGAATTATGGATGAATTTGATGGGATTGTTGATCCTGCCACTCTTCATCATGGTAAGCCAGATCCAGAAATTTATATCAAAGCGCAAGAACTTGTTGGATTGAAGGCAAATGAAGTAATTAGCTTTGAAGATGCCCAAGCTGGTGTTGAAGCAATTAAGGCTGCTCATCAATTTGCAGTTGGAATAGGTAATAAAAAGCTTTTGAAAGAAGCTGATTACATCGTTCCAACCACTGCTGATCTTAAGCTTAGTGAAATTGAAAAAGTTTTTGAAGAGAAAGAATAAAAATTAAAAGAGAGTAGGGGAATGTACTGAGACGTAAAAATTAGACAAATATTTGTTCTAGCTGACTAAGGCTTGATCTCGATATTCAATCGGGGTTAAGCCTTTTAGTCTGCTCTTTATCCTTTCGTTGTTATAGTATTTGATATATTCTTCGATTGCTTGTGTTAATTCTTCAAGATTGTGATACTTGTACTCCTGATCATAGAACATTTCTGTTTTGAGCAGGCCAAAGAAGTTTTCCATTAGACCATCATCCATGGAATTACCTTTACGAGACATGCTTTGCGTGATGCCATGAAGCTTTAAGGCTCGCTGATAAACTCTGCTCTGATATTGACAGCCCTGATCTGTGTGAAAAATACAGGCATTAAGTGCCTTATGCTTGGCAAAAGCCTTATTGAGCATGGACATAACTAAATTCATATCCGGATGACGTGAGATTGAATAAGAAACTATATCACCACCACAGCCGTCAAGAATTGGCGATAAGTAAAGTTTCTGACCATTTAAGTGAAATTCAGTGATGTCTGTATACCACTTCATATTTGGTCGTATGGCAAAGAAGCCTCGATGAATCAGATTTGGAGCTATCTTACCAATCGTACCTTTATAACTGGAATACTTACGCTTGTTGCGTCTTCGACCTTTGAGCTTAAGTTTGTGCATCCAGTATCGAACTGCTCGATCTGTAACGGCATAGCCTTCTTTTCGCAATTGCATAGCTACACGACGATAGCCATAACGTCTTTGATGATAATCGAAGATTTCTTTCATTCTGGATAAGAAACCTGGTTTCTTTCTCTTAGGCTTATCTTTAGGCTTGATAATGTTGTAGTAAGTACTGCGAGCTATTAAAGGCAGATCTTTATTTTGAGCCAAGACTGTAAATATATAGTCCAAGCTAACCTTGAATTCTTGCCTTAGTTCAGTGACTGCCTGAGCTATTTCTTGTGATGTTTCTGATCCAAGGCGTTTAGTTTTTTTACGTAGGCATTGACGATACGCAATTTCAAGTTTTCTTCTTTGAGTTGCTGGATCTGCTTCTCTAAATCTTTGCGCGATGTTTGGGATTGCTTCTTCTGACTCATGAACGGAATGCCGTCCTTTCTTCTTGATAACGACATTATACCCATTTTTCTTATATTCGCGAATCCAATTATACAAGATACCGTTGCTTCTTAGTCCCAGATCTAAAGACAACTGATTAATTGAATTATTACCAGTTAATGATCTAACAATGGCTTTTTCCTTAAATTCTTTGGTAAACAATTCCTTAGATTTATCATAGATTTCGATCCCATGACGATCTATTAAATTAACCATATATTGTAGGGTAGAACGATTTAATTTTATTTCAGAAGCGATTACAGATAAGGATTCATTTCCATTTCTCCAATCATTATAAATTTTAAGTCTTTGTTTTTTGTTTAATTTGGACATAGTAAAAGCCGTAAAAGTGTCTAACTTTTACGGCCCACTTCAGAAACAATGGTTGAGGTTGATTTAAACCATATTTACAAGAAATATGCAGGTAACGATCGGTATTCTGTAAATGACTTTAACTTACACATTAAAGACAAGGAATTTATCGTTTTCGTTGGTCCATCAGGTTGTGGTAAGTCAACTACATTAAGAATGGTTGCCGGTTTGGAAGATATCAGTGAAGGAACTTTGGAAATCGATCATAAAGTAATGAACGATGTTGCTCCAAAAGACCGTCACATTGCGATGGTTTTCCAGAACTATGCTTTGTATCCACATATGACCATTTATGACAACATGGCATTTGGTCTTAAGCTTCGTCACACACCTAAGGATGTTATCGACAAGAAGGTTAAAGAAGCAGCTAAGATGTTAGGTCTAGAAGATTATCTAGATAAAAAGCCAGGTGCTTTATCCGGTGGTCAAAGACAGCGTGTTGCATTAGGACGTGCGATCGTTCGTGCCGCACCTATCTTCTTAATGGATGAACCATTATCAAATCTTGATGCTAAGCTTCGTGTGGTGATGCGTACAGAAATTGCTAAGCTTCACCAAGAATTGGGAACTACAACTATTTATGTTACCCACGATCAGACTGAAGCGATGACTTTGGCTGACAGAGTTGTTGTTATGTCTGTTGGTAAAGTTGAGCAAATCGGGTCACCACTTGAGGTTTACAACAAGCCAGTAAATATGTTTGTTGCTGGATTCATTGGTTCTCCTCAAATGAACTTCTTCAATGTTCACTATAAGAACGGTCGAATTAGTGATGGCAAAGGGTTGAATATTGGTATTCCTGAAGGTAAAGCAAAATTACTTGAAGAAAAAGGATACAACGATAAGGACTTAGTCTTCGGTATTCGTCCAGAAGATATTCACTCAGAAGAAGCATTTATGGAAACTTGGCCAGATTCAGTAGTTGAATCAAAAGTTGTTGTTTCAGAACTTTTAGGTGCAACTATTCAACTTCACCAAGAAGTAGATGGCACTGAATTTACTGCAATCGTAAATTCACGTGATTTCCATAAACCAGGTGATATGGTCAGGATGGGCTTCGATGTTAATAAGGCTCACTTCTTCGATAAGGATAGTACAAAAGCTATCGTTAACTAATTTTATTAAAGCTTACAACCATAGGTAGCAAAGGCTACTGTTGTTAAGAATTGTTTATTGTTTTGATTTTTTAGGAGGAAAAAGTCATGAAGTTTTGGAAGAAAATGGCTTTAGGTAGTACTGCTGTTTTAGCTGCTATGTCACTTGCAGCTTGTTCAAATGGCTCATCAAATTCATCAAGTTCAAGTAACACTTCAAATAAGAAGGCTAACTTGACACTTTGGGTAGATACTGAACAAGTACCTTACTACAAACAAATTGCTAAGGACTTTACTAAGAAGAACAAGAACATTAAGGTTCGTGTTGTACAAAGTCCAAACGGTTCAGCTAACGCTAAGACAGATGTTGGTAAGGACCCATCAAAGGCAGCTGATGTATTTGAAGTACCTAACGACCAATTAGGTCAAATGGCAGAAGCAGGCTACATTAACCCACTTTCACCATCTGCATCTAAGGACATCAAGGCTAACTACATTGATGTTGCATCAAAGGGTGTAACTTGGAAGGGCAAGGTTTACGCATTTTCATACGCACAACAAGCTCAAACTATTTACTACAACAAGTCTAAGCTTTCAGCAAATGACGTTAAGGATTGGAAGACTTTAACTTCTAAAGGTGTTGTAGCTACTGACTTCACTAACGCATATGTAATGTGGCCAGTAATGTTCTCAGCAGGTACGAAGCTTTATGGTAACAATGGTGAAGACCTTAAGGGTTCAACATTTAATTCACAAGACGGTATTAATGCTTTGAAGTGGTACGCAGCTCAAAAGAAGAATAAAGGCGTAATGCAAACTTCAAATGCTTTGAATCAATTGAAGAAGGGTAATGCTCAAGCAATCCTTGATGGTCCATGGAACGCAGCTAATATTAAGAAGATTTTAGGTAAGAACTTTGCAGTTGCTAAGTATCCTAAGATTGATGTTGGCGGTAAGAATGTACAAATGGAAGCATTCCTTGGTATTGAAGGCTTCGCAGTTAACTCAAACACTAAGAATGCTAAAGCTGCTTCAGACTTAGCTGCTTACATCACTAATAAGAAGTCACAATTGATTGCTCACAAAGAAGCAGGTCAAATTCCTGTATTAAAGGCTGCAGTTAACTCAAGTGCAGTTAAGAGTGATCCAGTTGCTGAAGCTGTAATTGAAATGGCTAAGCCAGGTAACTCAGTATTGCAACCTAAGCTTCCACAAATGGCTGCATTCTGGAATGGTTCAGCTCCACTTATCAGTGGTACTTACGATGGTAAGATTAAGCCAAGTCAATACAAGGCACAACTTGCTAAACTCGCAAAGACTGTTGAAAAGAAATAGTCAACTAAAAGCATAAGCAAAGGTTGGGCTAAAAATTGTCCAACCTTTTTGCCTAAGAAGGGGAGAAGTTATGTTTCTAAAGAAAAAGCATGTAGCTCCTAAAGCGACATACCGTGAAGTATGGTCAAAAGGTGATCTTGCTACCAAGTTATCATTTTTCATAATGGGTAGTAATGCCTTAGCTAACAAACAATGGGTAAAAGGTCTTGCATTTTTACTTTCAGAAATTATTTTCATTGTTTGGTTTGTTCTTAGCGGTATTCCAACTTTAAATACTTTAGCTACATTAGGTACTAATAAGACCAAAAAAGTTGTTTATGATGCTGCACAAGGTGTTTATGTTACTAAGCAACCGTCAAACTCAGTTTTAATTTTGCTATTTGGGGTGCTGGCAGTAATTTTATGTATAGCAATTATTTATCTATACATTGTTAACTTGCGCTCAACAAGACATAATTACATATTAAAACGTGATGGTGGTCACATTCCGACCAATGTTGAAGAACTTAAGAGCTTACTTGACACGCGTTTACACGCAACTTTAATGGTTATACCATTATTAGGTATTTTGTTCTTTACCATCTTGCCAACAATCTTTATGATTTCAATGGCATTTACTAACTATGACCGTCAACACCCAATTGCCTTCTCTTGGACTGGATTTCAAGCATTTGGTAATGTTCTTAGTGGTGACTTAGCGGGTACTTTCTTCCCAGTATTGGGCTGGACATTGATTTGGGCTGTAGCAGCTACTGCTACTACTTTCTTCTTTGGTGTGTTACTTGCTTTATTGATTGAATCCAAGGGTATTAAACATAAGGGCTTTTGGAGAACAGTCTTTGTAATTGTTTGGGCTGTTCCTCAATTCGTTTCACTTTTAATGATGGCTCAGTTCTTGGACTATCAAGGTGCTTTAAACAATATCTTGATGAACTTACACTGGATTAGCTCTCCTATCCACTTTATTGATAACCAGGCTTCACCATTGGTAGCCAGAATTACAGTTATTATTGTTAACATGTGGATCGGTATTCCAGTTTCAATGCTGGTATCTACAGCTATTATTCAAAACTTGCCACAAGATCAAATTGAAGCTGCCAAGATTGATGGTGCTAATGCTGCACAAATTTTCAGATCAATTACTTTCCCACAAATCTTATTTGTTATGGCACCTTCACTTATCCAACAATTTATTGGTAACATTAACAACTTCAATGTTATCTTCTTGCTGACAGGTGGTGCGCCGATGAACAGTCACTATAACGGCGCCGGATCGACTGACTTACTGGTAACGTGGTTGTATAACTTAACGTTCGGGCAAGAGCAGCGATATAACGCTTCAGCCGTACTTGGTATCTTAATCTTTATAATTAGTGCGGTTGTATCGTTGATAGCATATAGACACACTAACGCTTATAAGGAGGGCTAGACATGAAGTCATATTCTAATCAAAGACGGCTCTCATTAATCTTTCGGTATATTCTTTTAACTGTATTAGCTATTCTTTGGATTTTACCGATTGTCTGGATCGTCTTGGCAAGTTTTTCATACAATGATACTGGATTTGTTTCGACCTTCTGGCCAGAACAATTTACTTTGCAAAACTATATTGGTATTTTTACTAATTCACAGTATCCATTTGTTAACTGGATTATTAATACATTGATTGTTTCACTTCTTTCAATGATTATCTCAACATTCTTAACAATTTCAGTTGCCTATGTTTTATCACGACTTCGTTTTAAGTTTAGAAAGCCATTTCTTCAAATTGCTTTAGTTTTGGGGATGTTCCCAGGTTTCATGTCAATGATTGCCTTGTACTACATCTTAAAAGGTTTGAATATGTTAAACCTCTTTGGTTTACTTTTGGTTTACGTTGGTGGTGCCGGACTTGGCTTCTACGTTGCTAAAGGATTCTTTGATACAATTCCTAGATCAATTGATGAAGCTGCTGAAATTGATGGTGCTACTAAGTGGCAAGTATTTCTTCATATTGGATTGCCACTTTCAAAGCCAATGATCGTTTATACTGCTTTAACTGCTTTCATTGCACCTTGGACAGACTTCATTTTCTCAGGTATCATTCTTTCAACTTCAGGAAATGCGAAGACTTATACTATTGCCTACGGACTTTACAACATGGTTCACACGGCTAAGGGTAATGCAACTGCATACTTTGCACAATTCGTTGCAGGATGTGTAATCATTGCTATCCCTATTACTATCTTGTTTGTCTTCATGCAGAAGTTCTATGTTAATGGTATTACTGCTGGTGCTGATAAAGGTTAATCAAAAATTTGCTTATGCTAAAAAATGTCTTGCTTCGGCAAGGCATTTTTTGTTTGCTTTTGAAGGCGAAGTTATACAATCAACTTAAGATGATTAACATAACTAGAATTAGGAAGTGACGAAATGAAGATTGGGGAAGCGTTAAGACAAGAAAGACTGCGATTGAATCTTAGTCAAAGTCAGATGGCTGGGGATGTATTGACTAAGTCATTTTATTCTAAGGTGGAGCGTAATCTTTGCAGCATTAGAGCAAATGATTTACTCAGTATTTTGAGTTTGCACAATATTGATTATTCTTATTTTTTTGAAAAACTAAAATTTGAAAATAATGATAATGAACTGTCAGAAACGGAATGCAATAATTTGTTACACGCTGCTTATTACAATAATGACTGGTCCAAAATATTGAAACTGCAAGAATTAATTAAGCAAAAAGATACTAGTAAATTTAACTTGGATAGTATTAATGCTCAAATTATTGTTATCAAAGCTGCCATTTCGAATAGTCTGGATAAAATTTCTGATGATGAAAAAGATCGCATAAAAAGAGCAATTTTTGAAACGACTAATTGGACAGAAAGTAGTTTGAGATTATTTTTCAATGTTTATTTTTGATATGGACGATATTAATGCTATTTTGACGACAATGCTGAAAGATATTCCAAATATAAATTCTATTTCTGAAGATAAACAAAAAATGTTTTCTGCGATTTTGATTAACTATTTGAATTATTCTTTGTATCACTTGGAATCAATAAAAAAGATAACGTGTACCAATCTATAAATAGATTGAAATCCCTAACTGCAGAACCAAAAAACTGTTTTGCAAAAATAATGGCGAATTATTATCAATATATATTGAAAGGAGACTTAGTAAAAGGTCAAGAAATATTAGATTTTTTAAAAGAAAATGGATTAGGAGAAATTGTTGAAAAAATTCGAAAATAATAGGTGCCATATTTGACACTTTTTATTTTTAGTCTTTTTATGGGGTTATATTTATGTCTATAAAGAAAATAAATATTACAAACGCACGAGGTGATTACGATGACAATAGGCGAAGCTTTGAAAAATGAGCGTATTAGAAGAGGTCTCTCAATCAGAAAAATGGCTGGGAATATTATTGATCCCTCATCTTACAGTAAAGTTGAAAAGAATATGCGCAATATTGGTTCTGAAGCCTTAGTTCGTCTTCTTTTTGCACATGATATAGATATTAATGAATTTTTTACTAATCTTGAACCTAACTACGCCTGCAAAAATTTTATTAATAAAATAAGACTGGAAAAGAATATGCGTATTGCTTTTAACAATCGTGATCTAGCTGAAATGCAAGCTATTCATCAAAAAATAATGAATTTAAAGGGTGAAGAGATCTTGAAATTAAGGTCTATAGTAGCGATTGCATATTTAACCAACAATGTTAATAACTTAGATAATCAAATTAAAGAAAGAATATTTAAGCAACTTGATAAAAATGATAATTTAAGCAACAACATTGAAGCTATTAGGCTATTTGCCAATGCAATGCCAATTTTTACTGATGATCAGCTCAACTATTTAATGCAGAGCTATATTTCGAAAATAATCAAAAAAGAAAATATATCGGAATTAGATAACAAACGCTTTGCTGTGGCAAGCGTAAATTATCTTCGAGCTTGCTATGAACGTAAGTTTTCTTTAAACGAGACAATGCTTCAAATTCAGGATTACATTTTAAATATTAATGATACATCTCTTTTGGAATATAAAGGCTTAGTTAAATTAAGTTTAGCTGCTATTATGGGTAAAATTGATCGGGCTAAAGAGATAAAACGAGAATTAATTAACATAGGGTACGTGCAGGTCAAAGAATGGAAATTTTAGTGTGGCTTTTTGACCACATTCAACTTACGATGCTTATAATTGTGTTAAAACATTATTAAATCAAATGAAAGAGGGGAATGAATATGTGGGAATGGGAATTTCCGGTTTTACCGTAAAAAAAGCAACAAAAGAATAGTTGTCCCAAATAAGGAGAAGATTATGAAAAAGAATTTAATTCAAAAAAACTTGCATGAGCAAACCGGCAGTTTGCTTAAACCCTATTCTGTAACTTTTATCAGTAACGATGAAGGTAATGCTCCAACTATCAGCTTTAGCAATGGGTAAGAAAAGAAGTTAAAAGTAGGCGATATTCTAACTGACATTTGTCACATTAAAACAAATTCTCATAGAGTAGAAATTACGTCCTCTAATGGAACGCTATTTAGATTAGGATTAAATAGCGCATTCAGTATAGAAAAAACTATAGAAGGTGTTGTTCCTGTCTATTATGGAGAAGTCTATGTAGAAGCACGTGATCAACAGCCTACTCACAAATACTATACTAGTTGTTGGTGTGAAAGTACTACGATATTTATCGACAATATTTCAGATCATGAGGACTGTTACTACACTTTGGATTTCCCAGCTACAATTTATGAATATGATGAGGAGGGAAATAGATTTGATATTTTTAAACAATTAGCTTTAACCAAAACGTCTCTTACATTTGATGATAATAAGCCAATGAGAGATAGATATAAAGTAAAATATCAAAAGAAAATTACACAAAGTGAGATTGATTATATTGTTTCTAATTTTGTAAATCCTAATAATTGGATTTAGTTAATTACATAGAATAGAAAGGTAGGCAAGATAGCATGAAAAAGATACATTCTTTTCAACATTCTTTGAAACTTCTATTGTCTACGTATAAATTATTCTTCAAAGCTGCTCCTGCTATAGCAACTTTTGTAGCTCTATTAGCACCTATTCAGGCTATTGCTTCAGT
The DNA here is from genome assembly GCF_034298135.1 of Lactobacillus acidophilus. Lineage (NCBI taxonomy): Bacteria > Bacillati > Bacillota > Bacilli > Lactobacillales > Lactobacillaceae > Lactobacillus > Lactobacillus acidophilus. The sequence goes on from NZ_CP139575.1 coordinate 1,926,716, forward strand.
CTTAGCCATTAATGCAGGCCAAAATGTAATTAATGAGGTGACTGTACATAAGCAATTTTGGACAAGTATAGGTATCTGGATCATAGCTACGGCCTTAACGCAACTTTTGCCACCGGTTGCCACATCTCTTCAAGGAATTCTGACGGATAAATTAACGGGGTTTATCAATATGAACCTCATGAAAAAGTCTAAAGATCTGCAATCCCTCAGTATTTTTGACAATAGTACTTACTTTGATGATTTACAATTGTTAAAAGAGGGTGCATCTTGGCGGCCAGTTAACTTAATTGTATTTGGAGTTGCAATTATCCAATCTGGTTTAACCTTATTGTTCATGTTAAGTTTGTTAGCTAGATACAATCCATGGGTAGCGATTTTATTGCTAATAGTAATGGTGCCACAAAGCCTTAGTTATTATCGAATCCAGCAACAAGCCTTTGAAACTATGGTAACTAGAAGTAAAAATGCAAGAAAACTTGATTACTTAAGTTCACTGCTTCTAGACAGAAAAGATACCAAAGAAGTCCGTTTGTTCAACATGTTTCCTGCTGTAATTGACAGATATATCAAATTGTTCAAGGATACCAGGAAAAATGTAGATCAAGTTCGAATGAAACAAATGTATGTTAGTTCATTTTTCTTAGGACTTGTGGTGATAGTTTCAGGATACGGATTTTATTGGTTTGCATCTTCAGTTAACGATGGAATTGTCGGTGCTGGTGCACTATTAATGTTTGTATCTGTTATCGCTTCTGTTTCTAGTTCCTTAGCTACTTTGGTGGAAGATAGCAGTTTACTTTATGATTCATTGTTATGGGTTGAAAAGTACAATCGCTTTGAAAAATACCATGATGATTTTCAGAATGGATCTAGACAGCTTGATACTCCAATTAATCAAATAAAATTATCCCATGTTTCTTTTACATATCCATTTTCTAATGAAGAAATTTTGCATGATGTTAACTTCAATATTAATAAAGGCGAAAAGATTGCAATTGTTGGTGAAAATGGATCTGGTAAATCTACATTGATTAAATTGCTAATGAGATTTTACGATCCAAGTAAGGGTAAAATAGATCTTAATGGTAGTAATCTGAAAGATTATGATATTAAAGATTACCGAAACCACTTATCTGCAACGTTTCAAGATTACTCTAAGTTTAAATTGAGCCTACTTGAAAATGTGTCCGTTTTTCGCAATGGTAATGAGGACAAAGTAAAGACAGCTTTAGGGGATGCAGGTTTGAGTACTTTACTCAACGATAAAGACATAAGCTTGGATACAATCTTGAGTAAAGAGTTCGCCAATGGGGTCGAATTGTCAGGTGGTCAATGGCAAAAGATTGCTCTTGCCCGTGATATTTATAGCGATGCGCAAGTTGAATTCTTGGATGAGCCTACTGCCGCAATAGATGCTAAAAGTGAAAATAAAATCTATGAACATTTTTTGGCAAAGAATAAAAATAAAACCATTGTCTTTGTTACACACCGTCTTTCCGCTGTTAAGTATGCAGATAAAATCCTCTTCTTGCAGAATGGAAAAGTTCAAGGCTTTGATTCTCACGAGAATTTGATGAAGACGAATATAGATTATAGGAACATGTATAATTTGCAAAAAGAAGCATATATTTAGTAATAAAAATTTTCTTCAAGATCGAATCGGTTTGATTCGGTCTTTTTTAGGTTAGAATAACTGTAGAAGATTAGATTATTAAAAGGACATAAAAAATGACTGATATAAAAATTGTTCAAGGTGACATTACTAAAATGAAGGCTGATGCTATTGTCAATGCCGCTAACAAGAGTTTATTAGGTGGTGGTGGGGTTGACGGTGCGATTCATGCTGCAGCTGGTCCAGAACTTCTAGCAGAATGTCGAACGCTTCATGGCTGTGATACTGGCGAAGCTAAGATAACCAAAGGTTACAATTTGCTAGCTAAGCATGTAATTCATACAGTTGGACCAATCTACCGTTTCCACACTCTGGAAGAAGATGCTAAGTTACTTACAGATTGTTATCGTAATAGCTTGGATTTAGCTAAGAAGAATAATTTACACAGTATTATTTTTTCATCGATTTCAACTGGGGTATATGGTTATCCTGCTAAAGATGCAGCAAAGGTAGCGATTAAGACCTCCAGAGATTGGTTAAAAGCTAATCCTGACTATGAGATGCATATCTCACTATGTGCTTTTGATAAGCGAATGGAACAAGTTTTGAAAAATCAATTATAGAAGAAAAGTATCTTACATTGTTAGACTAATCTAGTAGTTGTAAGATACTTTTTAATTTTTGACCACCAACCGTGAAGAAAATATGCGGATGTAAAAGATAGAATCCATGTAAGAATCCAGGTACCAAAAAGCGTTAAGAAGGGATGATAAATAGCATGGAATTGCATGTTAAGTCCACGCCAAATTAGTTGATTCCAAAAGACGTTAGAAAGATATGCACGATAAGCATAAGTAGCTAAAAAGTGAAATGCCTTTAGACTAGTTAATTTATTTTTTCTAACTTGATATAAGCAAAATGAACTAATTAGTGCAATTGCAGCTAAACAATAGAAAGTCATCGATGGCCTGTAATATGGGGCATTATTAAAGTTAATTGGATGCCCAAATCTTTGAAGTTCAATATTAGTCCAAATAAAACAAAGAATAAAAATCCCAGCAATGATCCACCAGAATTCGCTAATAAAAATGTTTATCTTATCTCGCAATTGCCAAGCAAGAACGCCATAAATTCCGTAAATGAAAAATGAGATAAATACACGATCGAGCAAATACCAATCGAGTTCATGGATTCCGTGGAAGACGTAGTAGTCATAAAAGTAAATCCAGGTAAAATAAAGAATGAAAGTAAGAATTGCTACAAAGATTCCGCGTTTGATATTTTTACCGATGTAACAACTAATCGTCCAAAAAATTGGCATTAGAATAATAAACTGTAACATCATCGTGTTGTACCAAAGATGTGGTGCAGCATTGCCGTTGATGAATTGCCAGCAAAAAGAAGAAAAATTATAATAATGATCAACTTGTTGTAGCCACGGCATCCCCAACAAATAAATTAATGTCCACCAAATCGTAGGAACAAAGAGATTTGACCAGTTACTGCGCAAATACTTTTTATAAGAAAAATTACCATTTGTATCATTAACGCGGATAGTCGTGTAAAGGATGCCGAAAATAAATGCAGGAGCAGTGTACTTAACTAAGTTGTACAAAACTCCGAAAATATCTTGAACATGATTGGGTTGTTCTACATTCATGATCATTGCCATAATAGGTTGCGCCATAACGGCGGTGCAGGCGAAAACTTTTAAATAGTCGCCAATATCCGCTATTTTGTATGAGGGATAAGCATATTTATCCATAAAACCCTTTCTAAAAAGCAGCACCTTAATCAGATGCTGCTTAATTTTATTTATTCTGATTCTTTTTAGCTCGATGCCAGTTAATGATTCCATAAATTAACATAACAATTGACATTAGAAAAATTAGGAAAAAGATTAACCCACGATATGGTCTTAAAAAACTTGGTAACCATAATTGACCATCCATCACACATATAATAAAAAGTGAAACGAATGTCGCATATCTTGGGTCTGACTTTAGGTTAATGAAATACATTATTACAATCATAGTTATTATTCCTAAGAATGCTAACGTCTTCATTGGTGAACTATTACCTAAGAAAAAGTCGGCATAAATCCAAAATAAAAGAATGATAATTGCGATTACTGCGAAGAAAATTCTCCACTTTTTTTGTTGCTTCAGCATTTTCACTCATCTACTTTCATGCTAATACCTGTTAATTCAAGTATAGGCTTAAAAATATAAAAGTGATGCTAAAGGAACTTATTATTTGCGATAAGAAATTCCCCAGGCAAAGATCAATACAAGAATAAAGTTAAGCAATAGTGTAAAACCAGTTACCCAAAATACTGTTGCGTAGTTTGATAAACCGGAAATCATCGATCCCATTAATGAGCCGACTACGGCACCAATTGCTTGGAATGACTGATTATAAGAGAAGATCCGTCCGAAACTTTCACTAGGTGTGTTTAAGGTTAAAACGGTCTGTGCAGCTGGCAACATTCCCGCACTAGCAATTCCCAGCAAGAATCTTAATCCTGCAAGCACCCATGGATTATTAGTCAAAGCCATTGGAATAAATAAAATAAAGCCAACAATAAGACCAATTCGTAAAACTCTCAAAGGCCCAACTTCATCCATCTTATGCCCAATCTTTGATGCAGCAATCAAGGTACCAAGTCCTGGCGTTGCGGCAACAACACCGGCGACCAAGGCTACATTTTTACCGTCGGTCATCATTGATTTAACATAAAGCGAAACGATTGGATCAATTGACATGGTTGATGATTGAACAAGCATAGTGGTTATGAACATAACAATGATCAATTTTACACTAGGCAAGCTTTTCATAATTTCGTTCATTGGCTTCATCTTTTCGCGAGAAATTGGAGTAAATTCTTCATGAACAAAGAATGTAGTACCCAAAAATACAAGGAACATCAATAATCCGGTAATAAAGAATGGAATACGATATCCCCAAGCACCGCCGAGCCAATTGCCAAAGAAACTTGATAAAGCACGCCTAAAAGTGGTCCAACTAAGTTACCTGCAGTTCCGGCTATCATCATTTGGCTCATTACCCAGCCGCTTCTGTGATGAGGAGTTTCTCCAGCCATTAATGCTGTTGCATTATTGATATAACCAGAAAATGCTCCTTGAATAAAACGCATAACAACGATATATATAGCGTTTGGTGCTAAACCAGTCAGGGTAATAGTTAATGCCATAACCCCTGAAGCACGCATACACATTAATTTTCTACCTTTACGGTCAGCCAAGTTGCCCCAATATGGTGAAACAATTGCCTGGGCAATAAATGTCATGGCAAATGCTAAACCTGAGTAAAGATTAATTTGAAATTTTGTATAATTACCCAGATCAGAAATAAATAAAGAAATAAAGGGCATCGTCATTGAGTAGCCCATTCCTGTAATAAAACAGCCTAACCATAAGGTATAAAAAGCTTTATGCCATCCAGCTGGAAAGGCAGTTGATTTTGTAGTAGTCAAAAAGTCATCTCTTTCCAAAAAGTAAAACAATACTTTAATTTTAGCACATGCAAAAAGCTAAATTTTTCTTCAAATTCTGCCTTGAAAGTGGGATATCTTGTTCATAATGTGCTACGATAGTGATTCGAGAAAGGAGTTTTCATTATGGCACATATGTCTAGGCGAGAATATCGCATGAAAAAAGAACATGGACAATCTGGTGCTAGTCAATCGCGAATTAATTATTCTAAAAATAAGATAACTAGTCGTGAAGAATTTAGAAGTAAAAAGATTAGCAATCCTGCGCCAATTAACAATGTGAATGTGGCTAATGCTACAAGAGAAAATTATAATCATGTCAAACTTAACTTTTGGAATATTTTCTCTGATAGGCCATATGTCTCTGTAACAATAATTGTGTTGGCTTTGTTCTTTATTATGATCAAACTGTGGTGGGGACTCATTGTGCTGCTTATTGCTGTCATAGCTGGTATTTATGTGATAGGACGTAGTCATCATCCTAACCGTGTGCTGAGTCTAGAGTTTCATATGAAAGCTTCTAGAAAACTTAGTATGCTTAGAGCCTTTGAATTAGGTGGCTCTGTTGTTATGTTTTTAGCAACTTATATGAAACAAGTGGTTTCTGTAGATTTCTCATCAGCAGGATCAACCGATAGTTTCCAAATTATTCAAGGGATGCTGTCTAATAATGGTGGTTATTATGGTCAACGTGGATCATATTTCTTGAATTTGCTTAATACAGTAACTGGTGGGCAGTTATGGAGCTCTTATCGGTATGCAACCAATAGTGCACAAATGATGAGTAGTAATTCAGGAAGATGGATTATTATTTGGATCATGCTTTTGATGATTGCTCCAGCATTTTGTGTGTTGGCACAGTTCTTTAAAGAGCCATATTCAAGAAATGCAACATTAGTTACTTCATTGATCACTACGGTAAGTTTTGTATTAACTCCTGTTTTAATGAGAAGATGGGTAGTAGGTTATGCAATGGAAAATCAAATGGCAAGAGAAGCAGCCAACAATGCAGTTCATATTGGTACCATGGCGTATGTTGGTATGGGGTGCTCAATTATGGTTTTGATTATTGCAATTTATCGTTTTGTTAAACAAGATAATTTTGAATAAAGATAAATATTTTAACCCAGTGCTAGATGAAGGTGAATCTTCGTCCAGCACTTTTATTTTGCCAAAATAAGATTTGACGACATAAAAAAATCACCTAGTCAATTGGACTAGATGATTTTTTTCATGATTGGAAATTAAAAGAATGAATTAATACCAATTATGTGCTAGCCAAAATCTCTTGGCATTAACCCATGAACCGTAACGACCATAAACGTAATTATCAGCTGTACGTTCTTGATTCTTAGGTGATAAATCACCGTTTAAGTAACCAATATTTAATTGATATTTACCGTAACAAACACCGTTTCTAGCAGTGTAGCTACCACCTGATTCACGCATTGCGATCCAACGCTTAGCTGCCTTTTCCTTCTTAGAAAGCTTTCTAGTTGCGGCTTGTACAGTTTGGTTATTTGAAGTGGTAGAAAAAGCTTGGGCAACAGTAACACATGCAAAGGCAAGTGCTAAAGCTGCAAAAATTTTAACCAAAGTAGATTTAACGTTTTTACTCATTTATTTAATTCATCCTCGTTAATAAAACTTAATTTCAAATTTATCAATTTCTTAATGATTATGCTTATATCTTACAAGCTCAATATGACAGCAATGTTACAAAACGAAAACATCATTCTTACAATCAGGAATAAATAGCCTTTTTTAAGCGCTTTTTGCCTTAATTTGGTAAAATTTATTAGAAGAAACAACTGTTTTTAGGAGGTAAAAAATGGCAGTAAAACGTTTTTATGAAACTTTCCATCCAGAACATTACGATTTACGTATTGATGTAAACCGTAAAAATAAGGAAATTAATGGTACTTCTACTATTACTGGTGATGTAGTTGAGAATCCAGTATTTATTAATCAGAAGTTTATGACTATCGACAGTGTTAAAGTTGAGGGAAAAGACGTTGATTTTGAAGTAGTTGAAAAAGACGAAGCAATTAAAATTGAAACCGGCGTAACTGGTAAAGCCATCATCGAAATTGCTTATAGTGCACCTTTGACAGATACTATGATGGGTATTTATCCTTCATATTACGAATTGGAAGGTAAAAAGAAGCAAATTATTGGTACGCAATTTGAAACCACTTTTGCGCGTCAAGCATTTCCGTGTGTTGACGAACCAGAAGCTAAAGCGACCTTTACGCTTGCTCTTAAATGGGATGAACAAGATGGCGAAATTGCTCTTGCCAACATGCCTGAAATCGAAGTTGATAAAGATGGTTACCACCATTTTGAAGAAACTGTTCGTATGTCTAGTTACCTTGTTGCATTTGCCTTTGGTGAATTGCAATCAAAGACTGATCATACTAAAGACGGCGTTTTAGTAGGTGTTTATGCAACTAAGGCTCACAAGCCTAAGGAATTGGATTTTGCATTAGATATTGCTACTCGTGCAATTGAATTTTACGAAGACTTCTACCAAACTAAGTACCCACTTCCACAATCATTGCAACTTGCATTGCCAGATTTTAGTGCCGGTGCGATGGAAAACTGGGGACTTATAACTTATCGTGAAGCTTACTTGTTGCTTGATCCAGACAATACTAGTTTGGAAATGAAGAAGTTGGTAGCTACAGTTATTACTCACGAATTGGCTCACCAATGGTTTGGTGACTTAGTAACCATGAAGTGGTGGGATAACTTATGGCTTAACGAAAGTTTTGCTAACATGATGGAATACTTGTCAGTTGATGGCTTGGAACCAGATTGGCACATTTGGGAAATGTTCCAAACTAATGAAGCTTCTTCAGCATTATCACGTGATGCTACAGATGGTGTTCAACCAATTCAAATGGAAATTAACGATCCAGCAGATATTGATTCAGTATTTGATGGTGCGATTGTTTATGCTAAGGGTTCAAGAATGTTGGTCATGGTTCGTTCACTTCTTGGCGATGAAGCTTTGAGAAAGGGTCTTAAGTACTACTTCGATCACCACAAGTTTGGTAATGCCACAGGTGACGATCTTTGGGATGCACTTTCAACTGCAACTGACCTTAATATTGGTGAAATTATGCATTCATGGCTAAAACAACCAGGTTACCCAGTAGTTAGTGCCTTTGTTGATAAAGATGGCCATTTGAAGCTTACTCAAAAGCAATTCTTCATTGGTGAAGGTGAAGATAAGGGGAGATTATGGCAGATTCCATTGAACGCTAACTTTGATGCTCCTAAGATTATGTCAGAAAAGGAAATTGATCTAGGCAACTACAAGGTTCTTCGTGAAGAAGCGGGTCACCCACTTAGACTTAACGTTGGTAATAATTCTCACTTCATCGTTGAATATGATGAAACCTTACTTAACGATATTTTGGCAGACGTTAATGCACTTGATCCAATCGATAAGTTGCAATTATTACAAGACCTTAGACTTTTAGCAGAAGGTAAGCAAATTTCTTACGCTGTAATTGTGCCACTTCTTACTAAGTTCGCAGATTCTAAATCAAGTTTGGTAATTAACGCTTTGTACACTACTGCTAACAAGCTTCGTCAATTTGTTAAACCAGAATCAGAAGAAGAAAAGAACCTGAAGAAGCTTTACGATCTCTTATCAAAGAAGCAAGTTGCTCGTTTAGGCTGGGAAGTTAAGAAGGGCGAAAGCGATGAAGATGCTCAAATTCGTCCATACGAATTAAGCGCAAGTCTCTACGCAGATAATACTGATTCAATTAAGGCAGCTCACCAAATCTTCACTGAAAATGAAGATAACTTGGAAGCAATGAACGCTGATGTTCGCCCATACGTTTTGATTAACGAAGTAAAGAATTTTGGAAGCCATAACTTAATTGCCAAGTTAATTAAGGAATACCAAAGAACTGCTGATGCTTCATACAAGGTAGACCTTCGTTCTGCTATTACCAGCACAATTGATAAGGCAGAAGTAGCTACAATTGTAGAAGATTTCGAAAATGCAGATATTATTAAGCCACAAGACCTTCGCGGCTGGTACCGCGGCTTACTTGCTAACCATCATGGTCAACAAGCTGCTTGGGACTGGATCAGAGAAGATTGGGACTGGCTTGATAAGACTGTTGGTGGTGACATGGAATTTGCTACATTCATCACTGTTACTGCTGGTGTGTTCCACACTCCTGAAAGACTTAAGGAATTCAAGGAATTCTTTGAACCAAAGGTAAATGTTCCACTTCTTAGTCGTGAAATTAAGATGGACACTAAGGTTATCGAAAGCAAGGTTAACTTGATCGAAGCTGAAAAAGATGCTGTAAATAGCGCAATTGCTAAGGCGATTGATTAATTAACAATAACAGATTGGGAAATAAGGATTCACTTAGTCAAAGTGAATCCTTATTTTTCATGGTATAATAACTCTTTGTTGCTTACCTTAAACAAAGAGGGGAGTTTTTCTTTGGGTAAACGAGATACAAATACAGCATTTTTCGGACAACCTAAGGGTTTGTCTACATTATTCTTTACTGAAATGTGGGAGCGTTTCAGTTACTACGGCATGCGAGCAATTCTTTTGTTCTACATGTACTATGCAGTTACAAAGGGCGGTTTAGGAATGGATCAAACTACCGCTGCATCGGTGATGTCGATCTACGGCTCGCTTGTTTATTTGTCAGCTTTAGTAGGTGGCTGGCTTTCCGATAGAGTATGGGGATCAAGAAAGACCGTCTTTTATGGTGGTGTATTGATCATGCTAGGTCACATCGTGCTGGCTTTACCAGCGGGTGTAGGTGCATTATATAGTTCTATTGCTTTAATTGTGGTTGGTACAGGTTTATTAAAACCTAATGTATCAGATATGGTAGGGGGACTTTACTCCGTAGAAGATCGTCGTCGTGATGCCGGGTTTAGTATTTTTGTTTTTGGTATTAACCTGGGTTCTTTTATCGCACCATGGCTTGTTCCTTGGGCAGCTGAAGGATTCGGCTTCCATGCTTTTGGAAATGAATTGAACTTTCATGCTGGATTTTCGCTAGCTGCAATTGGAATGTTCTTTGGATTAGTTCAATATGTTTTAGGTGGTAAAAAATATTTGCCCACAAGTAGTCTAGAACCTAATGATCCAATCGATAGAGGTGATTTGCTTAATATTATTAAGTGGGTTGTTATTATCGTAGTTGCAGTTGCTGCAATTTTAGCTGCATTAGCTGGATTTGGTCAATTGAACGTTGATAATATAATTACTATGTTGACTGTTTTAGCAATTGCATTGCCAATTTATTACTTCGTAATGATGCTACGCAGTTCAAAAGTTACTAAAGTTGAACGTTCACGTGTTAAAGCTTATATTCCATTATTCTTTGCGGCAGCTATTTTCTGGGGAATAGAAGAATCAGGATCTGTTGTTTTAGCTTTGTTTGCAGAGCAAAGAACTGTACTTCATGTTGGTAATTGGCATTTTACAGCAGCCAACTTCCAATCACTTAATCCTTTGTTTATTATGATTTTGACGCCAGTTTTTGTATGGCTATGGGAACACTGGAAGAAACAACCAAGTGCGCCGGGTAAATTTGCTGCTGGACTTGTTTTTGCCGGTTTATCTTATATGTGGATGGCTTTGCCAGGGATGCTTTATGGTACAAGCGGTCGAGTTAGTCCTTTCTGGCTAGTTGGTTCATGGTTCATTGTTGAAATTGCCGAAATGTTGATTTCACCTATTGGTTTATCAATTACGACTAAGCTTGCGCCAAATGCATATCGTTCACAAATGATGAGTATGTGGTTTATGGCTGATGCGACGGGTCAAGCAATCAATGCACAAATTGTTAAGTTCTATTCCACTGGTACAGAAGTACAATACTTTACTGTCATTGGATTAGTTAGTGTAGTCTTCGGTATTATTATGTTCTTATTAGTTAAGAAGATTAATGTATTGATGGAAGGCGTACATTAAAAAATAGCGTGGATTTCCACGCTATTTTTTACTTAAAATTTGTGCAAAGCAATTGCATAAATAACCAAAATTAAACCCAAAATTAAAAAGATAATAGCTAAAGTACGTTGCCATTTAGCCTCATTTTTACTATCTTCTTTATTTTTATTAGTATTGCCGTTTTTTTCACTTAAGTATCTAAAGTAAGAAATTGCTGCTACGACTAAGCAAAGAATCCCGATTATTAACATAAAAATCCTTTCAAAAAATCTATATCTTTTTATTTAATTTTACGCAAAAAAATACAGCTCTTCAATTTGAAAAGCTATATTTTTCATTTTAATAAACTATTACGGCATCGTTGGTCAAGACATTGTCCCAAACGCTCTTGATTTCTGCAGGACGAATATTTACACATCCGTGTGAACCGCCTTGTAAGTATGCTGTTTTACTCCAGTCATTTCTCCAGCTAGCATCGTGAAGACCACAACCACTTAAGGTGAATGGCATCCAGTATTGAACTTTAGATGCATATTTTGAGCCGTCGTCGTTATATCCACGAAGAACACTAGGAGATTCCTTGTACATGATATACCAAACTCCCTTAGGTGTTTGATTACCTTTTCCACCTTCTAGAGTACCAGTAACTACATCATTTAAGTGAACTACTACGCGACCTTTGCGTACAACCCATAATTCTTGATTGCTGATAGAAACAACAACATAGTTTTCACCAATACCATGATTATTCTTACCGTAACCATGAGCATATGTACTGTATCCATCACCATAAATGTATTTACTACCATCAACAGTAGTCTTACCATTCATGAATGCTTTTTCTACAGCAACTTGAGCTTTTTTAACGTGTACACCCCAGCCGTAACTTTCATTTTTAACAGTAACTGTTTTACCATTAACTTTGTTTCCCACAGGAACAGAGAACTTATAGCTCTTATTAAGGGTTTGAACTTCTTTGTCGATTTCGTTTAATTTAGCAGTTAAATTTTTGACATCAGTGAATTTATACTTGCTATCTTTATATGTGACTTCACCGATTAAATCATCTGCTTTTAAAGTATAATTATTTCCTGCAATCTTATAAGTTACAGCAGCTTTTTGTATCTTTTGAAGATTCTTCTTAGCTTGAGTTAATGTTGCTGAATTATAAGTATATTTTTGATTATTCGGCAGATCTGTATGTTGTTTTTCAAAATAATTTTGTACAGTTTGAGAATCGATAGTTTGAACATTTTCATCGCGTTCGGAAACGATCTTCTTGTTTCTCAAAAAGATTGTGTTAACAGCCTTTTGATTGATTTTATCTGTAGCTTTTTTTACTGTTAGGTTTCCAACCTTAACGCCATAAATTGTAACGTTAGGGTTAAAGTGAGTAGTCGCAAAGGCTCGTTCCTTCTGTTCACTGGCTACTTGTCTATTATGAATAAATACACCACAAATAATCGCAATTATAATAATTACGCCAGCAATTATTAAGTAGAGGTTATTACGGTTATTATGTTTTCTAAGTTCTTTTCTAGATTGCATATTAAAATTACCCGTATCCTTAGTTTTTTCGAATAAACGTTTGCTTCGAAACAGTATAACAACTATTCTTATTATAGTAAAGTTACTAAATTATTCTACCTTAGTGTTAAAATGCATAACAGCTTTTATTTTATTTTTTTAGGTGAAAAACATGACTAATGATCCAATTGTATTTCAAATGAGCGTGGTCAAAAATAAACCGCAATCTTATCGTAAAGATAAAAATAAGGATATATGCCCATTTTGTGATGTGGAAAATTTAACAGATATTTATGCAAAGGATGGAGACATTATTTGGCTTCATAATAAATTTCCAACGCTGCGTGATACACTGCAGACCGTTTTAATTGAATCAAGCGACCATAACGGTGATATAAGCACTTATACTAAAAAGTATAATCGGAAGTTGCTACGTTTTAGTTTGCAGTGCTTTGAAAGGATGAACCGTGATGATAAATATCAGTCAGTAGTTTGGTATAAAAACTATGGTCCTCATTCAGGAGGCTCGCTAATTCATCCACATATGCAAATTGTAGGCTTTAAAAACGTAGATGGATATAAATATATTCATCCAAATAATTTTGAAGGAGAGACATTGTTTGATAAAGATGGGGTTGAGGTGAATGTGGCAGAGCATCCTGTACAAGGATATACAGAGTTAAATATCAATTTACTTAATCGAAATAGTGTTGATCTATGGGCTGATTGGATTCAAAGTGGTGCCAAATATTTACTTAATATTATGTATGATGGTAGATGTGATTCATACAATTTATTCTTTTATCCCCGTAATGATGAGGGAATATGTGCAAAATTTATTACACGTTTTGATGCACCACCATATTTTGTGGGTTATAAATTATCCCAAGTAAATGATGAAATGACATTAACTAAAGAGGCACGCCGCTTTAAAGAATTTTATGATAATGATTCAAAAATAAAATAAAAAGTATTCTCTACTAGAGAATACTTTTTTAGAATTCAGTATGAATAATATCATCTTCAGGACGATGAGCCTGAATGCGTAACACTTGCCAGTCAAAATTATCATCTGGTTGGACTAAGTCAATGATCAACTTTCCGTCTTCCATTCTAAAATCAAGTTCGGTGCGATGGTCGATCCATTCTATACGGTTAGGTTCTTCGCTTAGGCCTTCCACTATAATTTGATCAGAAAGATTATTAAGAAAGATGTATTTTTGGTAAGTTGCATGACGATTTTCCAAGATGAAACCATCACTAGAAGTCAATTCACTTGGTTGACTTTCATTAAATGCGTGACCAAACATGTGCATCCAAGAATTAATGGTATTGAGCAATGCTTGTGTATTTTCATTGATTTGCCCATTGTTTACTGGAACATTGATGATAGTAGATTTACCATTTTTACGATTATCAACCATTGTATCAATAACATTTTCACTGGTTAAATCTAATCCATCTTGTTTATTTGCTAAAAAGATGGTGTATTTTTCACAGGCCATTTTAAAAAGGTCATTTTTGCCGTTACTCATTACAGCACGTGCACCAATGTTACGCGCTGTTTTAACTAGTGTATCAGCGTCAGCTTGTCCGTTTAACTTAAAATTTAAGACAATTGCAAAATCAGGATTCATTTTTGTCCTCCTTGTTAATTACTAGTTTAGTTTATCGTAAAGGAACGAAATATTGAAATGAAAATTATTATTGCTCCCGCAAAAATTATGAAATTAGATCGAGATTCTTTTCCTGTTCAATCCACACCAGAATTTTTGAAAAAGACTAGGATATTAGAGAAATTCTTAAAATCAAGAACCCGAGATCAACTGGAAACGTTATGGCATGCCAGTGATAAAGTAGTTGAGCAAAGCTTATTTCAGTTGAAAAATATGGATTTAGATACTAATTTAACGCCAGCAATTTTAGCTTTTTCAGGTATTCAATACCAGTACATGGCACCAGATTTGTTTACTCAGCCAGCGCTTGATTATATTCAAAAAAATTTGCGTATTTTATCAGGTTTTTATGGGATGCTCCGTCCATTTGACGGAATATGTCCATATCGTTTGGAATTAAATACCAAAATGGTAGGCTTTCGTGATTATAGTTTGTATCATTTTTGGGATGAAGATATTGCTAATAGTTTATTTAAAGAGGATCAAGTAGTAATTAATCTAGCATCTAAGCAATATATGCGTTTAGTTAAACCTTATCTGAATTCAGCTAGGCGAATGATTACTGTTGATTTTCAAGAACTAAAAAATGACAAGTGGAAAACTGTCGGTGTTCATGCCAAAATGGCGCGCGGTGAAATGGTGCGCTTTATGGCAGAAAAGCAAATAAAAAATCCCGCAGATTTGCGAGACTTTCATGATTTCGATTTTCAATTTGTACCAGAAGTCAGTTCAGACGATCATTATATTTTTAGAACTGATTTTGATTTTACTCGGCATTAAAATAGGGGCTTCAAAAATTCTGCAGTTAAATCAACAGCAGAGTCTTTATATTGACCAGTGAAACTATGATCTGCATCTGGGACCATGTGCAGTTCACTGTTTTCGTAGACTTCGTCGTATTTCTTTGAGTATTTAGGGGCAACTACTTGATCATTGGAGCCAACAATTATAGAAACTGGATTAGTATAATGTTTAGCAATTTCATAGATTGGTAATACTTGTGCGGTTCTTAAATAAAAGCCGCCAAGCTTTTTACCATGAAATGGAATAGCTGCTGGAATGTGTTCAGGATTATAAGTTGCGCCTTGAGTGTCACCATTTAAGGCATCATCCTTTAATTGAGCAGCCGGTGCTAAAAGAACGACTTTTTTAACAATGTCTGGATAAAGTCCAGCTAGCATTGAAGCAACTACGCCACCTTGTGAATGTCCCACCAAAAAAATATTACGTACATGTGGATCAGTACGTACGTATTCTAAAATCTTTTGTGCATCCGCAATTTCATTGCAGACAGTCATATCTTCAAACGCACCATCACTTTCGCCATGTCCATTAAAGTCAAAACGAACACTAGCTACATTTTCATCGCGTAAGTTATCGGCAATTTGCCTTAATAAAGGGGTATTTCTGTTTGCAGTAAAGCCATGCATAAGAATAGCCATATCATAAATTTCACCAAAAGGTTCTTCACGATCGCCTACTAAAGTGAGGCCATCTCTCTCAATTGTAATGCGAGACATAACTCTTCCTCTTTCCACATAATGTATAATTTTATTGTAAGCCTTTTTATAAAGAAATTTGCCGAAAATAAATTAAGAAATTGGAAAGATTAATTTTATCAGCGTAATATTTAATTATTGAAACAGAAAGAGTAATAAAAGTATGGAAATTGTTTTTCTTCGTCATGGACAAACTGATTTGAATAAATCTGCACGTATCCAAGGCTCATCAGTAAATGCAAGTTTAAATGAAGCGGGTCGTGCTTATGCAGAAAAAGCTGCTAAGAATTTTGATCCCAGCAGTTTCGATGTGGTTTATTGTAGTCCACTAAATCGTGCTGTAGAAACAGCAGAGATTTTTGTTAAAGGACAAAAAGAAATTCAACTCGATGATCGTTTGCTTGAAATCGATTTTGGTGAATGGGACGGTAAACCGTTAAGTGAATTAAAAGAAAAGCATCCAGATGCTTTAGATCCTTGGGGGAAAGTAGCGCGCTCTTATGTTAAATATGCTCCAAATGGTGAAAGTCATGAGGCACTTAATAAGCGTTGCGGTGAATTTTTGGATGATATTGCTAAAAAGTATCCAGATAAGAAGATTTTAGTTGTTTGTCATGGTACTTTGATCAGAATGATGGCAGCACATTATTTAACTAATGGTGATATGATTCATTTTGAAACTGTTGATAATTGTGCATTAACCAAGTTTAGTTACCGTGAAGGCATCGCTAGAATGAACTATTATAATCGTGTACTTGCATAAAAGGGAACTGTTGAAAGTTCTCTTTTTTTAACCATTTTTATTGACAACTCGTCACAATGAGCTATGATATAGACGCTTAGTGACAAAACGTCATAAGCTGAAAAGGGGGGATGATTATATGGTTAAGCAAACTTTTAAAAATTTACCGTTAGCTAAACGTAAACGTATTGAAGATGTATTATTAGAGGAATTTAGTACATATCCTTTAGCAAATGCTAAAGTATCACATATTGTGAAAAAAGCAGATATTGCTCGTGGTGCATTTTATAAATACTTCGATGATTTAACAGATGCATATATTTATATGTATTACAAGGCTATTGATACTATTCATGCAAATATGGCACCGGGCGAAAAATATGATCCAGATCATTTTTACGATCGAGTTGTAAAATTTATTGATAAAACACAAAACAGTAAATTTGAACCAATGATGAAATTGCATATGTCACAAAATGAGTATTTGATTCCAGATACTTATAAGATGTATTCTAGACAGCTTTTAAACTTAGATGCTCAAATGTGGAGTGCAATGGTTTTAAGTCATGAGATAATTAATCTTTGTTTATCAGATCCGGAAAATCGTGAGAAAAATTTAGCTAGATACAAAAAGAGCTTATACATGCTTAAAAAGGGGATGGATTAATTGTTTTTAGCAATTAAAGAAATAAAGCATGAAAAATTACGATATGGGTTAATCATTTTAATGATCTTTTTGATTAGCTATTTAATTTTTATGTTGTCATCATTAGCAGTGGGATTAGCTAGTGAAAATACTCAGGCGATTGAGAGCTGGGACGCTCAAAAAATTGTCCTTAATAAGAATTCTAATATTAGTATGAGTCAATCCGCTCTTACTAAAGAAGATCTTAAGGATGTAAAAGTAGGAAAATCTGAAGCCTATGTTGGCCAAATGGGTGCAGTAGTTAAAGCTAAAGACCGTAGTTCTGTATCTGCACAATTTTTGGGAATAAAGAAAAATCAGTTTATTTATCAAGAACAAAAACTACTTTCTGGTAAAAAAGCGCAAAATAGCAATCAAGTTACAGTAGATAGTAGTTTTAAAGATAAAGGATATAAATTAGGCGATAAAATTAGCCTGAATGGCTCAAGCAAAAAATACAAAATTGTTGGTTTTGTAAAAAATGCTAAGATTAATATTGCACCAATTGTTTATGGTTCATTTTCTACATGGAAGAAAATGCGAATGGTAGCGCCAAATGTTCAAGCATCAGCAATCCTTTCAAGAAATAAGAATTATAAATTTAATCATAGAGATGCAAAGACTTATTCAATTGATAGATATATCAGCAAGTTGCCAGGATATACTGCACAGAATTTGACATTTGGTCTAATGATTGGCTTTTTATTTGTAATATCATTAATTATTATTGCTGTTTTCTTATATATCTTAACTATGCAAAAGATGCATAATTTTGCCGTTATGCGCGCACAAGGTATTCCAAGCAAAACTTTGGTTGGTGCAACGATCAGTCAATCAATTATTTTAGTTGCGGTTGGCGTAATTATTGCATTAATTTTAATGTGGATTACTGCAGCTGTTTTACCAGCAGCTGTACCAATGAATTTCACACCATTAATTATGGTTAGTGGCACAGTAGGAATGCTAGTAATGGGGATTATTGGTAGTTTGATTCCAATTAGATCAATTATGAAGGTTGATCCAGCAAAGGCGATTGGTGAATAAAATGGCAGTAATTGAATTAAAAAATGTTAAGAAGATTTATGGTAAAGGCGATGCGCAAGTTATAGCTTTACAAGATATTAATTTTGTTGCTAATAAAGGTGAAGTTGTCTTAATAATGGGACCATCAGGTGCAGGAAAGAGTACATTTTTAACAATCGCTGGTTCTTTGCAAAAACCTACTTCAGGTGAGGTAATAATTGATGGTGATGATATCGGCAACTTATCAGCTAAAAAGAGTAATGCACTTCGCTTGACTAAAATTGGTTTTGTATTACAAGCATACAATTTGGTTCCATTTTTAACGGTTGAGGAACAATTTGTTTTAGTAGATAAAGTCAAAAAGCAAAATAACCTCTCCAAAGATGAATTGGATAAGTTATTAAAGCAGTTAGGAATTACGAAGTTATTGAAAAAATATCCTGGGGAATTATCTGGTGGTCAACAACAAAGAGCAGCAATTGCACGTGCACTTTATGCTAATCCAGAAATTCTTTTGGCAGATGAACCTACTGCTTCACTTGATACCAAAAACGTTGAAGAAGTAGGACAATTATTTAAAGATCTAGCTAAAAAGCGTAATAAAGCTGTGATGTTAGTTACTCACGATCCGCGTCTAGAAAAATATGCTGATCATATTTATGAGATGATGGATGGTAAAATGACTCAGAAAAAATAATCTGTAAAAAAAGCCGCATTTTGCGGCTTTTTTTACTCTTATAGGTTAGGATCCATTTGGAATCTAAGTGGTGAATCACCAGTTTGTTCAGTAATCAATTTTGCAGTTAATTCTTTATATGCGTCTGTAGCTGTCTTAGCCAGTTTAGCATTTGCTTCATTAATTAAATCAGTTCGTTTAGCAGGATCATTTTCCTTAGCTAATTTTTCATCATATTGATGTCTAATTTGCAATAATTTCTCATTAGTAGAGTTTTGGGTATTACTCAATGCAGTACCGTACTTACTCCAATTGCGATCAACTAAAACGCTGGCAAGCTTAAATACCCAGTAGGCAGAATTCGGTGAATAAGTCTCTTTACCGTTTTTCCAGGTACTAGGAACTTTAGTACCTTGTGGATAGAACGGAATATATACGCTTTGTGCGGCAACGCCCATTGCTAGCCAATGAATCATGTCTTCGCCGTTTAATTCAAGCAAATGTGATTCTTGAGTAGTAGCTACAGAAATTGGACGAAATGCAGGCTGATCTTTATTTTTCTTATTTGTTAGATCATAAACTGTATTATTAAAGTGATCACTTAAAACATGTTGAGCATCTTGGGCAGAAATAGGCGCATCAGGCTTTCTGGTAAATGGTAAATTGAAGTCTTGAGGCTTTTGTTCAGCAGATGGCGTTAAAAGACGCTGACCGCTCCAAACACGTGGCGTATTGTAATGAAGATCACTATCGTCATGTGTACCAAAAATATCACGCCAAATAAATGGTTTATCTTTTGGCCAAAGTTGATTGTTATAAACAAAATTTTGTAAATTATTTGAATATAAGAAATTGTCACTGTCAAAGTCAATTTCTTGAATTGCTAATTGGTTAGCAACTACTGCATATGAATCATCTGGAATTCTTTGAGCAACCCAGTGGTGACCTGATCCAATTTCCATGTACCATGCTTCGTCGCGGTCAGCAAATAAGATCCCGTCTGCTTCAGCGGCACCATGTTTTTCAACGATTTTGCCTAAGCGAATAACGCCTTCTTTTGCTGTTTTAATATATGGCAATACTACCGTTACCATAGCTTCTTCTAGGATGCCCTTTTCTGTATTGAATGGATCAACTGCCATTACACGATCATTGGCATAGGCACTTTCAGTAGCACTCATTGCCACATGATACTCATTAATGCCATCTTCTTCAAAAACACCGTATTTATCTGTCCATTCTGGTGTGGAAGAATAGCTGAATATCTTTTCAGGTAAATCAATTTCAAATTTATTGTCTTTTGACTTAAAATGGTTATTCTTAACATTCTTATGGTGATTGAATGCAAGATGTTTTGGCCAAGCAGTTTTTGCATCCTCATTGCGGCCAATAATTACACTGCCTGAAAGGGATGCTTTCTTACCAATTAAGATTGAGGTACAAGACGAACGACCAACGACTGTAGTATTCATAAAATTCACGCTTTCTAAAATAATTTGTAATATAATTATAATGTAAAAGTCGTAATTTTATATTATATTAATATTTTGTAAAGCGAGGTTTTAATATGAATGATAAACCAGAAGACAAGTCTATCGAATTAACGACAGACTATGCTGATCATACAATCAATATGAAGTTTTCAAATAACCTTACAGATGATCGCGAACGTGGGTATATTTTATCTGCTGCGTTTTTTTCATTCTGTGCTTCACAAGGATTAGATAAGCAGGCAGTTATTGAAATGGTTTCATCACATTATGACCAGTTTACGGGAGACAACGGATCATCATTGTTTAAACGTTTATAAAAATAAATAGTTTAGACTTGAATTTGTTATTTATTGGATATATGATATTCGTGAAGAAAAAATAACAGGCGTATTGAAAAGCATATTTGCAACAAATGATTGAGGTGCATAGAAATGGCAAGAAGAAAAGAATTTAGTAAAGATAAAATTTTAGATACTGCTTATAAGATGGCAATTAAGGACGGTATTGAAGGATTAACAGCTCGTAGCATTGCAAAAGCTGGACATTTTTCAACCCAACCTTTATATCTAGAATTTGACAACATGGACGACCTTCGTGCTCAAGTCTTAGAAAGAATTTCAGCAGACTTAAGAAATCATACATTACAGCAAGAATTTACTGGCGAACCTTTAATTGATTTAGATTTATCATATATTGAATTCGCTAAAACGCATGTTAACTTATTCCGTGCAATGTTTGCTGATGGTAAGTTCGGTAGTAAGGTTATTGCAGATACTTTATTGGGACTAGGAACTGAAAAGTTTAAAGAGCAATATCCTGATACCAACTATGATGAAGATAAAATTCGAAATATTGTAATTGCTAACTGGATTTCAACTACTGGTATGGCTGCATTAGTTGTTAACAAAATTGCAAGTTTTAGTCAAAATCAAATTATTAATGTTTTGAATGCTCAGATCCATGATGCTATGCTTAATGATCACCTTAGCGAAACTCAAGAAAACCCAATGTTCGCTGCGGATGAAGAAGCATCTCTCAAGGACAACTTGGCATAATAATATTTCACCAATCATTTATGCTTTTCAAGACAAAAAGACATTTCCATACTCGGAAATGTCTTTTTCATTTTATGTGAAAAGTAATCAAGGCCAATTTATGATTCATAATAAGTTATAATTGAACTAAAGAGTTTTGAAAGGTGGTTTTTATGAAAGTACTAGCTCTATCTGGCTCAAATGCCGATAATTCATTTAACGAAAAATTACTTAGAATTATCATAAAAAATTTAGGGTATAAATATGATTTTGATTTTGCAACAGTAAAAGGTTTGCCTATGTTTAAAGAGGGGGTTGAAGCACCTGCAGATATTTTAGCTTTAGGTGAAAAAATTGAGAATGCTGAAATGGTGCTGATTGCTTCACCAGAACAACAACACTCAGTAACTAGCGCTTTAAAGAGTGCGCTTGAATGGCTTTCAAGTGCAATACACCCATTCCATGGTAAGCCAGTTGTCATTGTTTCGACCTCACCCATGCCACAAGGCGCTGCTCGTTCCCAAACTCGTTTAAAGAGTATTTTAGCTTCTCCAGGTTTTAGTGCCTATGTATTTAACGGTGATGAATTTATGATGGGATTCGCACCAAAGCAATTTGATGAAGAGGGTAACTTAGTAGATCCAGGAACTCTTAAATTCTTAAATCACTTCTTTGATGAAGTTGATGATTGGTATGCAAAAATCACTAAATAGGGGGCTTATTTATGAATTTATTAGTAATTG
Source organism: Lactobacillus acidophilus (assembly GCF_034298135.1). NCBI lineage: Bacteria > Bacillati > Bacillota > Bacilli > Lactobacillales > Lactobacillaceae > Lactobacillus > Lactobacillus acidophilus. The sequence continues at coordinate 1,948,890 of NZ_CP139575.1, forward strand.
TTGGTACAAATGCTCCATTTTCATATAATCGTTTTTTAGCAAAATTTATTGCTAAGCGTTATGGTGATAAAGCCGATATTGAAGTAAAAGAGATTGACCAAATTAAACCATTTTGTAGATCTGAAGAACCAGATGAAATTACTAAACAATGGATTGAAGATATTAAAAATTCTGATGGGGTAATTTTAACTACTCCGGAATATGATCACTCCATTCCAGCCGCACTTAAAAGTGCACTTGAATGGTTAGGTTCACATGCTGGTCCTAATGTAATGGCAATGAAGCCAGCAGCAGTTGTTGGTACTTCTTACGGTGTTCAAGGCTCAAGTCGTGCTCAAGAAGATGCAAGAGAAATTTTGCTTTCACCTGATATGAGCGCTAATGTTTTACCAGGTAATGAAGTTTTAATCGGTGGTGCTGCAAGTAATTTTGATAAAGAAACTGGCGATCTGATTAATGACGGTTACATTAAGCAACTTGATCAAATGATGAATAATTTTGTTGAATTTGTTAATCAAATTAATAAATAATTTTGTTAGTTTGCAATCTCAATAGTACAATTACCGAATAGGAAACTATTCGGTTTTTTTATCAAAAAAACATAAGGGGTGAGATTATGATAAATCCAATTATTTTACCATTAGATAAAGTTCGCAATCCACGTGATTTAGGTAGTTATGTTGGTTATAATGGGCGCAAAATAAAGATGCACCGTTTACTTAGAACGGGAAAAATAAGTAATATTACTGAACATGATAAGAAGTTTCTGCTTGATTATGGTTTGACTAAAATTATAGATTTACGCTCGCCATTTGAATGTAAAAAGGCACCCGATAGTCAAATTCCAGGTGTTGAACATATTGATCTATCGATCTCTACAGAAGATAATACTAAGGGTGGAAAAAAGGATATTACTAAAGTCTTTGAAACGTATCGTAAAGATCAATATGCTGGTTTTAATATGATGTGTGATCGGTATAGATCTCATGTCATGAAAGAACATGCTCAGCATGCTCTGCACAGTATTTTAGAAGTGCTTGCTAATACTAAAGATGGTGCAATTATTTACCATTGTTCAGAAGGTAAAGATAGAACAGGTATCGTAACGGTATTGATTCTTTATTTGCTAGGCGTTGATATGGAAACAATCCGCCAAGATTATTTGTATTCGAATTATATGCTAGATAATTACCGCGCTAGTCGAGATAAAATAATGCAGGAAAATGGCGAAAATCTTTGCTTCCGTGCTAATATGCGAATTCTTGGTTCAGTTAGCGATGCATTTTTAGATACATCATTAATCGCTATTCATAAGAACTTCGGTAGTCTTGATAATTATTTAAAAGAAATAATCGGTGTAACGCCTGAATTGCGTGATACACTTCGTGAATTATATTTGGAAGACTAAAAAATGATAAAAGATTTGGCATTAGAACAAGTAGTAGGTCATCATCATGCATTGGGAACTTCAATTACTTTACAAATTTTTGGAACGCAAGATCGCAAGCTGTTACAAAAATCATTTGATTTGATTGATCATTATGAGGATCTTCTTACTGTTAACCGTGATGAATCAGAAGTAATGGATATAAATCATGCTGCAGGAGATTATCCTGTTCAAGTTTCAAGTGCTGTTTACAGCTTGGTAAAATTAGCGGTAGAAAAAAGTCGTGAAAATTTTGGCTTTAATGCTTTAATAGGACCGGTTGTAAAACTATGGCATATAGGTTTTAAAGGGGCTTGTGTTCCACGGGATGAAGAAATTAAAGACAAGATGATTTTGACTAATCCATTCAAAGTAGTGTTAAATGACCAAGATCAAACTGTTTTCTTAAAAATGAAGGGAATGGAATTAGATCTGGGTGGAATCGCTAAAGGCTGGATTGCAGATCGAATTCGTGATCTTTGGTTAGCATATGGTGTAGAAGCTGGCATCATTAATTTGGGAGGAAATATCTTATTAGTTGGTGATTCGCCTAAGAGAGTAAATGGCCAATGGATGATTGGTATTCAAGATCCTAAGGAACCCCGTGGCGATAATATTGCCTCGGTAATGGTACCACAATGCTCTGCTGTAACGAGTGGCACTTATGAGCGCTATTTGGTGGTAGATGGTCATAAGTATCATCATTTGATTGATCCAAGAACAGGCTATCCAGTTAAAACTGATTTAGCTGGTGTAACTACTTTTACTAGGTATTCAGTAGAAGCAGAAATTGAATGCAAAAGATTGTTTTTTGCGGGGCATCCAATGAAAGGCTGGCATGATGACCCAGATAGAATTGGTGCTGTGTTTGTTTATAACGACGAACACGTTGAGTATGATAATTTTGATCAATAAAAAAGATTTGGATTTCTCCAAATCTTTTTTGCTTAAGCAGCTGTTTTACTAATATTGAAAATACTATTGAATACACCATTTGAAAGTCCAGGTGTGCTATAAATAATGAAACGTAAGAATGATGAATCAAGTGTTTGTTGCATGAACCATGGGTTTTGTAATGCGTTGAACATTGACAAGACAACATAAACTAAGAAATAACTAGCTACAAATGAAGCAATTGCGCCTAATACGCTGTCGAGCAAACTGCCTAAGCTAGTTGCATTAGGATTTTTTGCAGGAATCCAATTCTTGAAAATCTTCATTACCATTTTTCCAATAAAGAAGATAATAAAGAATGCAGCGAAACGTGCAATCATTAATTCGATATTATTTGTTGAATTGTTTCCGATTATTTCTCCGGTAAATTGTGTGTAAAGCCAATTACCAAATGGATTTTGCATAAAAATAGCCACCATAAAAACAATCGCAGAACAAATTAATCCGATGATATACCGTGTAAAGCCGGTTTTATAACCTGTATAAGCTTGATATGCCAAGTAGGCCAAAACTATTAAAGTAACAACCAAAATAAAACTCTCCTTTGCGCTAAATTATACCTTATTTCGTAAGTGAAAGAACTAGTTTTCTTTGCTCATCAAAACTTTGACGATTGCAGTAAAATACTTCATAATTGAAAGGACGATTTGTCTTTGCTAGTCAATGCATTTTACGTTAATTTTAGAAATATGAAACAAGTTTCACGGGTGAAAAATGAATCCTGAAGAATTTATCTTAGAACTATCAAAACATAATTTTGAATTATCTGATAAGCAGAAGCAACAATTTAAACTTTATTTTAAATATTTGATCGAAGTTAATGAGCATGTCAATTTAACTCGGATCACTGAAGAAAATGAAGTTTATTTAAAGCACTTCTTTGATAGTGTGACTCCATTATTTACTTTTGGTGAAGTATTTAAAGATGGTGCAACATTATGTGATGTTGGGGCCGGGGCCGGTTTTCCTTCAATTCCGCTTAAGATTTTAAATCCAACACTTAAGGTGACTATTGTTGATTCTCTTGCTAAAAGATTAACTTTTTTAAAGAACTTAATTGAAAAATTAGGTTTAACTGATGTCGAATTAGTTCATGGTCGTGCAGAAGATGTTGGTCAAAATAAACTTTATCGTGAAAAATTTGATCTTGTCACAGCTCGGGCTGTTGCTAGAATGAGTGTGTTAAGTGAATATTGTTTACCACTTGTTAAAAAAGGTGGATATTTCATTGCACTTAAAGGCCCTAAGGCAGAAGATGAACTAGATGACGGCCAAAAAGCTCTTGAAGTGCTTGGTGGTAAATTAGTTAAAGAAGAAGAATTAACTTTGCCACATAGTAAGGAAGAGAGAACTTTAATTTTAGTAAAAAAAATCAAGCAAACGCCAAAGAAGTATCCACGTCAAGCTGGAACGCCGCGGCGTAAACCAATACATTAATTTAGGAGGACATAGCTATGTCATTATTTTCTTTTATGCGTCATGACGAGGAAGTCCCTAAGAACAAACAAATCCAAGATTTGGAATTGGATAAGATTGTACCTAATCGTTACCAACCACGACGTGAATTTTCAGAAGATTCAATTAAAGAGTTAGCTGAAACACTTGATAAGGATGGCTTACTTCAACCAATAGTAGTTCGTGAAGATGGTGATCAATATGAGATCATTGCCGGTGAGCGTAGATATCGTGCTGCTAAGAGCTTAGGCTGGGAAACAATTCCAGCAATCGTTAAAAATATGGACGATGATCAAGCAGCTTCTCTTGCTTTAATTGAAAACTTACAACGTGAAGACTTAAATCCAATTGATGAAGCAAAAGCATACACTAATTTGATGAAGTTAAATAATTTAACTCAAACAGCTTTAGCTAAAGATATGGGAAAGTCACAATCATATGTTGCTAATAAATTGCGTTTACTTAAATTGGGTGATGAAGTTCAACAAGCTTTAATCGAAGGTAAAATTACTGCTCGTCATGGTCGTGCTTTAATTGGTCTTAGCGAAGATGATCAAAAACGCGTTTTAGCAGAAATCGAAGCTAAGGGCTTAAATGTTAAACAAACTGAAGAAATCGCTAAAGATGTTGAAGCATACTTTAATCCTAAGCCTAAGGCAAAATCTGAACAAAAACGTGTAGTAAACCGCATTCCTAAGGATCTAAAAGTTCAAATCAATACAATTAAAAAGGCTGTTAAATTAGCTGAAGACTCAGGTATCAAAGTTAAAATTAAAGAAGATAAAAATCCTGATGACTACAAGATTACTATCGAACTGAAGAGAAAATAGAAAAGGATGAAAAATATGGTAAATGTAATTTCGGTTGCTAACCAAAAAGGTGGAGTTGGTAAAACTACCACTACTATTAATTTAGCGGCCTCAATTGCCGACCGTGGTTATCGCGTTTTAATCGTTGATATCGATCCTCAAGGTAACGCTACCTCTGGTTTAGGAATTGAAAAATCAGAGATTGACCAGGACATTTACAATGTTTTGATTGATGAAGTTCCTATTCAAGATACAATTCATCATACTTCGACTGCTAAGCTTGATATGGTTCCGGCAACAATTAACTTATCTGGTGCCGAAACCGAATTGATTAGTATGATGGCCCGAGAGACTCGCCTTAAGTCATCTCTTGATGCAGTTAGTGATCAATATGACTTTATCTTTATCGATTGTCCCCCATCATTGGGCCAACTTTCAATTAATGCTTTTACTGCATCTGATTCAATCTTGATTCCAGTGCAAAGTGAATATTATGCAATGGAAGGGTTAAGTCAATTGCTAAACACTATTCGTTTAGTACAAAAGCACTTTAACAAAGACTTAGGCGTTGAAGGCGTACTTTTAACTATGCTTGATGCTAGAACCAATTTAGGGGCCGAGGTTGTTAAAGAAGTTCAATCTTACTTTAGCAAGAAAGTATATAAAACAATTATCCCTAGAATTACTAAATTGGCTGAAGCTCCAAGCTACGGTCAACCAATTACTGAATATGCTCCAAGATCTCGTGGCGCGAAGGTATATGATGAGTTAGCAAAAGAGGTGTTAAAAGCTCATGGTAAGAGACTCAAAAAGTAAAGATACTAGAAAAAAAGGCGGCTTAGGCCGTGGTATTGAAGCTCTTTTCGAAGATGAACCTCAAGTTGAAGAAACTGAAGAAGTACAAGAACTTGAGTTAAGTGATATTCGCCCTAATCCATATCAGCCTAGAAAACATTTTGACGATAAAAGTTTAAAGGAATTATCAGATTCAATTAAAGAAAATGGTGTCTTTCAACCAATTATTGTTCGTAAGTCTGTGAATGGTTATGAAATTATTGCAGGTGAACGTAGATATCGCGCTTCTAAATTAGCCAAGAAGACGACTATTCCAGCTATTATTCGTAAATTTGACGAGAGTCAAATGATGGAAGTTGCGGTATTAGAAAATTTGCAACGTGAAGATTTGACTCCGCTTGAAGAAGCGCAAGCTTATGAAATGTTGCAAAAAAATCTGGGACTAACTCAAGAAGAAGTTTCTAAGCGGATGGGTAAGTCACGTCCATATATTGCCAACTATTTGCGTTTATTGACTTTGCCAAGTAAAACTAAACGTTTATTGCAACATGGTGAATTATCAATGGGACAAGCTAGAACACTTTTGGGCTTAAAGGATAAAGATAAGATTGATGTTTTAGCTAAAAAAGTGGTCCAAGAAGGGATGCCTGTTCGTAAAGTTGAAGCACTTGTTGGTGAAATGAATGCGAAAAAACCTCAGAAAAAGGTAGTTAAAAAATCTGCTTTTATTCATGCAAGTGAAACGCAACTTTCTGATAAATTTGGTGCAAGCGTAAGTATCTCAGAAAACAAAAAGGGAAAGGGACATCTTTCCATTGATTTTGCTTCTGCAGATGAATTGAATCGAATTCTTGATTTGTTAGGTGTTGATTTAGATGGCTAAAGAAATTATTTATAATTTGGCTGATACAGTGCAAATGAAGAAACCCCATGCTTGTCAAACCAATGACTGGGAAATTTTACGCATGGGTGCAGATATCAAGCTTAAATGTTTGGGATGTGGTCGGATGGTAATGATGCCACGTAGTGAGTTTAATCGTAAAGTGAAAAAAGTTTTAACCAAGGCTAATGATCCGGTTAATCTGAAAAAAGAGCATTATGTACCAAAAGATCGTATCGTTCGTCCAAATTTTGGATAAAATAGACAAGTAAGATAAAAATATAAATAAAGTTTTTTAGAAAAAGAGGACAACAAATGTCATTAACTGCTGGTATTGTTGGTTTACCAAATGTTGGTAAGTCAACTTTGTTTAACGCGATTACTAAGGCTGGGGCTGAAATGGCCAACTATCCATTTGCCACCATTGAACCAAACGTCGGAATGGTTGAAGTTCCTGACAAGCGTCTGGCAAGAATTCAAGAATTGATTCCTGCTAAAAAGATTGTTCATACTACTTTTGAATTTACCGATATTGCTGGTTTAGTAAAAGGTGCTTCCAAGGGTGAAGGTCTTGGTAACAAATTCCTTGAAAATATTCGTCAAACTGATGCTATTGTTCATGTAGTACGTGCCTTTGATGATGATAATATTACTTCAGTTACTGGTAAAGTTGATCCAGAAGAAGACATTAATACTATTAACTTAGAGCTTGCTATTGCTGACCTTGATGCGGTTAATAAGCGTATTGGTAAGGTGCAAAAGATCGCTCAACAAGGCGATAAGGATGCCAAGGCAGAAATGGCTGTACTTGAAAAATTGAAGCCAGTTCTTGAAGAAGGAAACGCCGCTCGTTCAATTGACTTTAATAAAGATGAACAAAAGATTGTTAAGGGCTTGTTCTTACTTACTTCTAAGCCAATCATCTATGTAGCAAATATTGCAGAAGATTCAATGGCTGATCCAGAAAGCGACAAGTACTACCAAATCGTCAAAAGACATGCAGAAAGTGAAGGCGCAGAATGCTTAGGTATTTCTGCAGCTACAGAAGAAGAAATTGCCGGTATGGAAGACGATGAAAAGAAAGAATTCCTTGAAATGGAAGGCGTTGAAGAATCTGGTTTGGATCGTCTGATTCGTGCAGCCTACCATATTTTGGGTCTTAGAACTTTCTTTACTGCTGGTGGTCCTGAAACTCGTGCTTGGACTTTCCACAAGGGGATGAAAGCTCCACAAGTTGCAGGTGTTATTCACTCAGACTTTGAACGTGGATTCATTCGTGCCGAAGTAGTTTCATACGATGACTTAGACGAACTTGAAACTATGCAAAAGGTTAAAGAAGCTGGTAAGCTTCGCCTTGAAGGTAAAGATTACGAAGTTCAAGACGGTGACATTATCGAATTTAGATTTAACGTCTAGGGGAGAAGAATGGCTGAAGAAACAAAGAAAGAGCAAAGTAGCGCAAATATTAACGCTGAAAAGCAAGAAAAGTTAAAGAAAAAATCTGAAACTGATACTAAAGATGAAGAGTTAAAAAAAGAAGATCCTAAGATTCTTCGTCAAAAGTTAAGTAACAAAAACCAAGATTACGTTTTTCGTTTAGAAAAAGAATTACAAATTCAAGGCTCAATGTCTAGACAAGAAGCTATGGCAATGACAGATGGGCTTCTTGGTGAAATTGTAATTGCGCAACGTCACGGTCAACCAGCTAATGGTTTATACTTAGCTTCACCTAAGATCAAAGCAGAACAAATGCTTCACCCAGACCAAAAGCCAGTTGAAACACCATTTTGGCAATCAGCAATTGATGGTGCACTTTTATACTTAGCAATTTTTGTAGGTTTATTTGGGATCATTGCATTATTTGAAAATGATAAATCTCAAGCCAACTCTCAAATGGGTATTTTAACTTTAGCTAGTGTTGGTATCTTAATGGGTATCTTTATGGTTAAGTACAACGAATGGATTACCCCTAAGAATGGTCAACGTATTGGTTGGGCTAGATTACTTTTAAGTGGATTAGGTATTGCGGCAGTATTATTTGTGTGGATTTGGATTTTATCTCTTCCAGCTATCCGGATGATCAATCCAGTTTTACCAGGCGCTGCTGATATTGTAATTGCTGCTATAGCATATGGTGTTCGTTACTTGTTCAGAAGACATTATCACATTGTGGGGTCAACATTTGCACCGCGTCCACAACATAAATAACTTGCTTCTTTAAAAAAATAGGTACATACTTAATTAAATAGCTAGAAAAAGATAAATGGTTTTGCTCCATTTATCTTTTTAATTTATGAGGATAGAAATAGAAGGGTGGTTTTATATGGTCAAAACGTTGAGCAAGTCGATACGACAATATAAAAAATTGTCGCTGCTCTCACCATTGTTCGTTATCGGTGAAGTTATTATCGAAATGCTGATCCCATATTTGGTTGGTATCTTGATCGATAATGGAATTATGAAAGGGAACATGTCTTATATTAGTAAAATGGGGCTTATTTTGCTTGTATTAACGATTGTTTCGTTAATCTTAGGTGCGAGTGCCAGTTATGTTTCAGCTCACGCTGCTGCCGGTTTTGCAGCTAATTTGCGTAAAGATATGTTCTATCACATGCAGGATTATTCTTTTGAAAATATTGATCATTTTTCAAGTGCCAGTCTAGTTACGCGTCTAACAACCGACGTTAACAACGTACAAATGGCTTACCAAATGATTATCAGAATTGCGGTAAGAGCACCAATGATGTTTATAGTTTCAATCATCATGTCTGTAATTATTAGTCCAAGATTATCATTGATTTTCTTGGTATTAGGACCAATTTTTGCAATTGCCTTAGGTTTAATTATTAGATCAGCTTATCCATATTTCCCTAAGATTTTTAGAGGATACGACCGCATGAACCAAGTTGTTCGTGAAAACGTTCGTGGTATTCGCGAAGTTAAGACTTATGTTCAAGAAAAACCACAAATTGAGAAATTCGAAAAATCATCGGGTTTTATTTATAAGTTATTTGCAACCGCACAAAAGATTATGTCTTTGAATGCACTTGTAGTAGCTGCTGTTTTGAATATTTCAACTTTGGCAATTTGCTGGTTTGGTGCTAAAGAAGTAGTTGGCGGTACCTTGCAAACAGGTCAACTTATTTCTATGTTTACTTATTCAAATTCAGTGTTATTTAGTTTGAATATTTTGGCAATGATTACCACCCAATTAGTAATTTCAGGTGCTAGCGGTCGTCGTATTGCTGCTGTAATTAATGAAAAACCTACTATTGAAAATCCAAAGAAACCACTTAAGCGTTTGACTAATGGTGAAATTATTTTTGACCATGTAAACTTTAAGTATGAATTAGCTGATAAAAATGAGGCTCTTAGCGATATTAATCTGCGGATTAAGCCAGGGGAAACAATCGGTATTATTGGTGAAACAGGATCATCTAAATCTACTTTAGTATCAATGATCCCTCGTCTTTATGATGTAACGTCAGGTGCTGTTCGTGTAGCGGGACATAACGTCAAGTCATATGATCTAAAGACCTTACGTGATAACGTAGCGATGGTTTTGCAAAAGAATGTTTTGTTCACTGGTACAGTTAAAGACAACTTAAAGTGGGGTAACGAAAACGCTACTGATGAACAAGTTGTTGCTGCTGCCAAGATTGCTCATGCTGACGGCTTCATTCGTGAAATGCCAGACGGTTACGATACCATGGTTGAACAAGGTGGTAACAATGTTTCTGGTGGTCAAAAGCAAAGAATTACTATTGCCAGAGCATTACTTAAGGATCCTAAAATTTTGATTTTGGATGATTCCACTTCAGCTGTTGATACCAGCACAGAACGTGAAATTAGAATGTCTCTTGCAAAAGATATGCCCGAAACAACTAAGATTATTATTTCCCAGAGAATTGTTTCAATTAAGGATGCTGACAGAATTATCGTGATGGATCATGGAAAGATCCAAGATATCGGTACTCACGATGAATTGATGAAGACTAATGAACTTTACAGTTCAATCGCTAAGTTCCAAGAAGAACAAGGAAAGGGTGAGTAATTTGGATAATGCAAATGCAGTAGAAAATAAAAATCAAACTAAAGGCAATAGAATTAAGATTTTAATTCGTTTGCTTAAGTTAGTTGGTAGCACAAGTCCATGGATGCTCATCATCTCCATGATTACGATTGTTTTGGCAGCAGCCAGCAACGTTATTGGTTCATTATTTATTGAACGATTGATCAATAACTATATTGTCCCTTTAACAAAAGAACGAGTTCCCAATTATGGTCCGCTTGCTACAGCAATTGCGGTAATGTTTGGAATTTATGCAATTGGTTTTTTGTCTAACTATCTTTTTAACATGCTAATGGGTGTTTTAGCCCAAAAAGTTCAATTCCGTGTTCGTAATGAAATGTTTATCCACATGGAAAGTTTGCCGATTTCATATTTTGATCAAAATGAATTTGGTGATATCATGTCTCGTTATACCAACGATATTGATACCTTGATGCAAATGATTTCGCAATCTATCCCACAATTTACTAATTCAGCTTTGAGTTTGATTTTTGTTGTGATTGCGATGTTTGTACTTAGTTGGCAATTAACTGTCTTCTCATTTATTATCTTTGCTTTGTCATTTGGAATTGTTCGCTACTTGACTGTGAGATCAAGTCGTTATTTCCAAATTCAGCAGAAGAAACTTGGTCAAATCAATGGTTATAACGAAGAAATGCTTAACGGATTGAAGGTCATTAAAGTCTTCAGTCACGAACCTGAATCAAAAGCTGGTTTTGACAAGTATAACGAAGAATTGCGTCAAGCCTCTGGTAGAGCTAATACTTTTGCCACAATTCTTTTCCCAATTATGGGTAACATGGGTAACTTACTCTATGTTTTAATTGCCTTTGTCGGTGGAGCTGCTGCGATTAATCAATGGGCTCCATTATCACTGGGTGCTATTGGTTCATTCCTACAATTATCAAAACAATTTAGTATGCCGATTGCCCAAATTTCTCAACAGTTAAACTCAATTGTCATGGCTTTAGCTGGCGCTGAGAGAATCTTTAACTTGGAAGATCAAGCTTCAGAAATGGATAATGGTAACGTTACTATTTCTAAGGGTGATGAAGTTGGTAGTAACTGGAATTGGAACGTACCTCAAAAAGATGGTTCAATTAAGAAGGTTCCGGTACGAGGTCACATTGTTTTTGATCATGTAAACTTTAGTTATGTGCCAAATCATCAAATTCTGTATGACATTTCAATTAATGCTAAGCCTGGTATGAAGGTGGCTTTAGTTGGTGAGACTGGTGCTGGTAAAACCACTATTTCTAACATGCTTAACCGTTTCTACGATATTGATTCAGGTAAAATTACTTACGATGGTATCCCAATTAAGGATATTAAAAAAGATGATTTGCGTAGATCATTATCCATTGTTTTGCAGGAAACACACTTGTTTACAGGCACTATTATGGATAATATCCGCTTTGGTAATCCTGAAGCAAGTGATGATGATGTTTATCAAGCAGCTAAATTGTCTCACGCAGATGAATTTATCCATGATCTTGATAAGGGTTATGACACAGTAATTGATGGTGATGGCGGAGATTTATCACAAGGACAAATGCAACTACTTAGTATTGCCCGAGCAATGATTGCAGATGAACCAGTAATGATTCTTGATGAAGCAACTTCAAGTATTGATACCAGAACTGAAAAGATGGTACAAGCTGGTATGGACAATTTACTCGCAGGTCGAACAAGTTTTGTTATCGCTCACCGTTTATCAACTATTGTTAACTCAGATTTAATCTTGGTTCTTGACCATGGTCACATCATTGAACGTGGTAATCATGAAGAGCTTTTGAAAGAAAAAGGCTATTACTACGAACTATATACTGGTAAAAAAGAAATTCAATAAACTAAAGTCGGCATTTGCCGGCTTTTTTTATGAAAAGATAAAGAAAAGCGTTGCTTTTATGCCTTTTCAGTAAAATTGGGTAAAATATTCATAAGGTTTGATAAACTATGTATAAAAATTAAAACAAATAGAAGGGGGAAAATTCCTCGTGAAAATTTTAGTTGTTGATGATGATAAAGAAATTGTAGAACTTTTAAGTATTTATCTTAAAAACGAAGGATATGAGCCAGTTACTGCCTATAGCGGTAAAGAAGCAATTACTAAGCTAACAACTACTCCAGATATTGCTTTGATGATTTTAGACGTAATGATGCCTAATATGTCAGGGATTGAAGTAATTAAGGAAGTTAGAAAAGATTCCGATATTCCAATTATTATTGTTTCTGCTAAAACAGGTGATATGGATAAGATTCAAGGTTTAATTACCGGTGCAGATGATTATGTTTCAAAACCATTTAATCCACTTGAAGTAATGGCTCGAGTACGTTCACTTCTTCGTAGAAGTCAAAAGCAAGTTAAGGATGAAAAGCCTGATATTTTGGAAGTAGGGCCTTTGGTAATTAATCGTGATTCGCATGAAGTTAAGACTATTGATGGTAAAGCAATTCAGTTAACTGCACTTGAATTTGGTATTCTATATCTTTTGGCTAGTCACCCTAATCGAGTATTTTCAGCTGATGAAATATTTGAACGTGTATGGCAACAAGAATCTATTGTTTCTGCTAAGACTGTAATGGTTCACGTATCCCATCTTCGTGACAAGATCCAAAAGGCAACGGATGGTGAAGATGTTATTCAAACTGTTTGGGGTGTAGGATACAAGGTCGAGGCATAGAATGAAAAAAGAGCGCGTTAAATTAACAGGCGCTGAAAAAAGCGAATTATTTGCAGAAGGAATCGTAACGATTATCCTTCTGCTTTTGCTAAATTTATCAATTATCATTTTAATTCACCTAGCCATTTTGCAAGATGAGAGCTTGGTAAATGGTATTTACTTTTTGAAAAAGTCGATGACTTTTGTTGGTGGACGACATGTTTGGTCTTGGCAGAATATCTTCATTATCATAATGGCAGTTGGCGATTTAGCCGTGTTATATTGGCGGCTAATTAGAAGATATCATCAGATGCAGTTACGCCACGTTATTTCGGAGTTGCATTATATTGCTAATGGGCATTTTGATCATAGAATTAATTTTAGAGTTCGACCAGAACTTCAAAGAGTAGTTGATTCAATTAATTCGTTAGTTGATAGTACGGTCAACTCTATTAACGAAGAACGTGCCATTGAAAAGTCTAAGGACGAATTGATTACTAATGTATCACATGATATTAGAACGCCGCTAACGTCAATTATTGGCTATTTAGGGCTATTAAAAACTGGCATATCATCAAAAGAGGATCAACAAAAGTATGTTGATATCGCTTATACTAAAGCAGAGCAAATGAAATCATTAGCTGATGATTTATTTGAATACACAACACTAAAATCAACCAGTACTAAGTTAAACTTGAATGAGCTACATATTTATTCAATGCTTGAGCAAGTAGCTGCAGGTTTTGAATTAGAAGCTGAAAAAAAGGGTATTGATATTGAGATAGAAGCACGGCCTAAGAATTTAACGATACAGGCTGATGCAGAAAAGTTAGTGCGTGTATATAACAATTTGATTTCTAATGCTTTTAAATATGGTACAGGTGCTACAAAAATTAAGTTGGTAGCAAATTTGGTTAACAAAAGTGAAGTAGAATTACGAGTTGAAAATAACGGTGAACCAATTCCTGTATCAGCCCAAAAGAAAATTTTTGATCGTTTCTATCGAGTAGAAACATCACGTAATACGAAAACTGGTGGTACAGGATTGGGGTTGTCAATTACTAAAAGTGTAGTAGACTTACATCATGGGACAATTCGTTGTCAATCAGATGAAAACTGGACAAGTTTTATTATTCGTTTGCCACTTGATCCCAATAAGGCAAAGTAATTGCTAGCTGTGTTATAATTTTGACTGAATGTTTTTAATACAACGAGGAGAAAAAATGAGTATTTCTTTAAATACCTGTATATTAATTTTAAAAGAGCACCATTTGCTCAAGTCAAGCGCAGTGCAAGATACTGTAGCAACCAAGATGGACTACGTTTCTTATGACTCACGCGATATTCAAACTAACACATTGTTTTTCTGTAAGGGAGCAGGCTTTAGACCAACTTATTTATCAATGGCTAAAAGTAATGGAGCAAATTGTTACGTTGCTGAACAACCATATCCTGAAGGTAAAGGAATGCACGCTTTAATTGTTCGCGATGTTTCAAAGGCAATGGCATTATTGTCAGCGGCATTTTTCCGTTTCCCACAAGATGATTTGTATGTTGTTGCATTCACTGGTACTAAGGGAAAGACTACTTCGGCATACTTTTTGAAGGGGATGCTTGATCAAGCAAACGGTGGTAGAACAGCTTTAATTTCTTCAGTTAATGATGTTGTTGGGCCAAAGCCAGAAGATAGCTTTAAATCAAGTTTAACTACACCAGAAAGTTTGGACTTGTTCCGTGATATGCGTACTGCTGTTGATAACGGTATGACTCACCTTGTAATGGAAGTTTCAAGTCAAGCTTATAAGAAGAACCGTGTATTTGGATTAACTTATGATTTAGGTTTCTTTTTAAATATCAGTCCGGATCATATTGGACCAAATGAACACCCTAACTTTGCGGATTACTTGCACTGCAAGTTGCAATTGATGGTTAACTCACGTAAATGTATTATTAACGCAGAAACTGCTAACTTTAATGAAGTATATGCAGCAGCAACAACGACTACTAATCCAGATAGCATTTACTTGTTTGCAAGAGAAGATTTTGAAAATCCAGATTTGGATGTGCCAATTGACTTTAGATTTGCTTCCCAAGAATTGGATATGAAAGAAACTCGCTTTAAGTTGTTCTGTGCCACTGATAAGGCTAAGAAGTTGCCTATTAATGGTGATTACACTTTAAAGATGTTGGGTGACTTTAATGAATCAAATGGTACAGCTGCCATCATTGGTGCAGGACTTGCCGGTCTTAACCATGATCAATGTGCTAAGGGGATCCGTAATGTTACTATCCCTGGTCGTATGCAAACTGAAAGAACTAAAGAACACGGTATGGTTGTTGTTGATTATGCCCACAATAAGGCTTCGATGATGGCTTTGATGAGATTCATGCAAAATGAATTTAACGATCCTAAGATCATCGTAGTTGTTGGTGCACCTGGTGATAAAGGCGTTTCACGTCGTCCAGGCTTTAGTGAAAGTTTGAGTGCATATGCTGATAAGGCATTTTTGACAACTGATGATCCAGGATTTGAAGATCCAAAGTCTATTGCTGAAGAAATTGATGCTGGTATTGATCACTCTAAGTGTGATGTAACAATTGAATTGGACCGTAAGAAAGCTATTCATGATGCAATTGCTTCAGCTGGTCCAGATGATGTAGTTTTAATCTGTGGTAAGGGTGCTGACGCTTTCCAAAAGATTCGCGGCGTAGACACTCCATATCCATCAGATATTGTGGTTGCTCAACAGGTAATTAACGAATTAGAAGGCCAAGACGAGCACTTTAGAAAATAAGAGTAGTACAATGAAGCACTTTTTTAGTATTATTGGCGGCATGGGAACTATTGCTACCGAAAGTTATGTACGCCTAATTAATCATCGTGTTAAAATTGCACGTGATCAAGATTATTTAAATTATATTTTGGTAAATGATGCTCAGGTTCCTGACCGTACTGCCTATATCAAGGATCATAGTAAGCCAAATTTCTTCTATGATTTAAAAGATGACGTTGAAGGTCAAGATAAGTTAGGAACTGACTTTTTAGTCATGCCATGTAATACAGCACATTATTTTTATGATGACTTAGCTGCATTGACTGATAAGCCATTTTTGCACATGATGCGTATTGCCGTACATAATTTTCTTGATAATTATCCGGATGAAGAAAAGATCGGTTTAATTGCAACAGAAGGTTCAATCTATGACCATTTGTATGCTGATGAAATTAAGAAGGTGGGGCGCAAGGTAGAATTAGGTGGACCCGAAATTCAGCCAATGGTTAATGAATTGATTTACTCAGATATCAAAGAAAAGGGTACTGTAGATCATGATTTATATCATAAAATTTTGCAAACTATGCATGATAAATATGGTTGTAACGTGATTTTACTTGGTTGTACCGAATTGTCATTAGCGCAAGAAAAAGCACCTGATCATCCGTATAACGTCATCGATCCGCAATCAATTATTGCAGATGTTTCAATTGAATTAGCACTTAAAATCCGTAACGGAATGGATCCTAAAGAAGCATGTGCAAAATATATGTATGAATAATTGAAAAGCCATGAAGCTAGTTCATGGCTTTTTAGTTGTGCTAAAATCAGGAGTGAACGGAGGCAAAAATATGAAAAATCCAATGGAAGGTGTCGGTACACACCCTGATATTAGCCCAAAAGATAATGAATTTATGATTAAGGTTAGAGAACTAGTTGATAGTGATCCTGATTTATTAGGCAATAGTGATATTATGAAACTGGTAAAAGTAGCTTTATTCAGAGCTGGCAAAAATGAACCTGTGCATGAAATTGCTAATGAACTTGATGATGGCTTGTCAGGCTACTTGGCTAAAAATGATTTTAAAGCACCAGCTGGTGTAAAAAAATTACAAGCTGAATTACAAAAATACATTGAAGTTTAAAAGTAAAAATTTAAAAAAATATTGTTTTTCCTTTTTTAAGGATTATAATTTTCTAAAAAGTTGAGAAAGGAAAGTCAAAACAATGTATCAAGAAGAAAAAGATAGTTTGAAAATTTGGCTTTTAGACAACATTACTGATTTGTTAGTAGATAAAGAAACTAAGCCAGAAGAGCGGAAAGTTTTGCTCGATGCTAAGCATCAGCTTGAAAATGGTGAAGCCGCAAATTATGTTTGCAATTTAATTCGTGTAGGACTTGATCCATTAAGCTGGCAAAGTAAATTATCAAACAGCGTCATGAAATTTCATTCCGCAATTATTGCGGATGCTCGTCCGGTGTCTCAGCAAGCTGGCGCATTGGGTGGCGCTCTACTGGGTCTAGCTTTCAGTAACGTCGGTAGAAAATAAGCTATTGATAATAATTTTGACAGTTATTAGACTTAGGAAAGTCTAGTAACTGTTTTTTTAAAAAGGAAAAAAGATGAACAAAAAAAATTCACAGAATAATTTTTCAATTTTAGGATTAATTATTTCGTTGATTATTGCCTGGGTAATTACATTTTTTGCAATGTGGGCTTCGCGTGGTTTTAGTAGAGATTTTTTTATTATGCCACGTTTTGCTTTTGTTTTAGTGTTGTCAATTGCAGGTGCTATTATAATTGGTCCAGCAATTTACGGCTTTTTATACATCGGTAGAAAAAAAGATTGACAAATCGCTCCATAGATATTAGTGTATTAGTTAGGTAGTACAGATAACAAATATACTTTTATTGTTGGAGGTGCGATTATGCTTTATCTTTTGTACATTTTTTTAGGATTATTAATTATTTTAGGTGTCAATTTGTTAGTCACAGCTTTTTGGGCATTGCATGATATGTATGTGCATAAAGATGAAGAAGCATGTGATTTGAACACCTTTAAGAAGTATTTTGTTAAAAATAATAATATTCCGACTAAGATGTCAGATATTTTTAACTAAAAACCAGCAATTTTTGCTGGTTTTTTCTTCACCATAATTATTACGTTAATAGTATTGTGTTAAAATTGAAAGCGAATACATATATTAATTAAATAGAGGTAGATTATGGCTAACAAACTTAAAAATTTCATCCAAGATGGGCAAAAAGTTACCTTAAATTATGAAGATGGGGAACTTGAATTAAGGGTTCTAACGCCTGAAATTGTGCGTGTATTTGAAAATCGTGGCAATGCTAGCAATTCATATGCTATCGCTGGTGATAAGGAAATAAAAACTAATTTTCGTATTGAAGAAAAAGATGATCATGCAGAGTTATCAACAGAAAAGTTGTTCGTAAAAATTTACGATGACAAAAAGATTGATGTTTATGATGAAAAGGATCATCCATTGATCATTGATTATCGCGGTGAGCGTACGCCGATTGATCGTCAAATGGACGAGGAACATAAAAAATTGGCAGAATCAGAAGGTCATGAGGTTGCTGGTAGTAAAAAAGAAGATAAAAACTATTATGAAATCGTTAAAAAACTAGCTAGTGATGAACAATTTTACGGCTTAGGTGATAAGACTGGCTTTTTAAATAAGCGTCATTATGCCTATAATAACTGGAATACTGACGATCCAGCACCTCAAGTTGAAAGCTTCCCAAGTCTTTATAAGTCGGTTCCGATCTTGCTCGGCTTAAAAGATGGTCATCCCTATGGGATTTTCTTTGACAATACTTATCGTAACCACATTGACTTAGGTAAAGAAAGTAACGATTATTACTACTACTCCGCAGTTGATGGCAACATTGATTACTACATCATTGGTGGTGATTCACTTAAAGAAATTATCACCAACTACACTTACTTGACTGGTCGTGTACCAATGCCGCAGAAATGGACCTTGGGCTATCAACAGTCTCGCTGGGGCTACAGTGTCAGCCAAAAGCAAGTTGAGAAAATTGCGGAAAACTTGCGCAAGTATGATTTGCCGTGTGACGTTTTGCATCTTGATATCGATTATATGCGTGGGTATCGTGTATTTACCTGGAGAAAAGATACTTATGAATCACCAGATAAATTCATCAAGAAGATGCGTAAATTGGGCTTTAGAATCATCACGATTATTGACCCAGGCGTAAAGAAAGATGATGACTATAAGATTTACAAGGAAGGTCTTGAAAAAGGCTACTTCGTTAAGGCTCCAGATGGTACGGTTTATGTAAATGAAGTTTGGCCAGGCGATGCTGTCTTCCCAGACTTTGGTCGCAAAGAAGTACGTAAATGGTGGGCTAGAAATTGTAAGTACTTAGTTGATCTTGGCGTTTCAGGTATCTGGGACGATATGAATGAACCTGCATCATTTAGAGGTGAAATTCCACAAGATATTGTCTTTCATAACGAAGAGCAAGCTTCAACTCATAAGAAGATGCACAATGTCTATGGTCATAATATGGCTAAAGCAACTTATGAAGGTTTGAAGAAATATTCAGGCAAGCGTCCCTTTGTCATTACGCGTGCGGCATATGCAGGAACGCAAAAGTTTTCCACAGTTTGGACTGGTGATAACCAAAGTTTATGGACGCATGTCCAAATGATGATTCCGCAATTATGTAACTTGGGAATGAGTGGATTTAGTTTTGCCAGTACTGATATTGGTGGTTTCGGTGCTGATACGACGCCAGAATTATTGACTCGTTGGATCGAAGGTGCATTATTTAGTCCGTTGTACAGAAACCATGCGGCTCTAGGTACTCGCTCACAAGAGCCGTGGGTATTTGGTGAACCAACTTTGTCAATTTACCGTAAATACTTGAAACTTCGCTACCGCTTTATTCCATATCTTTACGATGAATTTTATCGTGAAACTAGGACAGGTTTGCCAATTATGCGGCCACTTGTCTTGAATTATGAAAATGATCCACAGGTGTATAACTTGAATGATGAGTATATGGTTGGCGAGGATATTTTGGCAGCCCCAGTTGTTCAAGAGGGTCAAACTAAGCGTGCCGTATATTTGCCAAAAGGAAAATGGATTGATTTTTGGAATGGTGTTGAATATTCTGGAAAGACCACGATTTTGGTTGATGCACCAATTGGTAAATTGCCATTGTTCATTAAGAAGAATACTATCCTGCCATGGGGCAAGGAAGTAAGTCACATTTCCGATGAGCCAGACGAGAGTATGACCTTTAGAGTATTTGGTAAAAAGGGTAAGTACATTCACTATCAAGATAACGGAACTGACTTCAAGTACCAAAAGGGCGAATACAACTTGTACAAGGTTAAGGTAAGTAAGGATGGTAGCGTAAAGGTTAAGCTTGAAAAGCATGGCTTCGGTCCTGTATATCGTAGAATTACGGTTCAATTGCCTAATAAGAAGGTTGAATTTAAGTACAAGAATGGTGAATACGTTAGAAAATAGATGAGATAAGATGAAAAGACCGTGCAGGGATGCACGGCCTTTTTTGCTACATTAAGGTATTAATGTTTTCTACAAAAAAATAGCCCTGCAAAAGCAGAGCCACACGTTAACGACTTTGTTGAGGAGCTACCCCAACGAGCACGCTAAAACTTCTTAATTTGTCCTATACGTATTATATCACATGATATAATATTTTTGCACGCTAATAGGGTAGCTCCCTAAAATTCGTGCTGGAAAGGAGAAATCCGGACCATGAATTTTAATTTCTTAATATTTGTCCTTGTCGTACCTCCAAAGTACGTGAAAAAGCTGATTAAGTTAGTTTTAAACTGGCTTAAAGAGCGTTAATAATCAACGCCATCAGCAACCAGAGTCACTCTTATGAGTGGCTTTTTTGTTTCAGTACTTTTATAATTGTCAGTTGTTTATGTTTGAAGAGATGTGATGTTGAAAGGGACGAAAATCGAATGGTTAGTAGCAAGGAAAAATTGCAACAGGTTCTGATGGATTTGCAAAAAGAATGTGCCGATGATCGGGATACAACTGCGTTGATTGATAATGCTTTAGACGATTTGAAACATAATGTTGATTTAGATAAAGTGATTTTTAGGCTTAATCAAAATATTAGTAACTATTCTTTAGCGCATAATTTTAAGTTATCACCAGCTTTAACGAAATTACAAATTATGTTGAGAGAAAATCCAAATAAGTGGACAGATGCTGGATTAACAGGTTCGATTTAAAGATTTTAGATGAGATAAGATGAAAAGACCGTGCAGGGATGCACGGTCTTTTTTGCTACATTACAATATTGATCTTCTATACAAAAAAGCTCTGCTAAAGCAGAGCCACACCGACGTCGTCGAGCAAGTTACCGTCTTACTCTTTTTGCACGTCATTGTTTCTTTTTAGTTCACTATTATTATATCATGATAAAATTAAAATGCACGTTAGAACCTAACCAGTTCAATTTCACGTGTGGAAGGAGGTATTCCTTCATGAAGTTTTGTTTCTTTTTAGTGATCTTCATTGTGCCTAGAAAACACATGAAAAAGTTACTTAAACAAGTCTTGAAGCAACTCAAGAAACTACTTAATCGTTAATTAAGCAAGTCCTGAGACACCCAAGAAACTATTTATGTAGCAAGCGAAAGCGATAGTCGTCCTCGCGACGGCTATTTTTTATTGTGAAAACAGAATATATTATATTGTAATCTAGTAAACAGGAGCACGCTATATGTTTGTAGGTAGGCACCAAGAAGTAGAGTTATAACAGATGTAAAACCAAATTAGTACATTTTAGAGCGAAATTAGTCTTTTATGACGGTTTTGCTCTTTTTTGTTATATATTTTAATCAAAGAAAAACTGGAGAAAATAGGCTAAAAAGCGAGGGGAGTTATTATGAAAAATAGAATTTATCAATTGATTTTAAAAATTCAATTGATAGTAGGAATACTGCTCATGCTTTGCCTTAATCTGAATGTGGTACATACATTTAAGATGCCTAAACTAGTATATCCAACTATTCTATGTGCATTAGTAGTAATATTTGTTTTGACTCTCTTTGAAAATAAAAACCGTTATATACAGGCAGCGGCAAAATGGCTTGGCGTTCTAGCATTACCATATGCATCTAATTTCTTAGTTTATACTGGAATTTCAGTTCTTAATATTGCATTTCCAAGCTATGCAATGTTTTTCTCAATCATAGGCTGTATTCTTTTACTTGTAGTAAATATTCCCTGGGTAATGGTTGATTTGCCGATAGTAAAGAATGGTTTTCTCCGTGTGCTAAGTATCGCTCTTATTGATATGAGCTTTACATTTAATGCCAATGACTTTATTAATTTGCCGGAGTCGCTTCATTTTCTTGTATACGATGCCGTGATAGTTGCCATAGAAATCTTTGTTTTAGGCTTTTTTATTACGAAGGCATGGGGCTTGAAATTCAGTTGGAATTTGAAGTTTGTTAAAACAAGTAATTTTCAATTAGGATCCTGGATTGTATTAATTCTGGTAATGATCTGGCTTATTTTCTTTAATACGTATTTAAATCTTGTAAATAACTGGGCAGAATTGCTTGCTTTTTGGAACTGGAATAGCTTTGAAATTTCATATCACTTTACTGCAGATATAGTGAGTTTTGCAGCTAGAGCGGGTATTTATGAGGAAATGTTTCGCGGACTAGAAATAATTGTTTTGCTTTATGCTATGCGTAACTTCAAAGACAGAATAATGGTGGCTGTAGTAATATCAGCTATTTTGTTCAGTTTAGGGCATTTGAGTAATCTGGGTACTATTACCAATGGTACTTTTTATTCTGCTGATATGATGGCGCAGCAACTTATATATGCGTTTGGTCTGGGCTTGGCGTTTGGTGTACTGTATTTGTATACTGGAAAATTATGGCTAGGGATGCTGATCCACTTTTTGTATGATTTAGAGACTTTGAGTACTGATGTCACAACAGGCTTGTTTACAGGTTGGCCGGCTTCAATTATGTTGTTAATCATTGGCGTAGCGATTTTTGTCTGGATGTTAACAGGTAAGAGACGTAAGTTCATGGAAGATAATGTAGATCGAATTGTTGGCGGATAAGAATAATTCGGAAAAGTTGAACCGCTTGAGAATAAATCTTTACCAAATTAGTATATTTTTAAGCAAAATTAGTCTTTTATGGCGGTTTTGCTTTTTTTGTTATATATTTCTAATTAAAAAGGGGATGTTAAAAGTGAGTCAAAAAGCGTGGAATAAAATTTTCAATGTTGAATTAATTATTGGTATTGTATGGATAGTTTTGTTTAGTTTTCATCCTGAAAGATCATTTCCGATATATTTGCCTGTAATAAATTGGGTATTTCTGGCAATTCTAGTAGTGCTTCTGATTTTATCCACAGTACGTAAAAAGAATCGCCATATTCAAACCACGATTAGTGTATTAAGCGCACTTGCATTGCCTTTCACATTTAACAAGCTAATCCAAGGCATAGTTACTAGTTTAAATACTATATTTGCATCATGGGCACCCTTCTTTTCTATTGTCGGTTGCTTGGCATTGTTACTAGTTTCGATCCCCATGGTTAAGGCAAGCTTGCCTGCTGTAAAGAATTGGATATTACGTTTAATAGTCGTTGAAGGCTTGGGACTAAGTCAATTAGCTCCCGCATTAAAATTCTATTGTGCGCCCAAATATGTAAGTGAACTACTTGAATCTGGTCTTATAAATGCACTTGCCATGTTCATTCTGGCATTCTTTATTTTTAAAGCATGGGGATTAAAATTTGAATGGAATTTGAAATTTATCAAAACTAAGAATTTTCAATGGTGGGCATTAGTGCTACTGCTCCTTTTCTCAGCTTATTTCCCATTTTTTAATGTGTTTTTGGGGATAGCACAAACACCGGTACAAATCTTTAACTGGGATTTTAGTACTTTTGAAGTAACGTTGACTGGATTTCTTTCAGCAGTAGAAGCCGGAATCATGGAAGAAACGCAACGTTGTTTAGATATTGTTGTACTTTTATTTGTCTTTCGTAATTTTAAAGGAAAAGTAGTGTGGGCTACCGTAATTTCTTCACTATTATTTAGCTTGGATCATTTGACTAATTTGGGTTCAACGCAATTTGGCGTTCTTTATAATTTGACAAAAGTTGAACAGCAAATGATCTATACCTTTGGATTTGGCATGTTAGCTGCAGTTTTGTACTTATATACTGGTAAATTATGGTTAAGCATGTTGGTTCACTTTGGCTTAGATTTCATTGTCTTTAGTGAAACGCCATTAACTGTGTCGATATCTCCATTTTTTGATAATTGGGCTTGTGCTTTTATTGTAATGGCAGCATCATCCTTGGTAGCCATCTTCATGTTATTAGGAAAAAGATGTAAGTTTATGGATGATAATGCAGATAGAATTATGAAAATGTAAGTAAGAAATATTTGGAAGAGTTTAACAAGTTTAGAGTAAAAAACTGCCAAATCAGTATAATTTAATTTTTAATAAAAATATTAATTATTATTTAATTGTAGCTGAATTAATGAAAGGAAGAAAATTATGAAAAAATTGAAAGTAATGAATAATGGTGAATTAGAAAAAGTAATCGGTGGTTCATTATATGAAATGAAGAATTCGGTACCACGTTTGTTAGGTCCAGATGGAATGGAAGGTAGTATGGGTGGTAGTACTGGAGGTATTCAATCGTTTCGTCATTTCCCAGGATTCGGAAGATAGGAATAGCATTTAGTTAAACTCAATGTGATGAGAATTATCGCAGTAGGTGAGAATAATGAGAACTAGAATTGGACGGATGTTTTTTCGTTATAAAAGACATAGGCTCTCTACCTGGTCAGCGTTAGGGATGCTTTTATTTGGTGTAGCAACCTTGGCGTTATGGATTTTCAATATGCTACTATTCTTGCAGTTCGTAGGTTATGCTGCAACAATCTACTACATTATTGATATTGAAGCAGGGTATGCGGAAGAAAAAGTAATTGGTAATTCCCAACATCGATTAAGTAAGTCTGATCAGTTCTGGCTCGGATTAGCTCAAACAGTGACTGCAATAATCGGTATTGCTGAACTGGCAGTGTTGATCTACTGTCAAGTTACTAATTATTATCACTTCATGTTGAGTGCAGTATTCCTTACTGGGTTGTACTTTACGTACTGGACTTGTCTCTATGGCTTATCCATTTATCAAGTCAAGAGAAGAGTTAACATAGCTGCTAGGAAATGGTTAATTGGTGAAATTGTAGCTCTTAGCGTTATGGCAGCTGTTATGGTGAGAATTTATTTTGTACAAAATTGGGTATTCTTTGTAATTGTAATAGGAATTGCGATTATTGAATGGATCGTCAGTTGGCGTAATTATTATGTAATTAAAAATGGCGATCGGAATGCAATGGGATACTAATTTGTGGAAACAACCAAGTTAAATACTTGGTTGTTTTTTATATATTTGAAAGAAAAATTTAGTAATTAAACATCTGATTTAGTCAAAATATGTGCTAAATTAGTATTTTTTGTTTTAATAGCCGAAATTTAATTATTATTTAAGTATAAATTAATTAAAGAGGTGAAAAATATGCAGGAATGGAAGAAGACTACCTTAAGTGACAATGAGTTGATTGACGTAATTGGTGGTTCAGCAAAAAGCTATATTCGTAGATTAGGACCTGATGGTGGTTATGGCGGTCGAGAGAGTAAATTAATCGCTATGGCAGACATGATTAGACGACGTATTTAATTAAGGTCAAAAATGGCTAGTAGTAAGAGATGAACCTGAAATGTCGAGCCCTGGAGTTAAATATCAAAATTCATACAAAATTTATAAATAAATCAATTAGTAGGTGATGAAAATGAAGCTTAGACAAGAACAATTGAATAGAAAAGAATTAAGTCAGGTTATTGGTGGCCGAAGAGATATGATCTTGGTAGCGCTTCCTCATGCTGTAGGTCCAGATGGTATGCCAGGTAGCGGTAGAGGTGGTGGTGCTCAAATGAGAGCCATTGGCAGTATTCCTCCATGGCGTCCAAATTGGTGGAAGTAGAATTAAGCAAGATGCCAGATCGGTACGAAAGTATGACCGAATTGGTATCTTTTTTTATTCGTTTAAAAGTGCATGATATATTAAGAGTGTAAATAAGTTGAGTATAAAAATCATGAAAGGATGAAATATCATGAAGAAGAAAGTTGTTAAGAAGACTGTTTTGAAGGAAAAAGAATTAACTAAGGTTGTTGGCGGGAAAAAAGCACCAATTTCTGGTTATGTAGGTAGAGGACTATGGGAAAACCTAAGTAATATATTTAAACATCACAAGTAATCTAATATGGTCTTATACCTATCTATAGTTCAATTTTTATTGTCGAGTGCCATAGATTTATGGATGTTTCTTAAAATAACTCGTATAAAATTGAATATAAATTTAAAACTGGGACTAACATTAGTAGTTATTACTATAGGATCGATAATAAGCATAATATTAGATGAATATGGTGGCTTACTTTTAGCAAATATATCTGAGATAATAGGTTTTTATGTAATATATAAAAAGAAAAATAACAAAATACTTGTAGCAGGTGCAATAGTTTTTGTATGTACTTTAGATCTATTTATTAATATAATTCTAGCTTTTGCGGCAGTTTTTATTAAAGTAGAAGGTTATATGAGTATAATCCTTTTATTTGTTGAAGCCTGGATTGTAAAAAAATATAATAAAAATATTTATAGTACTTTAGTAGGACAAAATAAAAAATCATTTTTGTACATATTATGTTATATTTTCTTGTCAAGTGAAATAGTATTGTTGATTATTTTATTAACTAAATCATATAATGCTTTTTATACTGTAGCAATGGTGTTGTTTGCTTTGCAAATTATATTTTCAACCGTTGCATATCATGAAATTGTTAGTATCCAGCAAGAACTTTTAAATAAACAAAAGCAAAAAGAGATCCTTGATAATCAACATCAGCTCGAAGAATATGCCTCTTATCTTGAAAAAAGTGAAGATGATCTCCGTGCCTTCAGACATGATTACAAAAATATTCTTAATTCTTTAAAGGTAAGTGCTCAAGAGGGCAACGTTAAAGAAGTAATTCAGAAACTAGATAAATACACTGAAACTAACTTAAATTCTAAGGCTCTACTCAAATATAAAGACGTAAATCACATTTACGTTAAATCAATTAAGAGTATTATTATTTCCAAGTTAACAGAATTATACAATTTGAATATTCCATATAACTTCGAATGTCGAAGCAATATTCATAATTTACCAGATCATGTAAATGAGCTTGATCTAGTACGTATTATTGGTATTACCTTTGATAATGCAATTGAAGAAAGCAAAGCCTTGGTTGCTGAGAAACATGATATTAGAAGCGCTGAAGTTCAAATAATGGTCTACTCTGATGGTCCTGATGAGTTTGAGTTCGAAATCAGAAATAAAATTCAAAATAAAAAGATCTCAACTAGTCAGATTCAACAACGTGGCTTTACTACTAAGAAAGATCATAAGGGACTCGGATTAGCTAATATTAAAGAAATTGAGGGTAAATATCCTGATATGTCTATTTCTTATACAATTCAAGATGGCTGGTTTGACTTCTATATGACAATTGATACGGAAGATGGTGAAGATGATGAGTAAATTTCCAATTATTGTGTGCGACGACGATAAAGACTTGGCTAATCAATTGGCTAAGAATATTAATGCATCTATTCAAGATTTAACTGATGACAATGAAAGTTATACCGAATTGGATGAATCTGTTACATTTGTTGCTAATGATTTTGCTCAAGCAGTAGGATATGTCGTTGCAAATGATATTAAAAACTGTATTTACTTCTTAGATATTGAATTAAGCCGTGAGTCTAAAGCTAAGAATGGCGTAGATCTAGCTGAATTCATTAAGAAGAATGATGAGAATGCCCAGATCATCTTTGTAACGGCGTACGACAAGTACGCTCCGTTAACATATCGCCGTCGTATCGGTGCAATTGACTATATAAGTAAGTCCATGTCATCTGATAAGATTATTCAGCGTATTGAGGAAACTTTGCGTAATGCTTTCGATAATTTATCTAGCAGGATTAAGTTTGGTCAACGTGATTTTACTTATAAAATTGGTCGGCGTATATGTAAAGTAGCTGAAGACAATATACTTTTTATTGAACATAGTACTACGCAGCATAAGGTACATATGGTTACCGAAAATGGAGAGGTAGAATACAAGGGAAATATTAGTCAGATTGATAAAGAAAACCCATTTTTAGTAAAAGTCTCTCAGTCTTATTTAGTGAATCCAAGAAATATTAATGCGATTGATATGAAAGAACATACTATTATATTTGATAATGATAAGATGGTAACTTATTCTAGAGCGTACAAAGATGTGGTTAAAACACTTGTAAATAAATTTAAAGATATTGAAGTTAAATAATTAAAAAACTGGATTTACTCCAGTTTTTTTATTTTAGAGATAATACCAAATTCGTATGAGAAAACAGTATTAGTTTATAAAATAGCTAGATTGGTTCATTTTATTTCTAATAGCTGTTATGTTGATATCCTTTATATGTAAGTTGAAATGAGATAAAAATCTCAAAAAGTAGTTATTTAGGAGGTAACTAAAATGGAAAAGTTAATGGTATTAAATGAAGAAAAATTGAGTTATGTAATTGGTGGAGGAAATCCTAAAGTAGCACATTGTGCTAGTCAAATTGGTAGATCAACGGCTTGGGGTGCAGTTAGCGGTGCAGCTACTGGAACTGCAGTTGGTCAGGCAGTTGGTGCATTGGGTGGTGCTCTTTTCGGTGGGAGTATGGGCGTTATCAAAGGCTCAGCAGCATGTGTAAGTTATTTAACGCGTCATAGACATCATTAATTGTTTTTGAGTAAAATGTGAAAGGCAAAAAATATGGTTAAAAATAAATTGGTTATTAAAGGAATAACAGCTAGTATTATATATTGTCTTCTCGGAATAATATTTGACTATATTGATAGTAATTTATCAATTATTTCAATTATTGAAAATATTGGAGAAGGTATAGTATTCGGCTTACTTATGTATTGGCTATTAAAAAGTAATAATGTTAGATCAATATCAAAGCATAAAATTAATCCTTTAAGTTCATTTGTTATTGGTTTCTTCGGCAGTTGTTTATTACTGACTTTACTTCTATTTCTAAAAATAGGTTATGTATCAATTGATTTTTATAAGAGTAATTTTTATATTATTAGTATGATTTACTTGATTACTGGATTTATTGGTGGTGGAGCTTTATGTTTTCTTTCCTATGTTTATAGACATAAGAAAGAGTAACATCTTTAAGATAATCCATAACCTTACTAGTTTGTAGATATTTCTAATCTATTTTTTGTCAGTTTACTATTTTGAAATGTTAAAAATACTAAATTAGTTATTAAATTAACCAATTTGGTATTTTTTTTATTTGATTCTTCTGTCATGAAATAATGAACATATCTTAATAAAAACGTAAAGGTAGGGAGAGCTATGCTACTACAATATAAATCAATCTATGTACCACAAGTAGACGAATCAGATTGCGGTGTTGCCTGTTTGGCTATGATTCTTAAGAAATATCATTCTAGAGTATCATTAGCACATTTGCGCCATTCAGCACGTACTAATTTAGAAGGAACTACCGCCCTTGGCTTAGTCAAAACAGCACAAACATTTAATTTGAAAACTGAAGCGGTCAAAGCTGATATGTCCTTGTTTGATCCAGATACGGATATCCAATATCCTTTTATTGTTCATGTCTTAAAACAAGGCGAATTACTCCACTATTATGTTGTACTTAAAGCAACTAAAAATTATTTAGTAATTGCTGATCCAGATCCTAGCGTTGGTTTAACGAAAATGTCTAAAGAAAAATTCTCTCAAGAATGGACTGGTATTGCCCTTTTTATGGTTCCTAATGACGATTTTGAGCCAGTTAAGGAGAAAAAACGAAATCTTTGGTCGTTGTTTCCATATATGTTCAAGCAAAAGAAATTAGTTACTAATATTATTTTGGCCGCCCTTTTAATGACAATTATTAGTATTTGTAGTTCATATTTCTTACAAGGT